>JBFJPL010000039.1:0-35202 GCA_041617155.1 Kiloniellales bacterium
AGCCCGCCCCGGCCGTCCACCAGGAAGCAGGGGCCCACGTCGCGCGCCCAGGAATCGTCGATCGGCATTTTCAGGATATCGATGGCGGCCCCCAACAGAGCGCGCGCCTCGGCCGCCTGCTCCGGCCGGACCATCATGGTCACCGGCTCGAACAGCCGGATGGCCCGAGCCACGGCGACGGTGTTGCGCTTGGTGGCGGCGAAGTCGTCCCACAGCTCCCTACGCGTCGGCCACATCATCCAGCAGCGCGCGTGGGGCATCCACTCCGCCGGCATGGCGAAGCCGTGGTCGGCCGGGTTGTCGCCCGCTTCCCGCGCCACGGCCTATGGGTCCGTGATCAAGACGTGGCGCGGCTGGCCGGCGACCCGGCCGAGCCAGGCGCCGATCGCCGGATAGGGTTCGAGGTCGAAACCGCCCTCCTCGGCCACGTGGGTGTAGGCGTAGAGCGCGATGTCGGCGATCGAATAGGCGCCGCCGGCAAGAAAATCCTGCTTGGTGAGATGGCCTTCCATCACGCCCAGCGCATCCCTGCCCTTGGCTTGCCGCTCGGCCAGGGCGGCGCGGCGCGTTTCGTCCATCGCCAGATGCTTCAGCCAGTAGCGCGCGACGGCGATGTTGGGCTCGTGATTGTACTGTTCGAAGAACATCCAGGAGAGCGCGCGGGCCCGGGTCGAGCGGTCGTCGGGCAGGAAGGGCGTGCCCTCCGCCAGATAGAACAGAATGGCGTTCGACTCGGCCAGATAGCTGCCGTCCTCGAGCTCCAATGTCGGAATCCGGCCGTTCGGGTTTTTCGCCAGAAATTCAGGCGTCCGCGTCTCGCCCTTCATGATGTCCAGCTTGATCAGCTCAAAAGGTATGGCGAGCTGGTTCAGCAGCAGGCGCACCTTGTAGCCGTTGCCGGAGTCGGGAAAGTCGTAGAGACGCAGCATGCTTGACCATTCGTCTAGCGGAGCGATTTCAAGGCGGCGGTGAAGCCCTTGAAGGAGACCGGCAGTCGCACGCCGCGGCCGTCGGGCAAAGCGCGGAACGCGATGACGCCCTTCAGGCCGCGTTTGAATCTTGCCAGCGTCGCGTCGTCGAGGTCGATGTGGGCCTGGCAGCCATCCTGAAAGCAACTGAGAAAGGGATAGCGTTCGGGCGCGCCGTCGTCGATGCTGACCTCGACACCGCCGCGAAGGTCGATGCCGAGAGGCAGAATGACCACGGCGCGCGGCCGCGCCTGGCCTTGCGGATAGGCCACCAGGAACATCATGACCTGCCGATCCTTATCGGTTTCGACCACGTTCTGAAAGATGAAGCACGACGGGGCGTCGGAACCGGTCGCGCCGCCTTGGCAGCGCGCCTGCCAGTCCTGGAACCTCTGGCCGTCCTGCGGTTCCGCCTCGGCGGGTCCGAGCGAAAACAGGCCGCTGGTGACCACCAGCAGTCCGAATGCCAGGCGCCGCCGGAAACACCGTCGCGCCGACCTTGGTTTAAGTTTCATTGCCAAGCCTTTGTTATGGTGACTTTATTGAACCGCCGGCTTTGCCGGCCAGGGCCTTCATGACGTGCCGGCCGCCTGCTTTGCCGAAACGGCGCCATAGGTCGCGACACAATAGGGCACCAGGTAGGTCAAGCCAATCTTGAGACAGTTCGGCATCTCGCCGGCCAGGATCACATCTCCTTGATTGATCGCCACCAGGATCGTGCCGACGACGAGCGCGGCGAGCAGCTACCGTCGGGGTATCCCGTTGCTTCTGGCGAGCGTGAGAAAGCCCGGTGAAGATTCCGGCTGTTCCGGCGCACCCATCGCACAGGCCTCCCAGGGCTCGCTACGGCGAGGTTCGCCGCCAGCGAGCCGGAAGCCGCCGGCAATGTCAATCGATCTCTATGAACGCGGGTATGGAGGGCGCAGCGCGTACCCGATGCTAGTGCGTGCCGATCCGTGGCTGGCCGGGCTGGGACGGGCCGAGGTGCTTGTCGAGCAGGCGCGTGCTCTCTTCGGCGATGTTGATGCTCTCGGTCAGCAGCTGCAGGATCTTGACGTTGTTCTCCAGAACCTGGCGCGCTTCCGCGCGGTGGTCGTCGAGGATCTTGCCGGCCCGCAGAATGATGTCCTTGCGGATCATGCAGAGGAGGTCCTCGAGCCGATGGCCCTCGGGGTTGTCGTCGGTCATCAGGAAATGGGTCATGGCGGCGCTCTCCGCATCTTATACTTTAAATAGTCTAGTCTCATTCAGTTAATTTCGACTGAATCATTGGTCGCGGGACCGCGAGATAACACGCTGGAATCAGGACGTTTTGTCGGCAGGCAGGAGCTTCGGGTTGCTGATCGCCAGCCGCAGCCGGGCATCACGCTCCAACAGCGCGTGGAGCTCCGGGGCCGCGTCCCTCTTGCCGGCCCTGATCTCTTCGGCCAGCCGGCGGCGCAGCGACAGCAGGGCTTCGTCCAGATCCGCCCCCGGCCCCTGACCGAGCAGGGCCTCGAGCGCCAGGCGCTCGGCGTCGCGTTGCTCTCCGGCCTCCAGCTCTCGCGCGACGATGGCCATGGCGCTGGCCACCATCAGCGCCTCGTAGCGCCTGTCCTCCGGCAGGGCGCCGAGCAGGTCGTCGAGCAGGCTGCGCCGCGCCTGGCGCAGCAGCTCCGCGCCTCCCGGCCGGTCGCCCATCAGGCCGCCCGCCAGCGCCGCGGCCCGGTCAGCCGCAGCACCTCGTGTTCCAGCTCGGCGACGCGCCGGCCGGTCAGCGCCAGCTCGAGCGAGGGCTGCTCGCCCGAGATATGCCGTTCGCCCTGCTGCAGCGCGATGACCGCCCAGCGGATGTGCGCTATGACCTCCCAATAGGCCACGGCTTGCGGATCGATCCTGCGGCCGGAGACCTTCTCGTAGCCGCGATAGAAGGGCTCGCGCGGCGCTATGCCGCCGGCCTCGCGGTCGTCCCGGCCGAAGCGCCAGCACCTGGCGCAGAACCAGCCGACATCGCTCATGGGCGCGCCCCAGGCGCAGAATTCCCAGTCCAGAACGCCGGTCAGGCCGCGCGCGTCGACCATGTAGTTGCCGGTGCGGAAATCCTGATGCACCAGGGTCAGCTCGGCGGACGGCGGGGCTGCGATCTCGCACCAGCGCAGCCCCCATTCAAGCGCCGGACGCGGCTCTCCCAAGGCATCGAGCAGCCGTCGGTAGCGGCTGACGGCGTGGCGGGCCGGATTGCCTTCCGGCAGCTCGAGAAAGCCGAGGTCGTCGCGCGGCGGCGTGATGCCGTGAATCCGCGCCAGCTCCTCGCCGAGCCGTTCGGCCAGCGCGGCCTTGTCGCCGCCGGGCCCCCCGTCCCTGACCAGGCGGCTGCCGACCGCCGTTCCCGCGACCCGGCGCATCAGGTAGAAGGGCCTGCCGAGCACACTTGGATCGTCGCACAGCCAAAGCGGTTCCGGCACGGTCACGCCGGCCGCGCGAGCCGCCTGCAGTAGGCTGAATTCTTGCGCGCGGCTCAAGCTGACCGCCACGGCGGAGGGCGCGTCCGTGCGCAGCACCAGTTCCTGGCGACCGGTCAAGGGGCCGCCGCGAAAGTCCGCGTCGATCAGCCAGTTCTCCTGAATGGCGCCGCCGGTGAGCGGCTTGGCGTCGGCGATCGCGACCGACTCGGCCTCGGCGGCGCCGGCCAAAAAGGCCTCCAGCGCCTGCTTCAGCTCGGACAGCCGGGCTTCCGCCGCGCTAGCCCGCATTTCGCACACTGGCCACGGTCTGCGCGGCGCTGTCCCGTCGATAGGGTAGGAAAGCCGTGCGGCGCGATGCAGCGCATCGGGCAAGCGGCTCGACGCGCGCTGTCGGCGGGACAGCGCCGCCCGCAGGGTCAGGCCCAGGCGGCCCGCCCGCGGCGTCGAAGACCGGAACGCGGTGTGCTGCACCGCTTTTCGGCCTTCTCCTGGCCGAGCGGACGCCTGAACCCGACGCAGGCCATGGCCAGTGTGAGAATTGCGGGCTCAACCTCATGGCCAGCTCCAGAAGTCCGCCCCTTCGGCCAGGAAGGCCCGCGCCAGCACCATCTTGTGCACCTCCGAGGCGCCGTCCACCAGGCGCGCCTGGCGCGCGTAGCGGTACATCCATTCGAGCGGCGTGTCCTTGGAATAGCCCTTGGCGCCCAAAAGCTGGATCGCCGTGTCGACCGCCTTGTGCAGCGTATCCGCGACCTGCACCTTGGCCATGGAGACCTCCTTGCGGGCGAAATCGCCTTGGTCCAGCTTGACCGCCGCCTTCATGGTCAAGAGGCGGCCCAGCTCGATCGCCATGGCCGCCTCGCCGAGCATCCACTGCACGCCTTCGTGTTCGGCCAGCTTGCTGCCGAAGCTGTCGCGCTCGGCGACATAGGGCGCGGCGATCTCGAGCGCGCGCTTGGCCATGCCGAGCCAGCGCATGCAGTGGGTCAGGCGGGCGGTGCCGAGGCGGATCTGGGTGACCTTGAGGCCGTCGCCGACCGCCATCAGGCGGTTCTCGTCCGCCACCTCCAGGTCGGCCAGAGTCACCTCGCAGTGGCCGCCGTGCTCCTCGGGCCCCAGGATCGGAATCCGCCGGCCGATCTCGAGTCCCGGCTGGTCGCGGTCGACCAGGAAGGCGGTCAGCCCCTTGCGCCGGTCCTCGGAGGTGCGCGCCACCAGGATGAAGTGCTGGGCCACGCCGGCGCCGGTGATGAACCACTTATGGCCGTTGATCCGCCAGGTATCGCCCCGGCGCTCCGCCTTGGTCAGCATCAGCGAGGGGTCGGAGCCGGCGCCCGGCGCCGGTTCGGTCATGGCGAAGGCGGAGCGCACCCTGCCCTCGACGATCGGCTGCAGCCAGCGTTCCTTCTGCGCCTCGCTCGCGACCTTCTCGAGCAGGATCATGTTGCCGTCGTCCGGCGCCGCGCAGTTGAAGGCCACCGGTCCGAAGATCGAGCGGCCCATCTCCTCGTAGCAGACCGCCATCCCGGCGACCGAAAGGCCAAGGCCGCCCCGGGCCTCGGGCATCTGCGGCGCCCACAGCCCGGCTGTCTTGGCTTTGGCGCGCAGCGCTTCCAGGCGGCCGGTCTCAATGTTCTCATGCTCGTCCCAGGCCGCCGGGTCGGCCTCCAGCGGCAAAATCTCCTTGGCGACGAATTCCCGGATCCGGCCGCGCAGGGCCTCCAGTTCGGGCGACAGCTTCCAGTCCATATCAAAGCCCCGCCGACTGACCGCCGTCCACCACCAGGACGCTGCCGGTCATGAAGCCCGATGCGTCCGAGGCCAGCAGCAAGACCGCGCCCGCCAGGTCTTCCGGCCGGCCGAAGCGGCGCAGCGGAATGCGTTTCTTCAAGGCCGCGCCGCCCGGCCCGGCGAGGTATTCTCGATTGATCTCGGTCTCCACATAGCCGGGTGCCAGGGCATTGACCCGGATCTTGTCGCCGGCCAGCTCGAGCGCCAGCGCGCGCGTCAGGTTGACCAGCGCCGCCTTGGAGGCGCAGTAGGCCGCAAGCTGCTTGGTCGCGGTCAGGCCGAGGATCGAGGCGACGTTGACGATCGAGCCGCCGTGACCCAGACGCGCCATGTGACGGGCGGTCTCCTGAGCCATCAGCCAGGCGCCCTTGAGGTTGGTGTCGATCACCCGGTCCCAGTCGTCTTCATCGATCTCCAGCACCGCTTTGGTCTGGGCGATGCCGGCGTTGTTGATCAGGATCGAAATCGGCCCCAGCTCGGTCTCCGCGGTTTCGATACAGGCGCGCACGGAAGCGATGTCGGTGACATCGAGGGCAATCGGAATGGCCCGGCCGTCGAAGGCTTCGATTTGGCGCGCCAGCTCGCTCAAGGCGTCGATCCGGCGGGCGGCCAGCGCCACCTTGGCACCGGCCTTGGCCAGGGTGCGGGCGAAATGCCAGCCCAGCCCGCTCGACGCTCCGGTGACGATCGCCGCCTTGCCGGCGAGGCCGAAGGGATCTTTCTCAGCCATGGCAAGGCGATGGGTCGGTGGAGCCGACAGCGAGGTCTTTCGCCCTCTCCCCTCGGGAGAGGGAGCGCGCAGCGCTCGGCCTTCGGCCGCCCGCGAAGCGGGAGGGTGAGGGCGGGTTGTTGGCTTGTGCCCGGTGGCGAACCGTCGCTGTGCTCGGCACCACCCGCCATAACCAGCGCCCCCTCACCCTCCCACGGCTTAGCCGCGGCCCCCGCCCTCTCCCGACGGGAGAGGGAAATGAGCAACGGCTCGTGCCTATTGCGGAGCGTGAAATCTTCATCGACGGATTCGTCATCAGAGCGCCTTGGCCTGATCGCGCAGGACGAACTTCTGGATCTTGCCGGTCGAGGTCTTGGGCAAGGGCCCGAAGACGACGGTCCTGGGCGCCTTGTAGTGTGCCATGTTGTCCCGGCAGAAGGCGATGATTTCCTTGGCGTCGGCGCTCTCGCCCGGCTTCAGGGTGACGAAGGCGCAGGGGCTTTCGCCCCATTTCTGGTCCGGGCGCGCGACCACGGCGGCCTCCATGACCTTGGGATGGCGGTAGAGCGTTTCCTCGACCTCGAGGCTGGAGATGTTCTCGCCGCCGGAGATGATGATGTCCTTGGAGCGGTCCTTGACCTCGACATAGCCGTCGGGATGGCGCACCGCCAGGTCGCCGGTGTGGAACCAGCCGGCGGCGAAGGCGGCCTCGGTTGCCTCCGGGTTCTTCAGATAGCCCTTCATGACGGTGTTGCCGCGCAGCATCAGCTCGCCCATCGTCTGGCCGTCCCGGGGCAGCTCCCGGCTGGTCTCCGGGTCGGCCACCATCACACCTTCCAAGGTCAGGTAGTTGACGCCCTGCCGGGCCATGAGGGCGGAGCGCTGCTGGAGGCCGAGGTCGTTCCAGGCCGGTTGCCAGGCGCAGACCGCGGCCGGGCCGTAGGACTCGGTCAGGCCATAGAGGTGGGTCACGCGGAAACCGTTGTGCTCCATCGCCTCAATCACCGCGCTCGGCGGCGCGGCGCCGCCGGTCGCGATCTCTACCGTCTGCTCGAAGCTGACGGTCTTGGCCTCCGGCGCATGGGCCAGGGCGGTCAGCACGATCGGCGCGCCACACATGTGGGTCACCCCGTGCTCGGCGATCATGGGATAGATCAGCGCCGGATCGACCTTGCGCAGGCACACGTGGGTCGCCGCCGCCGCGGTCACCGCCCAGGTGAAGGTCCAGCCGTTGCAGTGGAACATCGGCAGGGTCCAGAGGTAGACCGAGTCGCGGCCGAGCCCGAAGGTGATCATGTTGCCGACCGCGTTCAGGTAGGCGCCGCGATGGTGGTAGACCACGCCCTTCGGGTTACCCGTGGTGCCGGAGGTGTAGAGCAGGCAGATCGACTGCCACTCGTCCTCCGGCTGGCCAGCCTCGAAGGCCGGCTCGCCCTCGGCCAGGAAAGCCTCGTAGTCCAGCTCGCCGAGCAGCTCGCCGCCTGCGGCCAGCTCGTCGTCGATGTCGATTACCAGCGGCTTGGCCTTGGTCGCCGCCAAGGCGTCCTGGACGACGCCGGAGAACTCCCGGTCGGTGATCAGCACCTTGGCCTCGCCGTGTTCCAGGATGAAACCGATGGTCCCGGCGTCCGACCGGATGTTGAGCGCGTTCAGCACCGCGCCCAGCATGGGCACGCCGTAGTGGGCCTCCAGCATGGCCGGCACGTTGGGCGCCATTATCGCCACCGTGTCGCCCTTGCCGATACCCCGTTTGGCTAGGGCCGAGGCCAGCCGGCAGGCCCGTTCATGCATCTCCCGGTAGCTGTAGCGGCGGGTTCCGTGAACGACGGCGACCTTGTCGGGATAGACCGCCGCCGCCCGGCGCAGGAAGCTGACCGGCGAGAGCGGCACGCTGTTCGCCGCGTTCTGCGCCAGATCCGTTTCGTAGATGCAGGTTTCGCGCGAGCCTTCCGCCATGACGCCTCCCTCGGTCCCCTGCCCGGCTGACGCGATTAGCACCCGGCGGGTCCGCTTTTGCGCTATGGTGGGAGGCAGCGGGGCCAAAGGTCAAGCCCGCAGGCGCCGGCACGGGAGGCCGCTCATGAAGATCGACATCTATTCCGACACCATCTGCCCCTGGTGCTTCATCGGCAAGCGCCGCCTGGAGCGGGCGCTGGCCGAGCGGCCGCAGCCGGACCTGGAGATCACGTGGCAGCCGTTCCAGCTCAACCCGGACATGCCGGCCGGCGGCATGGACCGGAAGCGCTATCTGGAGGTCAAGTTCGGCGGCGCGGCCGGCGCCAAGCAGATCTACGATCAAGTGCGCGAGGCCGGCGCCTCGGAAAACATCGCCTTCGCCTTCGATGCCATCCGGCGCACCCCCAACACGCTTGATTCGCACCGCCTGATCCGCCATGCCAAGGCGGCGGGCCGCCAGGACCGGGTGGTCCAGGGCCTGTTCGACGCCTACTTCCTGGAAGCCAAGGACATCGGCGACCACGAGGTGCTGGTCGCCGTGGCGCTAGCCGCCGGTCTCGACGCCGAAGCGGTGCGCGCCTACCTGGCCGGCGACCAGGACGCCGAGGCGGTCCGGGCCGAGGACGCCCGGGCCCGGCACATCGGCATCCAGGGCGTGCCGACTTACATCCTCGACGACAAGTACGTGCTGTCGGGCGCTCACCCGCCCGAGGTGCTGTTCAACATGTTCGACCTGGGCCGGGAGGCGGACACCGCCGAGGTCTGAGCGCCCAATATCAGGACAGCTCGGCCACGGCGGCGATCAGGCCGTCGACCTCGACCCGCGGGCCGAGCAGGCCGGAGAGATTGGCCCCGAGAGCGAGCCAGGCCAGCAGTCCGACGAGGCACAGCCGGAGCGACAGCCGGCCCTCGCCGAACAGCGGCGCGGCCAGCAGCGGCACGATGACCAGGCCGCCGAAGAGCACCGCCGTTAGGTGCTCCCTGAGCGGCCAGGCGCCGTGCCAGCCGTAGTCCAGCGCCACCCCGGGGCCGAGCGCTTGCCAGACCATGTAGGTCCAGCGCAGATGGCTCTCGAACCAGCCCGGCTCCAGGTAAAGGTGAAAGAGCACGACCAAGTTGACCGAAACCAGGCCGTAGAGAAGCCCGACAAGAAGGAGTTTTTTGACCGCCGTCGCCATGCCTTTACATGAGCGTCTTTTAAGGCGGCACTGTGACCGATTGGGGGCAACTCCGTGTGATTTGGTAAAGCGGCTCTGTCTCTCCCGCGCAACGCCAGGCGCCATTGCCCCGGACGGCAGGGCAGCATCCCCTGTCCCATTGGGAGAGGGAAAAGAGGCCGCGGCTTGCGCGGGGCTCGAGATCTAAGCACCGCGGTGCCCACACGACGGGACCGGACTGTTGCGCTCCTAGCTGGCGCCGCGCCAGGTCCAGGTCTCGATCGTCTCCTCGCGGTTGCGGAGCTGCTGCGGCAGGGCCTGGACGAAGCCCTCGAGCACCGAATCGCCGCCCTCGGCGCGGACCTGGCGGACCAGGTCCTCGCTGACCGCGATGTCTACGCCGAGGTCGCGGGTCGCCGCCTCCAGGCGGCTCGCCACGTTCACCGTATCGCCGACCACGGCGTACTCGAAGCGCCGCTCGCCACCGATGTCTCCCTGCACCGCCGGGCCGTAATGGATGCCGATGCCGACCCGGATCGGCTGATAGCCCTCGGCCCAGCGCTCCCGGTTCCAGGCGTCCATGGCGGCGATCATGGCCTTGGCGCAGGCGACCGCGTGGCTGGCGTCCCGGGGGCCGCTCACCGGCGTGCCGAAGGTCGCCATGATCGAATCGCCGATGTACTTGTCGACCGTGCCCTCGTGCTCGAACACCGCCTTGGCCATGCGGCCGTGGAACGCGCGCAGCAGGCCGATTACCTTCTCCGGCTCGAGGAACTCGCACACCTGGGTGAAGCCGACCATGTCGGCGAACAGCACCGCCACCGGCTGGCTCTTGACCGCCTCGAACGGCAGGTCGCGCCGAGCCAGCCGGTCGACCATGTTGGGCGAGAAGTAGCGCGCCAGGTTGGCCCGCTCCCGCTCGGCCACCGCCTGGCGCTCGACCAGGCGCTTACCGCGCCAGACGACGACCGCCAGCACCCCGGCCAGCAGCAGCAGGACGACGATCTCCTGCTGGCGCACGACGAGATCGACGAAATGCGGATCGAGGTGGCGGGCCAAGCGCTCGGCCGGCGCCAGGTCGTGGTGCCCGGCCAGGGTCACCGTGTCCGGCAGCCACAGGATCCAAAGCACCCCGACGCCCCAGGCGGCGGCGGCGCAGAAGCCGGCCCACAGCATCAGGCCCGGAGCGGAGCTGACCGCGACGAAGGACACGAAGATGAAGAAGTAGACGACGGTGCCGTTGCGCAGCTCCATCTGCGGCGGCTGTGGCCCCTCGAGCACCAGGGCAAGCCCGAGCGTGGCGAAGGCCAGCAGGGCGAAATCGAGCGCGACGAAGAGATAGCTCAGCCAGGGCCGGTCCCAGCGCCCGCGCCGCACCCGGTAGTGGGCGATGCCGATCGCCGCGAAGACCAGCAGGATCGCCTCCAGGTAGACGGTCTCCGGCGGCGAGGTCCAGAACAGCAGCCAGACGGCGACCACCACCAGGGCGGCCAGGCGGGCCCGCGCCGCCAGCCTGAGGCCGGCCAGTTCCTCCAGGCGGAAGGCCATCGCCAGGCGCCGCGCGCGCCGCTCGGCCAGGGTCGTCTCGCTCATCCTACATCTCCCGCGGCGCCCGACGCTTCGCCGCATCGAATCGGCGCTCCGCGCCTGGATCGAACCAATAGCGCAATATCGCCAGCCTTGTGCCGGATTTGTCCAGTCGAAGACCGCGGCCCTGTCTCCCGGTCGAGCCCGGACTCGCGTGCCTTCGCCGGTTGATGTTCAAGCTTGAGAAGCTATCTAGATAGCGCGAAGCGGGTTATGCGGGGACCACGGGCAAGGCCATGCGCCATCGGACCAGGCTCATCCATCGACTGAGGAACATCCTGCAGTCCCTTCTCCTGATCGTCGGCATGGCCTCGATCGCGGCGGTTTGCGCCTGGACGATCTGGGGCGCGGAGGGCGTCATCTGGGCCTTCGCGATGGTCGGGCTCGCGATGGCGCTGTCGCCGACCATCCCGCCCGGCCTGGTGCTGTCGCTCTACCGGGCCCGCCCCCTGTCCGAAGCCGAGTTCCCCGCGGGCCACGCGATTCTCCGCGAGTTGGCCGGGCGCGCCAAGCTGCCCGCCGTGCCGCGGCTCTACTATGTGGCCAGTTCGACCTTGAACGCCTTCGCCCTGGGCGGCCGGCGGGCAGCCGCGGTCGCCGTCACCGACGGGCTGCTGCGCAGTCTCTCGCTGCGCGAACTGGCCGGCGTGCTCGCCCACGAGATCAGTCACATCCGCTATAACGACCTCTGGATCATGGGCCTGGCCGACACCATGAGCCGGGCCACCGGCTGGCTGTCCTATCTCGGGATCATCCTGTTGTTCCTCAATCTGCCCTTGCTGTTGAGCGGCAGTCCCGTGGTGCCGTGGCTCCTGGTCTTGCTGCTGGTGTTCGCGCCGACGCTGATGGCCCTGCTGCAGCTCGGCCTGTCGCGCGCCCGCGAATACGACGCCGACCTGAGCGCCGCCGAACTGACCGGCGATCCGGCCGGACTGGCCTCGGCCCTGGACAAGCTGGAGCGCTATCAGGGCCGCTTTTGGGAGGAGATACTGATGCCCGGCCGGCGCATCCCCGAGCCTTCCGTCCTGCGCACCCATCCGCCGACCGAGGAACGGGTCCGGCGGCTGCTGCAATTGAAGGGGGCGCCGCAAGCCGGGCTGGCGCGGCGGCCGGCGGCGGGCATCGAAGTTCCCCTGTCGATCCGGCTGGTCGACGCGCCGCCGCACTGGCGCTGGCCCGGCCTCTGGTACTAAGTGCCTGTCCGAGGATGGCTCAAGCGGCTCTGCGGTCTCGAGTCCCGTTTGTCTTATATCACGGCCGGCTTTCGGATGTAGCGTGACCGCGGTGTGTGCCGAGCCCGATTTCAACGCTATGTTGGCGCCGCCCGCGTCTTGGCCCGAGCCGGCCCCGGTCCGCGGATGAACCTCTTTTTCGAGCACCGGGCCGGGCGGGCGGTCACTTTGATTTGACCGACAAGCGCTATTGTTCTCTATTCTCCGCCGAACGAACCGCCACGGAATCCTGAATCGGCACCGGAGAAGCCAATGAACGTCAAGATCGCGGATGTGATGGCCAAGCGCGTCCTTTCCGCGCAGCCGCACCACACGGTCGAGCACCTGCGCGGCCTCTTGCAGCGCAACCGCATTCATGCGCTGCCGGTGGTCGGCCAGGAGGGCGAGCCGCTCGGTATCGTCACGACCGCGGACCTGGCGCATGACCTGAAGAACGGCACCCCCGTGCGCCATTTCATGACTCAAGACGTGCGTACCGTGCCGGCCTACAACGACGTGAGCGTGGCCGCGCGGATCATGCGCAAGCACAAGATCCACCACATCGTGGTCACCCACGAGAAACGGGTCGTCGGCATGATCAGCTCATTCGATCTGCTGAAGCTGGTCGAAGGCCGGCGCTTCGCCGACAAGGGCGCGCCGACCGCGTCGAAGCGAAAAAAGTGAGCCCAAGGCCGCGCCGGCCCGGCCCCCTTCTTTTGTTTACGGCCGCCGACGAACGGGCGTATCATGACGTCGGTGTGAAGGCCCCCCGACGGCGCCGAGCCCGATTTTAGCGACATGTTGGCGTCGCCTTGGTTTCTTGAACCGGGCCAACACGACCAGCTACACAAGACAGGCAGTCGTCTCCAAGCTGAAGCAGGGGGCGAAGCATCTTGGAGTTCGATCGGCAGAGTTCGTGCTGCCGGCGAGCTGGCCTCCCTTCAGGATGACGGCGGAAGTCTTGCGGCTTCTGGTAAACCAAGGGAGCTTCAATCATGAATAGCTATTTGCATCATATCGCGATTTCATTTCTTGCCCTCATCGTGTTCGCGGGACAGAGCGCGCAGTCCCTGGCCGGCGGCAAGGAGAAATTCACCGGCCGCGCCGTGCTCACCGATGTCTCGAGCGCCAAGATCGAGGTGCCGGACAATCCGGGCCACGGCCTCTATCAAGGCGTGATGGATGGCGTGATCTTCAACGAAACCGGCGGTTCCTTTCTGGCCAACGCCCGCTACCAAGTGTTCTGGATGGGCGATATCGGCGGCGGCGCCGCCAAGGTCGAGGGCTACAAGGTCTTCACCATGCCCGACGACGTGAAGGTCGTCGCCAAGTTCGAAGGTAAGCCGGGTACCGGTTCGAGCGACGGCAAGGGCCGCGGCACCTGGACCCTGACCAGCGGCACGGGGAAGTATCAAGGACTGAAGGGCGGCGGCACCTACACCCTGACCTTCATCACCGATTCCCTGGCCTGGGACGTTCTCGAAGGCGTGGTCGAGCTGCCCTGAACGGTTGTCCGAACCGCAGCCCCCGGCCTGAGCCCTTCGCAACGGCCAACTCGGCGGCCGTGTCCGCGGCCGCCGAGCGGTTTCAGGCCTGACTCCGATCGGATATCGAGATCAGGCGATATCCGTCGTCGTCGTTATCGTCACCTTCGCACTAGTCGAAAGGCGCGACGCACTCGAAGTTGGACGCCTCGACCGTGCTGCCGGCGGGATCGATCAGCCGGGCCACCTGCGGGTAGGGGCAGAGCGGCCGCTCGATGTCGACCTGGCCGGTCGCGTCGCGATGCACCGCGATGATCTCGGCCGGCGGAACATCCTGCTCGACCCACTTCTCCAGGGCGCTCAGCATGTCGAATTCGCTCGGCCCCTCGCCGCCGGCGCAGTGCGACATGCCGGGCGCCAGGTACAGCCTGGCGAACTCGTTGGTTTCGCGCTCCCCGACCGTGTCGATCACGGCTTCGAAATAGTCGATCGTGCCGAGCGCGGTGATCGCCGCGTCGGCCCAGCCGGTCCAGACGATCAGCTTGCGCCCGTCCTTCCGGAACTTCTTCAGCTCCGGATCGGTGGCGTTGAGAATCTTGCCGATCGGCTCGAGCGTCGCGAATTCCTCCAGGTCGAAATCGTGCAGCCCGAAGCTGCCGTCGTCGTTGTCCTCGTACGCCATGTAGCGGAAGAAGGAGTCGCTGAAGGCGAAGTGCAGGTTCGGCAGTCCCGGGCCGAACAGGTCCGGAAAGCCGACAATCCACAGATCCCAGTTCGTGCCCACGCTCTCGCCGCCGACCGGGAAGCCGGCATAGATCTGTCCTTGCGCGTTGGCCGGTCCGTTATAGACCGCCTTCGCGGCCTCGAGCTCTTGCGCGGTCAGGCAGTTCGGGTTGGCCTCGTCGCCGGCCGCACAGATCGGGATGTCGGAATCGGCATTAAAGGTGCACTGGCGCGGGTCGTCGATGATGCCGTCGGCGATCCCGTCCACGGCGTCGCAGTTGGCATCGACCCGCGATTCGAGCAGCGGTAGCTTGGCGATCGGCAGGACCGGCGTGGTAACGTTCGCCGGGTCCGGGTACATGTTCTGCTGGGTGTCGGCGAAGCCGGCCATGAAGGCCGACCAGTTGTGCGCCGGCGCGCCGGCGACGATGCCGTCGAAGTCCTTGGGAAAGCGCTGCGCTTCCATGAAGGCCTGGCCGCCGCCGCGCGAGCAGCCCTGGAAGTAGGAGTACTCGGGCTTTTCGCCGTAGAAGGCCTTGACCAGCTGCTTGCCGGCCACGGCGGTCACGTGCACGCCGCGGTAGCCGAAGTCGATCACCTTGGTCGGGCTGTCCTGGGCCCAGCTGGCATCGATGCCGCTGGCCTGATGGCCGGTATCCGTGCCGATGTCGGCATAGCCGCGCAACAGCGCAGCGCTCGCGGCGGGCAAGTTGCCGACGAAGCCGCCGCCGCCCTGCATGTGGAACTTGCCGTTCCACGGCACCGGCAGCCAGGCCCGGAAGTTGACCTGGTTGAAGCCCTGCTTCTTGTTGCCGGTGGTCACGAAGCCCTCGACCAGGCAGTGTGCCGGCGTCGGCGCGGCCTCGGGCATCCAAATCGCCGAGCCGACCGTCGTTTTGTTCTTCCCGATCTTCGCGAAGTCGGCGGTAAGCGCGCCGCAATCCGCCGGGCTCGGCGGCTGCTTGGCCCCTCCTTCGGCGGGCGCCGCGACGATTAATCCAAGCGTCAAGAGAGCGGCGGCACAGGTTACCGACCGATTCTTTGCTTTCGAGAATCCCCAATCCATGGTGTTCTCCTCGGTTCGGGTCGAAGCACGATTCGCATGTCGCGCGTATTCGCGAGATCGTTATCTACCGATAGGTTTTTTTATGAAATTATTTTCTACCGACAGGTTATAGACCGCGCGAAAGATCGACAAGATGGATCATCGGATTTTCGCCGTTTCCGACCGACAATGACGCGCGCCCAATGGAATTTTTTCCGCGACGCGGTCCCCGGACGGGCCGACGGCTCGGCAATCGAGGCAACGTCGGACTAACGAGGCCATGGATCCTCGCATCGCTTCGCAAGTCCTCGAACATTAAGAACCGACGCCGGGTCACATCGGAACTACCATGCTTTCACCGCCAAGACATCGCATGGGGGATCGCTCAACAGATCCCCCGCCACGCTGCCCAGAAGGGCATGGGCCACACCAGTCCGTCCATGGGTTCCGACCACTAGAAGATCGGGGCGTAGCACTGCGACTTGGCCTGCGATGACCTCCCCTACGGTGCCTTCGAGCATAGTCCGTTTCAAACCGGTCGGCGGTGAAGGGAACGAGGCGAGAAACGCCTGCATTTCCTCCTCCAGCATAGCGTCCATCTTCTCCTGCTGGTTCTTGGTCACCTGATCAAGGATAGACTGTCCAGAACGAAACCCCTTGAAAGGCACATCGAAGGCATGCACCAGAAAGATCTCGCCACGGGGTACAAACTTCACGGCAAACTCGACCGCCCGTCGCGAGTAGACCGAAAAATCGATCCCGACAAGCACCTGCCGGTACGGGCCCTTCACTCGGTCTTTCACGACCAGAACAGGGTTGTTGCCACGGCGCACGACTCGTTCAACGGTCGTCCCAAGGAAAAAGTCGCCTAGAGAGGCATCCCGATGCATGCCCATGATGATTAGGTCCGCCTCGCTCTCTGCCGCTTCCTTGAGAATGCTCTTGGCCCCGGTTCCAAACACCACCTTGCGGGTGATATCCTTTCTCTTGAGCATAGGGGAGGAGTCGAGCCGATCGTCGATAGCCGTCTCCGCCGCCGCCTTAAGCCGATCCGCAACCGAGGAAGGAAGCTCTTCGTCCACCACATGAAGCACTACGAGCTGGGCCTTCAGCTCGTCGGATAGGGCGAAGGCCCTGTTCAGCGCCCTATCGGATCGCCGTGAGAGATCGGTAGCAATCAGGAGTCTTTTCATGAGGAGGCTCCGTCTCTTTTGCTGTCTCCCGCCATAGCGAGCTCTTCCGGCGCGGCGGACCGCCGATTTCTTCCGAGAAGCAAATCGACCGCTTGGTCCGCCGCGTCGCGGAACGGCATGAGCACGAGGTCGGCACCCTTGTCGCGCAATTCGGCCGCATCCTTCATGGTGTCCGCCGTAACTGCAATTTTCCCTACGAACCCATGGCCGCGAAGGGTGCCCAGAAGCGTAAGCCTCGGATCATCGTGGGTCAGCCCGATCCGCTGCCCCGGCATTGCCGCGACGACCCATTGCGCCTTGCGAATCGGCAGGGCCAGGGAGATATCCGGATCCATCGCGTCGCCGTAGGACGTGTGCAATCCGCGGCTTTGACGATCACGGACGGCTTCCGGGTCAAAGTCAACGCCCAGGACCGTCAACCCGTGATCCTGTAGGCGCTGTGCGATGGCCTCTCCATAACGGCCGATACCGAATAGAATGACATCGAACTTCTGCCCGGCTTCAACCGCGTCGTCGGCGGCCTCTCGGTAAGCGATTTTTCTCTCAAAGGGCCAGAGAATCCGCTCGAGCCAGGCATAGAGTGTCTGCGAATAGGTGATCATGTAGGTGGAGAGCGCGATCGTTGCCAGGCCAACCAGGGTCACGAGGCTGACAGCTTGCGCGCTGACATGGCCGAGATGGAGTCCCATGGCCATGAAAATGAGCGAGAACTCGCTGATCTGGGCCACGGTGAGACCAGCCAGGAATCCGGTTCGCTTCCGATATCCCATGACCCCCATGATGATCATGACGATCAAGGGATTTCCGATTAGGACGAACAGCGAGAGTATCGACGCAGCCAGAATCTGATCTCCCAGACCACCCAGATCGAGCCGGGCGCCAAGTACGATGAAAAAGAACAGCAAGAGGAAATCCCGCAAGCTGGAAAGTCGCGACGCGATGGACTCGCGATAGGGTGTCGAAGCCAAGGATACGCCCGCCAGGAGGCCGCCCAATTCCTTGCTGAAGCCCCAATAATCGCCCAAGGCCGCGAGCACGGCTGCCCAGCCGATGGCGAAAACCACCAGGAGCTCCGGCGTTCGCGCCAGCTTCCTCAGGAGTGGCTCGGCGGCAAAGCGGATAAACAGGCCGATGGCACCTATCAGTATCGCGCCATGTACCACGACCAGAAGGACATCTTGGATCGGGTGCTCGGTAGCCGCCCCGACACCGAAAGCTGAAAGCACGACCATGGCGAGAACGACCACGAGGTCCTGAACGATCAGAAAACCAAGTGCGATACGGCCATGTAGCGAGTCGATTTCTCGTTTGTCCGAGAGCAGCTTGACGATGATGATCGTGCTGGAAAACGTGAGGGCGACCGCGACATAGAGGCTGGTCACGGGCGACATGCCAAGCGCCAGGCAGATGGCAAATCCAACAACCGAGGTGAAGGCGACCTGCCCGATACCTGTTGTCAGGGCGACGGTTCCGACCGAGCGGATGAGATGCAGGTCAAGCTTGAGCCCGACCAGAAAGAGAAGCACCGCCACCCCAAGCTCCGCGAGCAACTCGATATGCTCCGCGGCGGCCGCGAAACCGAAACCCAGCGGGCCGGCGAGAATGCCTACCAGAATAAAGCTCACGATAAGCGGTTGGCGCAGCGCAAGGCCCAAAAAGCCGACGGCCGAGGTCAGTACCAGCAGCGCCGCGACCTCATAGAAAACCGAAGTAAAGATGATCTCCGTCATCGCCCCCCAACCGGTCTTCCCGAGATGGCTCTCGACCGAGCGAAATAAATTGCAGCCGTTCCGAATCGAATCCTTGTTGTTCGACAGATCGGGCTCGTGCGACGCGATCCACTCGGTGCAACGACCGTCATGCCTGACATTCTCACGCGACCATCAGTGCGGGGATTTCCGCACGGGAGAGCACGGTTTCGGTCATGCTGCCGAAAACCACGCGGTGCGCACGACCGTGAACGGAGGCGCCCATGACCAGAAGATCGCAGTTGCTCGCGAGGGCGCGACGGACGATCAAATCGGCGCTCGAGCGCTCGTCCCCTCGCAGTTCCAGAGCCTTGCTTTCGACCCCGTGCCAACGCAGATAGTCGGCGACGTCTTCGACCCCCGGTGCCACCGTGCCGGTCTCCGCGACCGACATGATGACAACCTTGGCGCCGGGTCGAACGAAGTCGAGCAGGGCGGCGACGGCGCGGGCAGCTTCGATACTCCCGTTCCACGCGATCGCGACACGACGGCCGAGGTTCGGCGTAGCCTTGAGCGGCGACACGAGCAGTGGTCGGCCGGTATCCCGCAGCGCCGCGTCCAGTATGGGGCGATAGTGCCAGCGCCACCGCTCGGGTGAATTTGCAATCACGACCAAATCCGCCAGGCGGCCCCGAAGGCCCACGGATTCGCGAATTTCGCCCACATGTTCGGCGAAATCCACGCTGAAACCGGGAGACGCTTCAGACGTGATGGTGGGGCGCTTCTCCAGGCCGTTTATCGCCGCCTCGAAGGAAGACCTGGCCCGCTTATGACGGGCTTCGCCCTCCTTCTCGATCATGTCAATGAGTTTCTCGACGCCGTAGCTCGGGATCCACGCCGCCAGTGCCTTTTCCGGCTCACTGGGTGGACCTATGACGCAAAGCACCTCGACGTGTGCTCCCAATTGTTGTCCAACCTTTAGGCCGGTTTCCAGGGCGGACCAGTCAAGGGACTCGAGATCGTCCGGATCGAAACGCCCGCTCAAAGGTACGAGAATTTTCCTCATAGTCATGGAGCACCTCAGCCGTTTCCGAACATATGCGCCAAACTGGGCTCCGTGCTTAGGCGGACAATATGGAGACCCCGCCTGGTTCGCCGCAGAATCAACGCGCTACCTCGCGGGTTGGCGCGGAATCTTCCCTCGGATCATGTCGACAATGGCGCACAAGCGGCAACGGGTATAGAGCAAATCGATCCGCGGACAAGCCAAGAACCACGTGCCCAATCGCTCGGACCAGAGAGGCGGTTCCTTGTCGGCGCGGCGCGCCGCGCGACCCGCACCTGACCAGAGCGGGCTGAAGGCCAGCGGTCAAATAGGCCTTTACTGCGGAGATTTGGTACAAGGCCAAGCCGGCGGTGATCAGGGACATTGCGATCGATCGCCACCTCGATCGCGCCGGTCGCGCGGTCACGGACCTCCCGTGACTGGCATATCCACATTCGACAACTCGCCCCGCATCGGCGGCACGCGGTATCCGCGCTCCTATCGCGGACCCGGTTCTTCAGAGTTTCCGGCAAAACGCCGAAAAGCGAATTTCTCCACCTCGACGAGCAAGAAGACGGTGGAAGCAATCGCGACGATCTCGGCCCAGGTCGCCGCGTCGAGCGCTACGGTCTGGAACAGGAACTGCATGGCCGGCGCGTAGGTGAACAACAGCTGGAACACGACGACCAGGCCGATCGCGGTCAAGATCGGGCGGCTGCCGAAGAGTCCCGCGCGGTTGAACGACGGCGCGAGCAGGAAGCGGGCGTTGAACAGGTAAAAGACCTCGAACATGACAAGCGTGTTGACCGCCGCCGTGCGGGCGAGCTCCAGCGAGGCGCCGTGTTCTCTTTGCCAGACGAACATCCCGAAGGTGCCGGCAACCAGTATCACGGATACGAATGCGATCCGCCACAGCAGGAAGCCCGACAGGATCGCTTCATCGCGCCGGCGCGGCGGCCTGCGCATCACGTCCGGTTCGGCCGCTTCGAACGCCAGCGACAAGGCCAGGGTCACCGCGGTTATCATGTTGATCCAGAGAATCTGGACGGCGGTGATCGGCAGGAGTCGTCCCAACGCGATCGCGATGACGATGGTCAGCGCCTCTCCGCCGTTGGTCGGAAGGATGAACACGATCGATTTCTTCAGGTTGTCATAGACCGTTCGGCCCTCCTCCACGGCATGGGCTATGGACGCGAAGTTGTCGTCCGCCAATACCATTTCGGCGGCTTCCTTGGCCGCCTCGGTGCCCTTGACCCCCATGGCGACGCCGACGTCCGCGCGCTTCAACGCGGGCGCGTCGTTCACGCCGTCGCCGGTCATCGCGACCACCTGCCCGGCGGCCTGGAGCGCCTCCACGAGGCGCAGCTTGTGCTGCGGGCTGGTCCGCGCGAAGACGTTCACCTCGTGGATCCGGCCGGCGAGCCGCGGGCCGTCCAGCGCGTCCAGGTCCCGGCCGGTCAAGACCGCGTCGGTGTGGCCCAGGCCGAGCTGAACCGCCACGGCGCGCGCCGTGGCGGCGTGATCGCCGGTGATCATTTTCACCTGGATGCCGGCCGCGCGGCAGTGCGCCACGGCTTCGACGGCTTCCTGGCGCGGCGGATCGGCCAAACCGAACAGGCCGACGAGCACCAGGCTCCGCTCGACGTTCTCGAAGCGCAGTTCGCGGTGGCTGTTGGTGGCCGGTCTGGACGCCAGCGCCAGGATTCTCTGCCCGCGCCCGGCGATTTCCTCCATGCGCTTCTGCCAGTAGTCGGCGTCGAGCGGTTCGTCGCCGCCATAGCTGCGCTGCCGGTCGCACATCTCGAGAATACGCTCGGGCGCTCCCTTGACGTAGATGAAGCCCTGTCCCTCGTGGTCGTGATGCAGGGTCGCCATGAAGCGATGTTCGGACTCGAAGGGAATGACATCGGTGCGCGGGCAGTTCTTGGCCTCGAAATCCGGATCCAGGCCCGCCTTCATCGCGACCACGACGAGCGCCCCTTCGGTCGGATCGCCGTCGACCAGCCACTGCGCCTCGAGCTGTCGAAGATTCGCGTCGCTGCAAAGCAGCGCGCCGCGCGTCATCTCCGCAAGCAGCGGCCGATGCTCGAGCGACACCTCGGCGCCGTCGAGCAGGAATTCGCCCGCGGGTAGATAGCCGACGCCGGTCACCGCGAACAAATGGCGGCTGGTCGCGATCGACTGCACGGTCATCTCGTTGCGGGTCAGCGTCCCGGTCTTGTCGGAGCAGATCACGCTGACCGACCCGAGGGTCTCGACCGCCGGCAGGCGGCGTATGATGGCGTTGCGCCGGGCCATGCGCTGCACCCCGATGGCGAGCGTGATGGTCATGATCGCCGGCAGCCCTTCGGGGATCGCCGCGACCGCCAGGCCGACCGCGGCCAGGAACATGTCGCTCGGGGCGTAGCCCTGGACCAGTACGCCGAATCCGAAGGTCAGGGCGGCGGCGGCGATGATCGCAAGCGTGAGCCAACGGCCGAACACGGCAAGCTGCTGGAGCAACGGCGTGGTCAGCGTCTGGACCTCGGCCAGCATCGAGCTGATGCGGCCGATTTCGGTCGCCGCCCCGGTCGCGACCACGACCCCGGTGGCCTGGCCATAGGTCACTATGGTTCCCGAGTAGGCCATCGACGTGCGGTCGCCAAGTTCCGCTGTTTCCTGGACGGGTTCCTGGGCCTTCTCGACGGCCAGCGACTCGCCGGTCAGAACCGCTTCCTGGGCCTGCAGGTTCTTGACCCGAACCAGCCGCAGGTCGGCCGGAACCTTGTCGCCCGACTGCAACAGGACGATGTCGCCGGGGACCAGTTGCTCCGCGGGTATGCCGGACTTCCGGCCTTGCCGGATGACGCTGGCGTTCAGCGACAGCATGCGCCGGATAGCGTCCAGCGCGTGCTCGGCCTTGCCTTCCTGAATGAAGCCGATCACGGCGTTGATCACGACGACGCCGACGATCACCGCGGTATCGACCCAGTGCGCGAGCAGGGCGGTGACCACGGAAGCGACCAGCAGCACGTATATCAGGACGTTGTGGAACTGCAGCAGGAAGCGGATCAACGGGCCCCGGCGTTGCGCCGGGCGGAGTCGGTTGGGACCGTATTGGGCGAGGCGTTCGGCGGCTTCCGCCGCGGTCAGGCCGTCCAAGCGCGTCCCGAGCCGATCGACCACCGCTGCCACGGGCGCGGCGTGCCATGCGACCGCCGGCCCCGGACCGGCATGCCTGTGGGTGTCTTCCAAGAGCGCCTCCGCCTTGCCGCGGGTCCGCAGCCGCCGATCGAACGTAGCCGGCCCGGCGCCCGAAGATCTCGAAAAGCGTGGGCGATGGCAAGCGCGGTAAACGCCTCTCGACGGAAGCCGCGAAGCGGGATCACCATAGCGCGCCGGCCAAGGGGTCGTCCCGGCTTTTGCCGCGGTCGCGAGTCCGGTGTGGCCTTTGCCACCGAAAGGGTCTCGCCAAGGGTCCATTTTGCTGGTCTTATCGAGCGTTCCGCCCGGGTGCGGGACGACACGACGCTGACGCCCGCAGGCCGCCATGGCGTGCGAAGCCCGGCGTCTCCCGAGGAGTTGGGCGAATGATGAAGGTACTGCTCCTGGTCTGCGCCATGGCCACGCCGCACGTGCAGTGTCAGGAAAGCAACGCGCGGGTCGTCGTGCAAGGCCCCGACGCGGCCGACGCGAGCGCGTGCGCCCTGCGCTCCCAAGCCTTTTTCGCCGGCACGGCGATCGAGATCGGCGTTACCGAGTACCTCAAGATCAAGTGCGTGCGCAGCGGCATCGGCGCGCGCAACGTCGGCTAGAGCCCGTCGAGCCCGAGTTCGCGCTGCCGTTTCTTCGGAAGGCCGCGCGCCACGATGCGGTGTGACTCGCGCAGGTAGTCTCTGAGCGCGTCGTCGGAGAGGCCCGGCTCGGCGTGGTGCTGGATCCACTTCATGCCGCGCGACGCCAAATAAGGCGCCGGGCGCAGGCCGGGCTGGTCCTTCAGCATCTCGTAGGCGATCTCCGAGGCCTTGAAGGTGAAGGCCGGGGCCCCCTCGCCCCAGCCGCCGATGGCGAACACCTTGCCGCCGACCTTCCAGACCTGCGCCCCGCCCCACTGCACGACGTGGCTGGTCGCCGGCAGCGCGCCGCAGAATTCGTTGAACTCGTCATAGGTCATCACGTGGGAGCCCCGTTCCGAGAGCCGCATGTTCCGCGGGAGACTATACCGGTCCAGCCGCTTCGAACCTCTCGTTTCATGGCCGCGGGGAGGCAAGCGGCCCGGCCACGCGCTTGCAAGCTTTCGCCCAGGTTTGTGTGAAATCGCACATGCAACCAGCTCGCGTGCGGCTAGTCTGCCGCGGCGGACCTGCTCCAAAGGCATCGATTCCATGAGGAGGGCGATATGGATCCCTGGGTCATGACAACCCTGGTCGAGCCTATCTGGACCGCCTTGCAGAGCTATTGGCTGGCGTTGATCGGCGCCGGCGTGCTGGCGGTGTTCGCGGCGCACCACTTCAATTCGCCGACCTATGCGCTGTCGAAGCCGGCCAAGGCCGACGGCGAGAGCGCGCGCTCGGACCCGAAGAAGGCGGCCGTGGCGCGCACCAAGATCGAGGCGCCGCCGATTTTCACGACCCGGCGCGAGAGCTATCGCCGCGCCCAGCTCAAGTATATCGCCGCGCTCGAGGCCGTGTTCGTCTTCTACGTCCTGTTTCCCGAGCTGTTCGCCGACATCGCGGCGCTCGCGCAGGTCAAGGTGGTCGTGCCGGAGACCGAGCGCGACCGCGTGATCTATGCCCTGTTCGGGCTGATGGGCGTCTATGCGACCTTTCCGGGATTGAACCGCTGGGACAAGTGGATTCGCGAGAAACTGCACCAGCGGGCGATCATTCCCGAGGACGTGAAGCTGACCGCGACCCGGGTGTTCAAGGCGGACTATCGGCCGCCGGCCGAGACCGTCAAGGCGACCCTGAAGGCCATGGCCGCGCCTCTGGCCGCGCTCGACTACCGGAACACCCGCGATCCCTTGAAGCTGGAATGGTTCCGCCTGAGCTGCGTCCACGGCCAATTGAAGGAGACTCTGCGCGGCGACGAGTTCAGGCGGCACTTCCGCTACCTCTCACCGGAGGCCGACGACATCGCCTGGGAGTACGGCCAGCGCGAGCAGGCCCTGGCCGAGCTGATCGCCAAGGAGGCGCGGATCAGCGGACCGCGGGGCGGTCCGCTCACCGACGGCAAGGAGGAGGCGGAGCTCGCCGGGCTGGACACCCTGGAGGCCGAGATCCTGCTCGGCATCCGCAAGGACCTGCGGCTCAAGATCGACGTGCTCTACTACCGGATCTGCCTGCTGCACGGCATGATGTTCTTCGCCGCCGAGAAGACCGCCAACCGGATTCAGCGCCGCTTCCACCAGATCGGCTACGACGTCGCGGTCTCGCGCCTGCCGCGCATGGACTGGGAATCGATCATCAAGACGCTGCTCACCACCAGCGTCGTGATCTTCGTGCCCAGCCTGATCTACTATGTCGTGAAGGCCCGCTGGGCCATCGAGACGCCCGCGGCGGCCAAAATCACCGTCCCCGAGTCGCTGGACCAGACCCTGGTCTGGTCGGTCAACATCTTGGTGCTGCACATGCTGTGCCTGTTCATCGCCATGTGGATCAAGCACCGCATGGTGCGCAGACGGGCCAAGCACGGCGGCGGCCGGTCGAGCCGGCTGCGCTCCCGGGTGGTCGAGAACGCCATGGTGTTCGGCTTGTGCTACGCGGCGACTTATCTGCTCGGCGTGTTCCTGTTCTACCCCGACCACGAGATGCGGGTCTTTCGCATCGGCATTCCCTGGGCCGCCGTCCCGGCGCTGACCGGCTATTTCGTCGGGATCTACATAGACCGGATCCTGGCCGATCAGCAGATCGCCTGGCGGGAAAAGTTCACCCAGGGGATCCTGATGGGCGTGTTCGCGGCAATCGCCTCGTTCCTCTTCACGCCGCCGATGCCGATCGTGACCGACATCCCGCCCGCGCTCTGGCTCTATGTCTTCTACATCTCGGGCATGCAGGTTCTGGTCGGTCTGGGCGTCGGCTGGATCTTCCCGAAATCCTACCGCCACCGGGTCAAGGCCGCCGAACGGCCGGCCGAGGACGAGCAGGCCGCCTCGCCCCCGCCGCTCGCCGCTGCGGCGTGACGAGCGAAATTGCGGTCAGGTCGGGATCGGGCCCGAACCCGGTTCGGCGGGAGAGACGAGATGAACGATTTGAAAGACCTTCTGGATCTCTATTTGAAGCTCGAGTCCGAGATCGCCGGTTATTGGAACGTGTTCATCACTGTCAATACGGTGATATTCGGCTGGCTGGTTACCAAGCGGGGCCGCCACGACATTGTCCCGAGGGCTATAGCAACCGTGGCATATGGTGTCTTCGCCACCCTGGTCTATGTCACGGTGGAATTGAATCTGCCCCTGTTCGACGCCGTCAGGCACGATGTCACGATCGCCGCGGGGCCGTTGGATTTGTTCGTGCAGAACACTCAGCTGCAAACCCAGCTGACCAATCTTCCGGGGAAAGAACGGTACGAACTTTGGCGGTGGATCTATGTTGCCTCCGCACTCGCCGTTGCCGCTTTCATCTTCCTGGACAAACTGTGCCGACCTGAGAACGGCGCCAAGGACACGAAACAAGACAAGGCGTCGTTACCGAAATAAGCACCAAAGGGGTCAGACCCACTGCTGTCCCATAAACTTTCAGACGGTGCATGAAGTTTCAGAGACAGTAAACTCTTCTAACTTCTCGAAATACTTCGCTTTTGACGAGGCAACGGCAGCGCAGGAGATAAATAGACTGCTGTCACCGAATCCCCGCAACCCTTTGCTCGCGGGAGAATATAGCCAACTCGCTCCGTCGAACCCTTCGATTTGCAGCCCGGAAACGGAAGCGTAGCGGTCAAGCATACCGTCACCAAGACTGGTTGTGGTCAGCGACGGTGTTGACGCAGGTCAATGCCTGCTCCGGCCTTTTCGCTCATGTCTAATCGAAAGGAGTAAGCCGATGATCAGCACGATCCTGGTTCCGACCGACGGCTCGGACCATGCGGCGAAGGCGGTTGCCTTCGCCGCCGATCTCGCCGCCAAGTACGGTGCGCGGATGATCCTACTTCACGTCGTCTCCGACTGGGGTAGCGGGCGTGTACCAGATGAGCTGCGCGGCTACGCGAAACTGGAGCACGTCGAGGTCACCGAGCGGGATATCCGCCAAGGGGTCGCTAACGAGATTTTACAGAGCGCGGAGACCGTGGCACGGGAGCACGGTGTGAGCGAGCCGGAATCGGTGCTCGAGTATGGCCGCCCCTCGAAGGCTATCCTCGATGCGGCGAAGGCCCGAGGCGCCGATTTGATCGTTATGGGCAGTCGCGGCTTGGGTGATGCCCAGAGCCTCTTGCTCGGCAGCGTCTCGCACAAGGTCAGTCACCTTTCCGAGTGCAGCTGCATCACCGTGAAATAGTCTTGGGGCGAAAAGGTGTTAGACACCTTTTCTTTCTTTCCAGACACCTTTTCTTTCTTTCGACTCTTGGAATTGGAACGCCAAACGCGGCTTCAGCGGTCCGCCGCGGCCAGATCGGCCTCGGCGATAGTGTGGAGCAGCTGGTAGACGCCAGCCTGTTGCGCTTCGGCGGCGCCCTGCGCCATCAATGCCTGGGGCGACAGCAGGTCGCGGCGCAGCTCTTGGAGCGCATCGGCGTTGCTGCCGGCGACCAGCACGACCCGGTCGGCGACGGCATCGCCGCCGGCGCGCAGGCGCTTCTCCTCGGTCTCGAGCCGGCTGGCCGCTTGGTCGCCTTCGAGAATATGCGCGCCGATCACGCCGGGCCGCGCGGCCAGCGCCGGCAGGCGCGCGCTCAGCCAGTCGCCCAAGGCCGCGCCGCGGCCCGGCACGGCGGCGAGTTGCAGGGTCAGCAGATGGCCGGCGACCCCGGCGCCCCGGCTCGCGACCACTCGGCAGAGCGTGCGGTTGTTGTTGCGGAAATATCCCATGGCCTTGCGGCTCCAGGGCGTCGGGTCGTTGAGCCGGTCGAGGTAGGGCTTCGAAGTGAGCGTCGCGAGCGCCTCGACCTCGTACCAGTTGATGTAGCCGGGCGCGCCCCAGACCGCCCGACCCGCCTGGCCGCGCCGGAACCCGGGGATGCCGACCCGCTCCGGCATGTGCTCCCTGGCGTGCCATTCGATGTAGTCGGCCTCGCAGTTGGCCGCGATGTCGTGCCAGATGACCAGTGCGGCCTTGCCTAATAGACCCATGACCTTATTTCGTCCGTCCGAAGCGAGTCGTTCAAAAACATGTAGCAATTCGAGGCGTGACCCTGGAAGCTGATTTCCCGCAATCGAAGAGGTGGTCATGCTGGCCGGGCAACTCGCGCTGACCGTCGCCGCGATCTTCACCGGAGCCGCGGCCTACATCAACCTCGCCGAACAGCCGGCCCGTTCGGCCCTCGACGACCGTGCGCTGCTGGCGCAGTGGCAGCCGGCCTACAGGCGCGGCTTCGCCATGCAGGCGCCGCTCGCGGTCATCGGCTTCCTCCTGGGCCTGGTCGCCTGGTGGCAGACGGGCGGTTGGTCCTGGCTGCTCGGCGCCGTGGTCCTGGTCGCGAACTGGCCCTACACCCTCCTCTGCATCATGCCCACCAACCGCAGGCTGATGGCGACCGAGCCGGCGGGCGCCGGCCCCGAAAGCCGCGCCCTGATCGAGAAGTGGGCCGCCCTCCACGCCGGGCGCACCGCGCTCGGCTGCGCGGCGACGCTGATCTTCTTGTGGGCGTCCACGGGCTGACCCGATCTGGGTATCGAGGCGGGCTCCAAGCCATTCAGTGATCCGTCACCGGAACTCCCGAACCTATCACCGGTAACCTTGTCGTCGGAACTGGATTCTAGAAGCTATTAAACGCCCATGTCATCGGCTGAGACCATCCGTGCCGCACGGCAACATGCTGACCAACAAGATCCTCGGCAAGGCCCACCCACCAGCCCGACGCCTACGCGGCAGACTGCAGGATGTGATCGGGCGCGGGCCGTGGTCGAAAATGGCCACGGCCCGTTTCGAAACTAATGAATTGGTCGGTTGGCCGGGCCGCGCGGCGTCCAAGGCACCTTCGCCCTGGTCGCTGATAAGGCCTTCGCCTAGCGGCTCTAAACGAAGCGAAAAGGGAGACTGTCCCGCCTTTTTTGTTCGACCCTGCGTGCCGACTACTCCGCGTCCGAGCGAATCGTCAGATTGTACTGGAGGTTCTCGCTGAACTCGCCAAAGGGAAAGGGGCAGTCCCAAGTCGCCGTCCACTCCACTGTGTGCAACCCAGGCGGCAGGGGACGCAGATACAAATAGAAGCCTTTGTGGACGCCCGGACTGAACAGAAGTTTGGGTACATCATCCTCGGTAAACCCGAAAATGTTGTCCTGCGGCAGGCGCACATCGAAGAGAGGCGACTGCTCGGCGGTTGTCTCGAATCGGTCCAACTTTGCAACCGGATTCCCGTCTACGACGACCGACAAGTCTCTGACATCCGTGCACTGCAGCAGTGATCGTAAGAACTCGGGCGTCCGCTGCTCCGGAGGATCGTTGAGGAATGCGAAAGACGCTTCGTTGATCACGGGAAAGAAAAAGGCCTTGCCGCTCGGAATCCTGTCGCAATTGCGCACGGTCGGGTCTCCCGTGGGATCCCCGGAACCGAGAGTGCCCGCGAGAAACCAAACCGGCCCCCGTTGGCCGATAGCGCATTTCTCGCCGGTCTCATCCAGAAGCGGGCTGTCGGCAGTGGATGCCTGAAGCGCCCACTGCCACCATTCCGCGCCCAACTCGGCATAGGTCTTTACCGTGGCGATGCGCGATTTAATGGGCGCGACACCGGGGTTTCCCTGATCGGCCCGAGCTCCTGCTGCTGATGCGACTAAGGTCAACCCGATGATCAGTGCAAAAGCGTCTTGAATCGTCATGTTTCGAATCCTTCGATTGCCGTCAGTGTGAGCCGCGGGGCGGTTCGACAGGCCCGCTTCGGCTGGTGCCGGGTACGCCTTATCAACTCACCCAGCAACTTATGCCGGCTGGCGTAACCCCTCCTGAAACAACAAAAATGGGACTGCCCCCCTTTTATCCGACATTCCCCAGATGACCGAGGATCAAGATGAACGGTAGCATTCTGCCGGGTTACGGGGAAACCAAGAGGCGGCATCCCGGACGCTTCCGGCGCTGGGACCGGCCCGGACCATTCCGGAGATGGGGAACAAGGGGTCAGACTCGTTGATCATGCGGCCATCAACGTGTCTGACTCCTTAATCCGCGCGATGTAGTCGGCCTCGCAGCCGGCCGCGATATCGTGCCAGATGACCAGCGCGGCCCTGCCCAAGAACCCCATGACGCCCTCTCGTCCGCCCGAAGTGGCGCATTCAGAAACATGTAGCATTTCGAGGCGTGACCCGGGAAGCTGATTTCGCGGCGGGGCCGACCGTCCCCGCGTCGGAAACTCGCGCGTCTTGCCACGGAAAATCGAACAACAGGAGAAAACCTCATGCCCGACTTCGTCTTTGCCTATCACGGCGGGAAAAAGCCCGAGAGCCCCGAGGCGGGCGCCAAGCTCAAGGCGAGATGGCAGGCCTGGCTCGACGGCCTCGGCGATGCCGTGGTCAACCCCGGCACGCCGGTGGGCATGTCCAAGACGGTCAGCGCCAGCGGCGTCACGGACGACGGCGGGCCCAATCCCCTGATGGGCTTTTCCATCGTGCGGGCCGAGACCATGGAGGCCGCGCTCGAGATGGCCAAGGCCTGCCCGTTCCTGGAAATGGGCACGATCGAAGTCGCCGAAGCGATGGAGATGTAGGCGGCGCCGCCCGCCGGGCGCACGAACCGAGACCTAGCCTGGACTCCTAGCTTGAATGTACCTGGGCCGTCAAACGAACAGGCGCGAACCTTCGGATCGGGTTTGAGCCTGTTTTGTTGTAGTTCGAGCCCATTCGAAAAGGACAATCTTTCAGCCGACTATACATTGGTAGGGGCCTGACTCCGGTTCTGTTCGCCGAACTGATCCCCGCGAACTCGTTCAGGAACTTCGCCAGCCGGATATGAAATCGGACAGCATTTCGCTGACCCAGTCGGTGAAATCGTGCAACAGCTCGCCGCTGAAAATACTGTTCTTTGACGTAAAGCTACAATACGAACTGTCGGCGCGCGCTATGAAAACCACCTCGTCGCTGGCACTGAATTCGCCGAGGCAATACCACTCATCGCCGCCCACGGAGAACTTCAGGACTCCGTTTTCCTTGCCGCTCATGTTGCAGTCGTAGCGCTGCCAGTCACAACAGGTCTCCTCCTGTGGGGCGAGAGTCGTCGTGAAGGGGGCGTTGTTGCCGCGGCCATCGATGTCGATCACGAAGGTCACCGCCTCGTCGGCCCGGTTCTCGATGCAAAATGCCCGAGCCGAGCCCGGGCTCATGAGGATCGCGACCGCCGCGATAGCCAGCATCCCCACCAGCCTTGAATGTGCCATCGCTGCTTGTTCCAAAAAACAGTGCGGACCGTCGGCCCTCGCGGCCGCACGATCCGCTGGACGAAATCCCCTGGAGGCTGGATGAAAGCGGTTAATATTCCACTTCTTCGGGCTTCGAACAGAGGCGAACGAGGCGCCGGTGGAATTTGCGGCCAGGAAGCGAGAGGTGGACGAAGACGACCGAAAGCATCGAGGCAAGGATGATCAGCGCGAGCGCCTGCGGCGGCGCGGAAATGATGCAAATCAGCCCCTTGAAATCATCGCATGTCTCGGCGCGCAGGGACATCGCTTGGAAGTAGCCGCCCGCGAACCCGCCCGCGAAGGGCGCGAAGAGCATCCGGATGCGGGCGTAGCGGTTGGGGAACCACCGAAAGCAGCAAGCGGCGATGGGCGGTAGACAGAGCGCGCCGGCGAGCGCCCAGCTACCCGGGACCCAGACCCCGAGCGCGAAATCGAAGGCCTCGGTGTAGCGGACAAGAGCGTGCCACCACTCCTCTGGGCTGTATCCGCGCATCCCGGCGCCTCCGGTCGGTCGGACGACCGGGCGAGGCTAGCGGCCAAGCGTTACGATCTCCATAATCAGCGGCAACAACCCAACCCCGAATTCCAAGTTGGTCATCCTGGCAAGCAGGGGCAGGCCTCTATAATTGTATTTTGAATCTGATCGAAAGGGGTAATCGTTTAGGCGACAATGCGGTAGTACAGGCCTGATCCGGGTTGTGGGCGGAATGCCGTGATGTTCTCTTGATCAAGCCGCATTCTTGTTTCGGGTCTTGTGAACATGGAACAAGAAATCCCGCGTGATATCGGCGCCGATCTTGGCCGCCTGCCGTGTCGGCACGAACATGCGTACGGTATAGATGTTGTGCCCTACATCCGTTGTTCTCAGGAAAAACTGAGGCTCCGGTTCGGCGAAATCCAAACCGACTTTCTTTTCGATTCGTTTGTTGAACTTCTCCGCTTCTTCGCGCAACGGAGCAAAATACTTTTCCGTTATCTTTTGCAGTTCCGCCGTCAACGCCATCGGATCGAGATCGGCGTACTGCACGGTGATCGGCACATCGTGATACACGTGCTCCTTGATGAAGTTGGCGTTCTCGACGTTGGCCGTGAGGAACTTGCTGTTAGGAATCTGTATGGAACGCCCTGTAAACTGATAGGTCTTTCCCGCCGTATCGATTTCCTCGACCATGGTGGCCAGTCCGGTGATCTGCAGAACCTCGCCGGTCAGACTATCCACGGTGATCCAATCGCCGATATCGAAAGATTTTGTCGTCGCGCGCAGAAGTCCGCCGGTCAGGCACATCAGCAGCTCTTTGGTCGTCAAGACGATCGCGACCGCGACGGCCGTCAGGGACAGGGCGAATGTGTGCAGCTGCGGGGCCCAGATAAAGACAAGGCAAACCAGGACAAAGATCGTCGCCCCGTTGTTGATCCGGTTGAGCCAGCGGCGCTGGTCCTCATCGAGGATTTCCGCCTTGCCCTTGACCAGTCGGACCAGGAAGAAGCGCAGAGTCAGGACGGCGGCCAGAGCGATAACCGTGGTCAACAACCCGCCGACCAGAAGGCTTCCGGCGGCGGCCTGGTCGACCGCCGCTCCGATGGCCTGTTCGAGTTCGGTTTGCATTTTGCGGTCTGGGAACCATCGTGTTCAGTCAAGCGACCCCCACCTTACGAGCGACTTGGGTGGGGTCAAGTGTGATTGGGGCGCCAGGTGCCCCGCCCGACGGCGCGCGCGTTCGGGCCAAAGCTGGAACCCAAATCAAGGCGTTTTGGGACGGAGGTCAGGAATTCGGGCGACAGTTATCTACCCCAACACTCTTGGTTTGGCAGCGCACAGCAGTGACGGAGTTAAGTCCACTGTCCTCCGAACTCGTAGATTCCAGCTCGGTTGGTGTTGGCCGCGCCCGGTTAGCCGCCGAGCCGCCGTGCGAAACGCCATGGTTCGGTGCCTTTGGCATTCAAGGTCGGCTGGTAGAAGTCGATCAGATCCGCCTCGATCGCGCGACGCATGTGCTCGTTCTCGCAGGGTTGGACCAGCACGTAGCGCGCGCCGAGTGCGATGGCCTCGCCCAGGTGTTCGTGCAAGGGCGTCACGCGGTTTTTCACGTTCCCGGCCACGCCGACGTAGTAGTGCTCCCAGCCCGCCAGGACATTGAAGCCCGGCGCCGAGGCGAAGACGTAGACGCCTGGTCCCGCCGGCGGGCAGTGGATCGGGTAGGAATAGAAACGATAGGTGTTCTGTGACAGACCCTTCAGCATGACCCGCGTGAACATCGTCCGGATGCTTTTCTGCATTGTATCCCTCTCGTCTAGCGCTTCGCTTCCTGCCCACGGGGCTGCGCCTGATTGCAGCGGCTTACCGATCGACCATATGCCAGCAACATGGTTAAGATTCAGTTAATTCGTCGCACATTTTGCGATTGTGGATAAACTGTGCACAACATGTGGACAAGTGGCAAAAGGGTCGGATTCTAGCGCTTGAGCTGTTCGCAGAAGCGGTCTGTTGCCGCCGGTTTGACGAATGTCCGGGGATCAAGGGGTCAGATTCGTTGATCACAAGAAGGAAGATCAAGGAAACAGCCTCCTTGATCATGCGGCAATCAACGAGACTGACCCCTTGATACAAAGAGCGCATCGGAAAATTGCTATATTGCTCCCTGAACTCGACGGGTCCATGAAGGCTCCAAGCAGTGCGCAAAGACCGCGTGAGCCAGCGATTTTCCGATCGGCCGGCATGAGGGAGCGTTTCGATGTCCCGCTGTTTCAATGGCAGTGGACAGCCGTCGCCGCGGCTGCGGCTGCCCGTGGCTTCGGCGATGGCTTTCCTGGCGACGCTCGGCGCGGCCCGGGCACAGGATCTCTGTGCCGACATCGGCACCCTGATCGAGCATTCGCGCGCGAACTTCGCGGCAATCGCGGGCCAACCGAAGGGCGAAGCGGGCGACCATCTTGCCACGCTCACCCTTCCCGGCGCGTCCACTTGCCTGGTGACACGGCAAGCGAAAAGCAGCTGGTACCAGTGCGCCTGGACGTTTCCCTACCGGGCCAAGCGCGCCACCGACACCTTCGATGAGCTCGCCGGAAAACTGGACGCCTGCCTCGCCCGCCGCGCCACGGTGCACGGCGACCGGAGCGTGAACCACCCCGACACCTATGCCGCGCGCCGCTATGACCTGGAGCAGGCGCAAGTGAGCCTATCCGTCAAGGACAAGGCCGCCCTGGGCAAGACCTTCGTTTTCATCCGGGTCCAGGGCAGGAATGGCGGATAAGTTTGGCGGCGAGGTCCCTGCCCTGGCCGTCGATCGGATCAATGATGCAACAATACAGGCCTGACCCTGTTTGTGACCCTGTTTGGAACAGGCGCAGAATGAGGATCGCGGCGAGCGCGATCGCCGTGGTCACGATCCCGCCGATCAGAAGGCCGCCGGCCGCGGCCTGGTCGACCGCCGCTTCGATCGCTTGTTCGAGTTCCGTTTGCTTGTCGGGGTCCGGAAAGAATCGCGTTCAGCCAAGCGCCCCCACCTTACGAGCGGCTTGGATGCGGTCAAGTGCGATCGGACCAGGCGGCGCGGCGCCGTACCCTGGGCCTTCGGTCGGATCACAGCGCAGTAATGCAGGTCTGACGCCGGTTCCTGCCGATCTTCCGGGTCGCAGGGAAAAATTAACGCTCCCCGCCTCAATAATGCCTTCGCGCAAGCCCGTGCCTGCGGTGTCGGGCGGGTCCGGCCAAACGCTGTTGGGCGAGAAAGGGATCGAGCCATGGGTTACTACATGCGCTTCCTCGTAGATGACGATAAGCAGATCGATCTGGACACGATCGAGGCGGGGCTCCAAGGGGTCGATCCGGACTACCGGTTCGACGCCAGGGACGCCAAGGGCGAGCGGGCGCACCTGATGCTGGGCGACGAGCTCTACGGGCAGCTGGAGATCAACCGCCGCGGCTCCGAGCTGATGGACGAGGAGATCGAGGAGTTCCTCGAGGAGCTCGAGGACGAAAAGGGCCGCCAGGTTGAAAGGGTCAGAGGCGTGTTGCAGGACTGCCGCTGCATCGTCGCAGTCGAAGTGCTGTGGCAGGGCCGGGAAGCCGAGGCGACCCTGGACCGCCTCGATCCGCTCTGGCACTGGCTCTGGCGCGAGTACCGGGGTCTCTTGAACGCGGACTGCGAAGGCTTCTACGACCCCAAGGGCCAGGTGCTTTGAGTGGCGGTCCGGACAGCCAAATTCCCGGGATCGCGAAGAACAGACGCTCTCCCCCGAACTCCAAGGAGCGCCGCCCGATGCGGAACGGGATTCGACGGTTATTTTAGGGACAGTATACTTAATTCAAGGCTCGCGGCCCTTCCCTTTCGGTTTCGGGCCCCGCTTTCGGGGGCTGAGGCGGCGGCCCAGGTAGCGCTCCAGGGCCTCGACGAAGCGCTCGGTGCCGAGCGGCCGGCCGGTACGGGCGTGGCGGCGCAGCGCCTCCAGCTGCTCCGGCTCCAGTCCCTCGGCCAGATAGCGCCGCCAATCGGGCGCCAGCTCCAGCAGCGGGGCGACCTGCACCAGCGGGTCGTCGCGCCCGTCCAGGTGCGCCCGCGCGCTCGACCAGCGCCAGCTCCGGGCCCGCTTGGCCAGCCCCGCCCGCACCGGATTGAGCTCGACGTAGCGCGCCGCCGCCAGCAGCCAGGTCTCGTCCATGGCAAAGGAATGGAACCGCTCCTGC
>JBFJPL010000040.1:0-34306 GCA_041617155.1 Kiloniellales bacterium
TAGCGCATGAGCGGTCTCGAGCTCCTTTTGAACATTGCCGGCGGCGTCGCGCTTCTGCTTTGGGCGACGCGCATGATTCGCACCGGCATCATGCGCGCCTATGGCGCCGAGCTTCGCCGCCATCTCCGCCGCTCGACGACCAACCGGCTGAGCGCCTTCGGCATGGGGACTGCGGTGGCGGCGCTGTTGCAGAGCTCCATGGCGACCGCGCTGCTGGTCGTTTCCTTTGCCGGCAGCGGCTTGATCGCGATCGGGCCGGGCCTGGCGATCATGCTGGGCGCGGATCTCGGCTCTACGCTGGTGGTGCAGATTCTGTCGTTCGATATCTCCTGGCTGTCGCCGGTCTTCTTGCTGGCTGGTGTGGTTGCTTTTCTCGGCTCGACTTCTTCCATGGTACGGCAGATCGGGCGAATCCTGATCGGCCTGGGTCTGATGCTGCTGTCGCTCGGGCTGATCGTCGGCGCCTCCGAGCCGCTGCGCGGCAGCGCGGCGCTGCAGGGCATCGTCGCGCCCTTGGCCAACGATCCGGTTCTGGCCGTCCTGCTGGCTGCGGTACTCACTTGGATCGCCCATTCCAGTGTGGCCATGGTGCTCCTGATCATGTCCTTCACCATGGCGGGCGTGGTGCCGGTCAGCCTGGGCTTCGCCCTGGTCGTCGGCGCCAATATCGGCTCCGGGCTGGTGCCCGTGGTGCTGACCTTTTCAAGCGGTCCGGTCGCCCGCAGGATACCGTTCGGCAACCTGGGTTTCCGGGTTCTGGCCGCGCTGGTGGCGCTGCCCATGATCGACGTGGTCGCGCCATACCTGGAGCTGCTGGGCCGCGATCCGGCGCGCCAGATCGCCAACTCCCATACCCTGTTCAATCTCGCTTTGGCGATCGTGTTCCTGCCGTTCACCAGCCTGGCGGCCCGCCTCTGTACCCGGGTCTTTCCGGAGCGCGATGACGAGGTGGCCTTGAGCGAGCCGAAGTACCTGGACCCGGCGGCGATCGATACGCCCGCCGTCGCACTTGGTGGCGCCACCCGGGAAGTCATGCGCATGGCGGACATCGTCGAAACCATGCTGCGCGACCTGATCGAGGTGTTCCGCAACGATGACACCAAGCTGCTCGACCGCCTGTCCGCGATGGACGACGAGGTCGATCGTCTGCACGAGGCGATCAAGCTCTATCTCACCAAGGTCAGCCGCAAAGAGCTTGCCGAGGAAGACAGCCGGCGCTGCGTTGAACTGATCAGCCTGACCATCAACCTCGAGCACATCGGCGACATCATCGACAAGAACCTGCTCGAAATCGCCCAGAAGAAGATCAAGCAGAAGCTGGGGTTCTCGAAAGCGGGCTGGCAGGACATCGAGAAAATGCACAGCCGCGTGGTCGAACAGATGCAGCTGGCGATGGGCGTCTTCGTCTCCGGCGACGTCGCGGTGGCGCGGCGCATGCTGACCGAGAAGGAGCACCTGCGGACACTCGAGCACAAGAGCAGCGAGCGCCATCTGGAGCGGCTGCGCAAGGGCCTGGTCGAGAGCATCGAAACCAGCTCGCTGCACATCGATATCCTGAGGGATCTCAAGCGGATCAACTCGCATCTGACGTCGGTCGCCTACCCGATCCTCGACGCCCAGGGGGAGCTCAGGCAGAGCCGGCTCAAGCTGCGCGGCGACGACGATGGCGATGACACCGGGGGTGAGGAATTCGATAGCGAACTGGCTTTGCCCAAGAGCCCTTAGGGGTTATCCTGCCTGCCGCAAATCTGTAAGGGGACTATGCGATCCAACCAGAGCATGCTGAAGAAATAAGACATAACAGGAAGTTATGGCCGGTCCGAGACGGCAAGACGCCTGGCCGGCCAGCACAACAGGGAGACGAAAATCATGAGACAGGGACTGTTTTGCCATGCCTTCCAGGGCGCCGTGCTGGCGGCCGCAGGCTTGGCTTTGGCCGCCGGCAATGCCTTGGCGGCGACCGAGTTGACGGTCTACACGGCCGTCGAGGCGGAGGACCTCAAGCGCTATGCCGCCGCCTTCAACGAGGACCATCCGGACATCGAGATCAAGTGGGTCCGCGATTCGACCGGAATCGTCACCGCCAAGCTGTTGGCGGAAAAGAATAATCCCCAGGCGGACGTGATCTGGGGCCTGGCCGCCACCAGCCTTCTATTGATGAAGGGCGAGGGGATGCTCGAACCCTATGCGCCGGCCGGCCTGGAGAAGCTCGATCCCAAGTTCCGCGACAAAGACAATCCGCCGACCTGGACCGGCATGGACGCATGGGTCGCGGCGATCTGCGTCAATACGGTCGAGTCCTCGAAGAACAATCTGCCGACCCCGGCATCCTGGAAAGACCTGACCAAGCCGGTCTACAAGGGTCATGTCGCCATGCCCAACCCGAACTCCTCGGGCACCGGCTTCCTCGACGTCTCCAGCTGGCTGCAGATGTTCGGCGAAAAGGGCGGCTGGGAATTCATGGACGGGCTGCACGAGAACATCAGCCACTATACCCATTCCGGCTCCAAGCCCTGCAAGCAGGCGGCGGCCGGCGAGGTGCCGATCGGCGTGTCCTTCGCCTTCCGTGGCGCCAAGTCGAAGGCCGCGGGGGCGCCGCTCGAGATCGTGATTCCCTCCGAGGGCATCGGCTGGGACATGGAAGCAACCGCGATCGTGGCCGGCACCGACAAACTCGAGGCTGCCCGCAAGCTGGTCGACTGGTCGGTCACCGAGAAGGCCAACCGGCTCTACAACGAGGGCTACGCGGTGGTCGCCATCCCGGGCTTGGCCAAGCCGGTCGAGCACTTCCCGCCGGGCATCACCAAGGCCATGATCGACAACGACTTCGAGTGGGCGGCCAACAACCGCAAGCGCATCCTGGCCGAATGGCAGAAGCGCTACGATTCCAAGTCGGAGCCGAAGAACTAGGCGCCTGAGCCAAGAGTACGAAACCAAGCCGGCCGCTTCCGCAAAGGGAGGCGGCCGGTCTCGTTCGGCGCCAAGGCGCCGGGGCGCCCGGTTGGCGGGCTCGAGGGATCAGGCGGCGCGCGCCTCTTCGCTGGCCGGAAAGACCGGGTAGAGCGCCTGCGTCCGGCCGAGTTGTTGGACCAGGGCCAGCACGCTGTCGATGTAGGGTGTCGGCGCGGACACCATGCGACCCATCTCCTGCACCGCGGTCAGCAGCGCATCGATCTCCAGCGCCCGGCCGCGCTCCAGGTCCTGCAGCATCGAGGTGCGGTGAGCGCCGACCTTCGCGGCGCCGTTGATGCGGCGCTCTATGTCGACCCGGAACGCGGCGCCGAGCTGCTCGGCAATACCCTGGGCTTCCAGCATCATGTTGCGCGCCAAGGCGCGGCTGCCGGGATCGGTCGCCACTACGTCGAGCGTGGCCCGGGTCAGCGCGCTGATTGGATTGAAGCAGAGGTTGCCCCACAGCTTGAGCCAGATCTCGTCGCGGATGTTCGGCACCACCGGCGCCTTGAGCCCGCCCGCTTCAAGCGCCTCGGCCAGCCGCTGGCAGCGTTGGGACAGGCGGCCGTCCGGCTCGCCCAGGGCGAACTTGTCGCCATAGACGTGCTTGATCACGCCGGGCTCGGTGATCTCGGCCGCGGGGTAGACGACGCAGCCGATCGCGCGCCGCGGTTCGATCGCGCGCCACTGCCGATCGTCCGGGTCGACGCTGGCCAGCCGCCGATCCTCGAAAGCCCCCGGCAGGGCATGGAAGTACCACCAGGGCACTCCGTTCTGGCAGGTCACCACGGCGGTCTCGGGGGCCAGGAGAGGGGCCATCCGCTCCGCCACCTCCCAGGCCTGGTGCGCCTTCAGCCCGATGATCACGTAGTCTTGCGGGCCGAGGCTGGCCGGATCGTCGGTGCACGGCAGATGCACCACCTGCGCCTGGTCGCCGAGGCGCAGCGTCAGGCCGTTGGAACGGATCGCCTCGAGATGCGGGCCGCGGGCGATCAGAGCGACCTCGACGCCGGGAACCCTGGACAGCATGGCCCCCAGATAGCCGCCGATCGCGCCGGCACCGTAAATGCAGATCTTCATGGAGCCCTCTCTTTCGGCCAGGTTTTGCGGCGGGGTGCAGCAGATCGTCCGGTGAAGCCGAAACTTCGCTGCTGCTGGCACCAAACGACGTCGAATCTAAATTTAAATCGCTAAAATTATATTAGAAAAATTCGGTTGATGGCATTTGTCTCAAATTAAAAATTCCGAAAACAGAACTATAGAAAAATTTTATTCTCAAAAATATCTCCGTTTAGTTTCATATTTAATTGTTTTATCAATTTTTTCTGGTGATATTTACACAATATTCACAGAATTGATTTAGAAATACCACAGTTTCTCGTACGACGCTTGGAGGGGATCAAATGGCGAATATCGGTATCCTGCCGATCTGTTTCGTATTCGGGCTGTTGCTGCGCTGGAGCGGCCGTATCCCCGAGAACGCGTCCTCGGTTCTGAACGCCTTCATCATCAACATCTCGCTGCCGGCGCTAACACTTTTGCATGTCCACAATCTCCAGTGGAACGATGCCTTGATCTATCCGGTTTCGATGGCCTGGGGGATGTTCGCCGTCGGCGCCGTGTTCTTCGTTCTGATCGGACTTGTGGCCCGCTGGAGCCGGCAAACGATCGGCGCGCTGATACTGACCGGCGCGCTGGCCAACACCTCATTCCTCGGGCTGCCGATGATCGAGGCCTTTTACGGCAACGCCAACGGCGAGCTGGCCATCGGCATCGTCATCGATCAGCTCGGCACCTACATGGTGCTCTCGACGCTCGGCGTCATGATCGCCGCGATCTGCTCGCAGGGCAGCCTTTCGATCGTCGCGATCTTGAAGCGGATCCTGTTGTTCGCGCCCTTCCAGGCGCTTGTCGTGGCGATTCTGCTGCGGCCGGTCGAATATACCCCGGAAGTTGTCATCGTGCTGCAAAGCCTGGCGGCGACTCTGGCGCCGCTGGCCTTGCTCTCGATCGGCTGTCAGCTGCGCCTGGCCGAGCTGAAGGGCAATCTGAGCGCCTTGACGGTCGGTCTCGGCTTCAAGCTGCTGCTGGCGCCGGCGCTGGTCATGATCGTGCTCGTGGAGGTCTTGGGCGGCGGCGGGCGCATCGCCCAGGTGACGGTTTTCGAAGCGGCGATGGGGCCGCAGATCGGCGGCTCGATCGTCGCCCTGGAACACAAGCTCCACAAATCGCTGGTCATCCTGATGGTCGGCATCGGAATTCCCCTGTCGTTCGTGACTCTGCCGGTTTGGTGGTACCTGCTGCAGGGTCTGTAACCGTCCTCCCGGCGTTCCTCTAAGCCACGCAACGGCGCGCGGCACGGCGGCCGCAACCCGGCCGGCCGGGTCGCGCGGCCGGGCGCGCTTTTCCTGGCGGCGCGTGAAGTGCTATCGTCGCCCGCAAAAGACGGCTTGAACAGGGGAACGGGCCGATGGCCGTGGCGGAGCGATCGAACGACAAGCCTTACCTGCGCATCGAAGGCCTGACCAAGATGTTCGGGGCCTTCAAGGCGCTGAAGGACATTTCGCTGGAAATTTTCGACGGCGAGTTCGTGTGCTTCCTGGGCCCCTCCGGCTGCGGCAAGACGACCTTGCTGCGCGCCATTGCCGGCCTCGACATTCAGACCGCCGGCCGGGTTGAGCAGGCCGGCCAGGACATCTCCGCGCTGCCGCCCTCCGAGCGGGATTTCGGCATCGTCTTCCAGTCCTACGCGCTGTTTCCCAACCTGACCGTGGCCAAGAACATCGCCTACGGTCTGGAGAACCGAAAGGCCTCCAGAGCGGGCATCCGGGCCCGGGTCACCGAGCTGCTCGAGCTGGTCGGCCTGCCGGACCAGGGTGACAAGTACCCGGCGCAGCTGTCCGGCGGCCAGCAGCAGCGCATCGCGCTGGCCCGCGCGATCGCCACCTCGCCGGGCCTGCTGCTGCTCGACGAGCCGCTCTCGGCGCTCGATGCCAAGGTCCGGGTCCACCTGCGCCACGAGGTCAAGGCGCTGCAGCGGCGCCTCGGCATCACCACGGTCATGGTGACCCACGACCAGGAGGAGGCGCTGACCATGGCCGACCGCATCGTGGTGATGAACCACGGCGTGATCGAGCAGATCGGCACGCCGCTGGAGATCTACCGCGACCCGGCGACCTCGTTCGTCGCCGACTTCATCGGCACCATGAACTTCATGCCCGGCACGGTGATCGGTCCGGACCGGGTGCGGCTCGGCGAGATCGACCTGAGCTGCCGGTCCGACGGCTTGGCCGAGGGCGCGCCGGTCACCGTCGCCGTGCGGCCCGAGGATATCGTGGTCCAGGAGGGGCGCGGCACGGCGGCCAACACGATCGATGGCTGGGTCGGCGCGATGGAGTTCCTCGGCTCCTTCTACCGGGCCGACATCGTCTCGGAGCAGATCGGCGCGGCCAGGCTGCGCGCCGACCTGTCGATCAACCTAGTCCGCCACCAGGCGATTGGCGAGGGCGACGAGTTGTCGGTCATGCTGCCCGAGGAGCGCATCCGCATCTACCCGGGCAGCACACTGGGCCAGGCTGCTTGAGAAAAGACGTTCTTCACCATCAAAGCTGGGCAATGCAAACCCGGATTGCCTAGATGGATGGCCCCGGTTACAACCGATGCTCGATTGTGCTACCGTCATCGGTGGCTGAAAGGTGTCGTCTGGGAAATCCCAGCTGAACCAACGCTGGACTGGAGCCCATGACCCCTGACACCTGGATCCATAGAATTGCACGGCAGCTGGTCCGTCCTCTCCGCAACACCCGCGTCACGCCAAACCACCTTACGACCGCGCGCCTGGTAACCGGCGTCGCGGCCGCGGCGTGTTTCGCGCTCGACGATTGGAACTGGAATGCGCTCGGCGCGGGGATATTCGTGGTGTCGATGTTGCTCGACCGCGCCGACGGCGAACTGGCGCGCATGACGGGGGCAACCAGCCGATTTGGCGCGCTCTATGATCTGGTCACGGACGCGATCAGCAACTCCTGCGCCTTTGTGGCGCTAGGTGTCGCCGCGCTAGGCGGTTTCCTGGGAATCTGGGGGCTGCCGGTCGGCATCGTCGCCGGCCTCAGCATCAGCACCATCTTCGCGCTGATGATCTCGACCGAGAACCGCTACGGTAAAGGCACGGCCAGGTTCAGATCCCGCGCCGGCTTCGATCCCGACGACGCCCTGATCCTGATCCCGATCAGCGTGCTGTTCGGCCAGGGTGATATTCTTTTGATCGGCGCAGGGATCTGCGCGCCTTTGGCGACCCTGTTCATCGGCTACGATCTCTACCAGCGCCGGCGGCAACTGGCGGCCGCGGGCAAATAGGCCCACTTGTAGAGCGCATGGCATTCCTCAACGACGATCTCGAGACCGCGGCAGGCCCATGAAACCTCAGGCTCATGTTGTCGGGGTCGGCGGTATCGGCACCGTTTTGGCCTGGTCGCTGAGCCGCGCCGGCTGGGACGTCACGCTGGTCGAACGGCGCCCGGACAAGATCGCCGCCGGACAGGCCGACGGGCTCGTGGTGGCCGACCAGGCACCGGTCAAGCTGCCGTTCGTCGGGTTCGCCGAGTGGCAGCCGCCGGCCGACGCCGTCATTCTGCTGTGCACCAAGACCTATGACAATCCCGCGGTCCTGGCGCGCCTCGAGACCACGCGTCACCTGGTGCCCGTGCAGAACGGCTACGACACCGTGCTCGACGGCCACGACTTCGCCGGCGAAGGCATTGCGTCCTTCGTCTCCGAATGCGAGCGCGAGCGTCCCATCACCCGCATCACCCGTCCCGGCAGCCTGCACATCGGCGCGCGGCGACCGGCAAGCGCCGAGGAGCGGGGCGAGCTGGCGCGCCTGGCCGATGCCTTCAAGCAGGGCGGCCTGTTCGCGGTCGAACTGGTCGAGGACGTGCGGCCGTTCAAGGCCGCCAAACTGATGTACAACTCGGCCATCTCGCCGCTGGCGGCGGCGGCCGGCGTCGACAACGCCGCGCTGCTGACCGACGCGTTGGCCAAGCGGCTGTTCTTCGCCCTGCTGCTCGAAAACCACGCCGTGCTGCGTCACGCCGGGCAGGAGCTGGCGAAGATCGGTCCGTTCCATCCGGATACGGTCGCCCGGATTTTGCGGACCCCGGGCCTGCCCGAGCTGATGGCGATCTTCTTCCGGCCGTCGCTGCGCGGCACCTATTGCTCCATGGCGCCAGACATCGGCCGCAGCGAGACCGAGATCGAAGCCTACAACGGCCATCTGGTGCGGCTCGCCGGCAACTTTCCCTGCCCGCTCAACCGGGCGGCGGTCGGGCTGATCAAGCGCATCACGCGCGAAGGGCTGGCGCCGCAGCGCAGCCGTCTGGACGAAATGTCGGCCGATCTCGCCGGCCAGGGAAGCCCGGCATGAACCTGGTCACCGGCGGGGCGGGCTTCATCGGCGCCCACCTGGTAGCGGCGCTGCTGGCCGAGGGTGAAGAGGTGCGCGTGCTCGAGCGGCCCGGGGCAGCCGTCGACCACCTGCCGCTGGATCGCATCGAGCTGGTCAGCGCCGACATCCGCGACAAGGCAGCCGTGGTCCAGGCCACGCGCGATTGCCGCACGGTCTATCATCTGGCCGCCGATCCGAACCTCTGGCGGCGCGACGTGCGCGAGTTCGACGCGATCAACCACCACGGCGCGCTCAACGTCATCCATGCCGCGCTCGACAACGGCGCCGAGCGGGTGCTGCACACCAGCACCGAGAGCATACTCCCGTCGGCCGATTTCAGCGGCGGGTCGGTCGAGCAGCTGGAGCTGAAGGAGAGCGACATGCTTGGGCCCTACTGCTTGAGCAAGTTCCGCGCCGATAGCGCGGTCCGGCAGTTGGCCGCGGCGGGCGCGCCGGTCATCCTGGTCTGCCCGACCTTGCCGGTCGGCCCGGGCGACCGGTTGTTGACACCGCCCACGCGCATGTCGCTCGCGTTCTGCCGCGGCGAGTTGCCGGCCTACCTGAACTGTCGGCTCAATCTGGTCGATTGCCGCGATGTCGCGACGGGCATGATCTCGGCCATGAGGAAAGGCCGGCCGGGCCGGCGCTACCTGCTCGGTGGCCACAACCACCTGCTGGCGGATTGGCTGCGGGTTCTGGGCGCACAGGTCGGCCGCATGCTGCCGCGCTGGACGGTGCCCTATGCGGGCGCCCTGGCGGTCGCCTGGTGCAGCGAGCAATGGGCCACGCACGTCACCGGCAAGATGCCCATGGCGACGGTTACCGGGGTGCGACTGACGCGCCGCTGCATGTTCTTCGACCCGTCGCCGAGCTTGACGGAACTGGGCCTCGTCCCGCGGCCGATCGAGGAGTCGGCGCGCGACGCCGTCGGCTGGTTTCGGTCGCTTGGCTGGCTGTGACGAAAGCCCCGGCGTCCGCTTTGTCTCGGGTATCGAATGCACGTGGTGATCGATGATCGTTTGGTCTTAGAATTGAAGGCCGTCGAGAAACCGCTGCCGGCCCACTAGGCGCGACGCCGGACGTGTTTTATGTCGCGTGGGCACAAAACGGAACTTCAGATGAACTTCAACACCTCCCTCCTGAAGCACGGAATTAGAAGAATGGTGCCCGGATGACCGCCGACATTGCTCACGCGCCGGGCGCTGTCGTCAAGCCGCGGATCGGGCGCGACGACTGGATGATGCGCACCTTCATGGTGGTGATTGGGCTCTACCTCCTGGTGGCGCTAGCCTTTCCGCTCTATGCCATGCTGTCGAAGTCGTTCGAGACCCATGCCTTTCGCTTCGACACCATCGAGTTCCAGGTCGACAAAGGCGAGGGCTGGGGCGAGACGCTGAACGCCCAGACTCTGGGCGAGCGCCTCGAGGACGTGCTCCCGGCGGTCCCCACCACCTCCGCCGATGGCCGCTTTCCGGCCACCAAGTTCTTCCCCGGCTTCAGCTTCCGGGCCAAGACCCGCTACCGCGTTCGCAATACCACGCCGGGCGGCGGCGGCTTTATGGTGCGCGGCCAGCCGGCTCTCCACACCGACTGGGTCGAGCTGTCCAGCGCCGAGTTCCGGCGGGTCCAGATCCGCCCGGCCGAGGCGACCGGGGTCGGCAACTACCTGGCCTATTTCTCGACCCCGGCGCTGTTCAACTCGATCTACAACAGCCTGCTGATCGCGACCGTCAGCACCCTGGTCACGGTCGTCCTGGCGTTCCTCTATGCTTATGCCCTGACCCGCAGCTGCATGCGCTTCAAGGGTGCCTTCAAGATCATCGCCATGGTGCCGATCCTGGTACCCTCGCTGCTGCCGGGGATCGGCTTGATCTACCTGTTCGGCAAGCAGAGCCTGGTGCTCAAGGTGGTCGAAGGGATCTTCGGCGAGGCCGCCGCCGCGCCGCTCTGGGTGCTGCTGGCCAACGGCCCCTACGGTCCGTCCGAGATCTACGGGCCGGTCGGCATCGTGGTTGCCTCCGTGTTCTTCGCCTTTCCCCACGCGCTCCTGATCATCGTGACCGCGCTGTCGATCGCCGACGCGCGGCTCTACGAGGCGGCGGTGGCTTTGCGCGCGCCGAAGCCGCGCATCTTCTGGACCGTCACCCTGCCGGGCGCCCGCTACGGCCTGATCTCGGCGGCCTTCGTGGTGTTCAACCTGGTGATCACCGACTTCGGCGTGCCCAAGGTGATCGGCGGCCAGTTCAACGTGCTCGCGGTCGACATCTACAAGCAGGTGATCGGCCAGCAGAACTTCCAGATGGGCGCGGTGGTCAGCGTCGTGCTGCTGATCCCGGCGCTGGTCGCCTTCACCGTGGACCGCATGGTCCAGAAGAAGCAGGTCGCTCTGCTGTCGGCCCGCGCCGTGCCCTACGAGCCGAACGTGAGCCGCGGGTTCGACCGGGCGATGCTGGGCTACTGCTGTTTTGTCGCATTTTTCATCCTCGGCATTCTGGCGGTCTGCCAGTACGCCGCGCTGATCAAGTTCTGGCCCTACGACCTCAGCCTCGGCCTTTCGAACTACAACTTCGACGTCATGGACGGCGGCGGCTGGGACTCCTACGGCAACTCGATCCGCATGGGGCTCTACACGGCGGTCTTCGGCACCGTCGTGGTGTTCACCGGCGCCTATATGGTCGAGAAGGGCAGGGGCTTCGGCGCCGGGCGCACCGGCTTCCAGTTTCTCGCCATGATGCCCATGGCGATCCCCGGCATGGTGCTTGGCCTGGCTTACATCTTTTTCTTCAACGATCCCGGCAACCCGTTGAACTTCCTCTACGGCACCATGGGCATACTGGTGATCTGCACCATCACCCACTTCTACACGGTCTCGCACCTGACGGCGCTGACCGCGCTCAAGCAGATGGACCCGGAGTTCGAGGCGGTCTCGCAGTCCTTGAAGCAGCCCTTCACCAAGATCTTCGCGCGGGTCACGGTGCCGGTCTGCCTGCCGGCGATCCTCGACATCTCGATCTATCTCTTCGTCAACGCCATGACCACGGTCTCGGCGGTGGTCTTCCTCTACTCGCCGGACACCACGCTGGCCTCGGTCGCCGTGCTCAACATGGACGACGCCGGCGACGTCGCCCCGGCCGCGGCCATGGGCATGATGATCTTCTATACCAACGCCGCCGTGCGCGTGCTGCACAGCCTGGCGACTCGCGGCCTGTACCGCCGCACCCAGGCCTGGCGGGTGCGGTGAGGCGCCCGCCGGGGCCTGGCGCCCGCGCCATTTAAAGCGCGGAAAAATTCGTGTCTGACACTATTTTACCCAAGCGTTGCGGCAAGGTCATGCGGTAAGCCGATGGTAAGCTTATCGGCTCCATGATGGACTGAAATGGACAAGCCGGAAGCCAAAATCATACTTGCCGAACAGCTTGCTCGATTCAGGCTGAATTCCTACGCCGAACTGGTAAAGATCGTTGGCGAAGTGGAGACCTACGAGGTTACCGGAACTTCGGGGGCGTCTTACCAGCTTGAGTTCCAAGTGTTCTGGGATGACAAGAAAGGCGGCGATCTACGTGTTGCCGGTGCGATCGACGATGGCGGCTGGCGCGCGCTCTGCCCCTTGACAGATGATTTCATCGTCGGGCCGGACGGCAAGTTTGTCGGAGAATGACGGACCTTTCAGGTATGTGTTACGGCCGTGCCGCGGCGCCGGTATTGCCCTGTCAGCCGATCGCGAGGATCTGCGCAATGAACCAATGTAAGCCGCGACGCGCAAAGCGTTGCTCGCTCGCGGCGCATGGCCGCGCTCATGAAATGCTGAATTTGGTGTTCGTCTTGACCTGCGTCAATGCGACTAGGTGCTCTCCACGAAAGAGTCGTCGAGTGCTAGTATGTTATGTTTTGGCCGTGGGCATTGGCCCGGCTGAGACAGGTGATCCAACCTTAGAGGGTGTTTGGCCATGCTCTCGATAGCCGCCGACAAGGTCTATTTTGCCGTCGTCAAGGCGCGCGCCTTCGACGTAAAGGTGGAAGTTGTTGAGCCTGACCCGGGCGACAACAACATGGGCGAAGTTCTCGAGGACTATGCCGACGACCTGACCTACGCCGAGCTCAAGAGCTTCATCGAAGGACTGAACGAGGACGAACAGATCGATCTCGTTGCCTTGACCTGGCTCGGACGGGGCGACGAAACCGGGGATGATTGGGCGAGCGTGCGCGACGAAGCGATAGCCGCGCGCAGCGATCACACCGCCGAATACCTCCTGGGGATCCCGCTGTTGGGCGACTATCTGGAGGAAGGCCTATCCAAGCTCGGCTATTCCTGCGACGAATTCGAGCTGGGGCGGCTCTGAGCCCCGGGCATGGTCGGAGATGGCCTTGATGAGTGCAGCCCCTAGTCGCGCGGCGGTGCCTTGGGCTTGGCGTTCATCGGGCTCTTGTCTTCCCGGTTTGGGTTGACCCGGGGTTCGGTTGCCTTGATCACCAGGTCGACCGGCGTGCCCGGTTCGACCTCTGAGCCGGCGGCGGGGGCCTGTGCGACGATGGTGCTCGGCTTGCCTTTCTTGGTTTTTTGCTCGGCGATCCGTCCGGCCCGCAAGCCATTGGCTTCGAGCGCGCGGCGCGCCGCCATGACCGAGAGCCCGTGGAGCTTCGGCACCCGGGCCATGGCCACCTCGGTGGGCGGAGTCGCGGTTTCGGCCGGCTTGGCCCGGTCGGCCGGTTTGGCCCGCTCAGTCGGCTTGCTCCGTTCAGTCGGCTTGCTCCGCTTGGGGGGCTCGGCCGGTTTGCTGAGGCCGGCCAGACGGGCGATGACCAGGTCGACCCGGGTGCCCGGCGCCACTTGTTCCGCAGCTTGCGGGTGCTGGCGGATGACGGTTCCCGACGGCGCCTTGTTGGTCGGGTGTTCAGTCACCCGGCCGAGCGACAGGCCGGCGTGCTTCAGGGCCCGGCCGGCGCGCTTCAGGGTCAGGCCGTCGAGCCGGGGCACGACATGAGGCGCGCGCGCGACCACCAGATCGACCGGCGTGCCCGGGTCGACGCGCATGCCGGTCCGGGGCCTTTGGCGAATCACGGTGCCGTCCAGCCACTTCTCGGTGATCTTCTCCCGAACCTCGCCGACGCGGAGGTCCGCGTGCTTCAGAGCCTTGCGCGCCGCCTTCAGGGGCTCGCCCTTGACCTTGGGCACGCGGGACTGGGCGCGGGCGACCACCAGATCCACCGCGCTGCCCTGTTCGGCCAGCCGGGATGCCTTGGGCGACTGTGCGACCACGGTGCCTTGCGGGCCATGATCGCTCGGCCGTTCGGTGACCTGGCCGAGCCTGAAACCGGCCTCGCCGAGCAATTGCCGGGCGGTCTCCAGATGGAGTCCGCGGAGCCGGGGGACCGCGACCATGCGGCGGGCCAGCACGACGTCGACCGCCGTGCCGACATAGGCGCGCGTATCGGGTGCCGGCTTCTGCCAGAGAACCGTTCCGGAAGGGGCCCGGTGCGTGGTCTCACCGGTGACCCGGCCCAGGCGAAACCCGGCGCGTTCCAGCGCGGCTTCGGCGCCGGCTAGGTGCCGGCCCTCGATCGCAGGCACGTAAGCGAGCCGAGGCTGGCGCGGGGGTCCGGGCTCGCGGATCACGGCGGTGCAGGCGGAAAGCAGCGAAACCGCCAGCAGCAGCGTCGCGGCAAAGCCGGCTTTCGATCCGGCAAACGAGACTGTCACGGCCTATTCTCCCTCTGTGGTGCCCTGCTTGACCGGGCGCCGGACCGGGCCCGAGGCGCTTGACGCGGTGGGCCGTCGGTCTCCGCCCATGATCGCGCCAAATGCTTAACATGCCGCAGCCTTACCTGCGGAAAAGCTTCCTATGATACGGCCCGGCTGCCGACCCTATCCCCGAAGTTCCCGGCTGTCGGGCGCCGCGTCCTTGAGCAGCTCGAAGAAGGCACGGACCACGCGCAGTGGACGGCGGTCCTCCAGGCAGACGGCGTACTCCGTCGCGTCCAGTCCGGCGTCGCGCACGGCCAGCGCGCGCACCCGGGGATCGGGGCCCAGCTCGCTCTCGAACACCACGCCGACGCCGAGCCCGGCGGCGACCGCCTCGCGCACCGCCTCGCGGCTGCCGATCTCCAGCACCTCGCCGGGCACCACACCGCCCTGGCCGATCGCCGCCTCGAAGATCGCCCGGGTGATCGAGCCGGGCTCGCGCAGGATCAGGCGCTGGCCGGCGAGCTCGCCGAGCGCGATGCTGCGGCGCCGGGCCCAGGCGTGGCCGCGGTCGACGAAGACCACCAACCGGTCGCGCCGGAACGGCACCGCGTGGAGCCGCCTGTCGGGCCTGAGCTCGGCCACCACCGCCACCTCGCTGCGCCGCTCGAAAAGGTCGTTGAGCACGGCCTCGGAGTTGCCGAAGCTGAAGGCGAGCTGGATGCCCGGGTGGCGCCGCTTGAACAGGGCCAGCAGGGGAATCACGTGGTAGGGCGCGTCGGCGCCGACCCGCAGCTGGCCACTGGTCAGGCCATGCGCCTCGGACAGCAGCTGCTCGGCCTCGGCCTCGACACCGTAGAGCCGGTTGGTCACCGCGAACAGGGCGCGCCCCAGATCGGTCAGCCGGATGCCGCGGCCGCGCCGCTCGAACAGGCGCACGTTGTAGCGCTCTTCGAGCGCCTTGACCTGGCCGGACAGGGTCGGCTGGGTCACCCGGCGCAGCGCGGCGGCCTTAGTGTAGCTGCCGGCCGTGGCGACCGCGTGAAATGCCCTGAGCTCTGCTTGATTCATAGATAAGACCAATAAAAATTATAAATATTATCGATTTGATATATATAACCAACCGGTCCCATAGTGCGCAAGCGATCGCCGCGCAGGAGACCGGGCCATCCCATGACAAACGCACCCAACGCCTCGCCGACCGGCGACCCCTGGCTGCTGACCCCCGGGCCCCTGACCACCTCGCCGACCGTCAAAGAGGCCATGCTGCACGACTACGGCTCGCGCGACGGCGGCTTCATCGAGATCAACCGGCGGGTGCGCGAGCGCCTGCTCGACATCGTCGGTGGCCGGGCCGGATTCGTCTGCGTGCCGCTTCAGGGCAGCGGCACCTTCGTGGTCGAGGCCATGCTCGGCTGTTTCGTGCCGCGCGACGGCAAGGTGCTGGTCCTGGTGAACGGCGCCTACGGTTACCGCATGGTGCGGATCTGCCAGACCATCGGGCGCGCGGTCGCGGTCCAGGAGACGCCGGAGGACACGCCGGTCGACCCGGCTGCTGTGCAACGGACACTGGCTTCGGACGGGGCTATCTCGCACGTCGCCGTGGTCCACTGCGAGACGACCTCCGGCATACTCAATCCGCTCGAAGAAGTAGCCCGAATCGTGGCCGCCGCTGGGCGGCGTCTCTTGATCGACGCCATGAGCGCCTTCGGTGCGCTGCCGCTCGAGACCGGCCGAATCGCCTTCGACGCGGTCGCGGCCTCGGCCAATAAATGCCTGGAAGGCGTGCCGGGCCTGGGCTTTTGCATCGCCACCGAGGAGGCTCTGAAGCGCACCGAAGGCAACGCCCCGTCTCTCAGCCTGGACCTCTACGACCAGTGGATCGCGATGGAAAAGAACGGCCAGTGGCGCTTCACCCCGCCGACCCACTGCATCCTCGCCTTCGACCGCGCGCTCGAGGAGTTCAAGGCCGAGGGCGGGGTCGAGGGCCGCGGCGGACGCTACGCGGAGAACTGCCGGATCCTGGTCAGCGGCATGCGCGAACTGGGCTTCCACACGCTCCTGCCGGACGCCCTGCAGGCGCCGATCATCGTCACCTTCCACATGCCGGCGGACCCGAATTTCGATTTCCAGGACTTCTACGACCGCCTGCGGGCGGCCGGCTATGTCATCTATCCGGGCAAGCTGACGGTCGCCGACAGCTTCCGCATCGGCTGTATCGGCCGGCTCGGCGCCCGCGAGATGGAAGGGGCGCTCGCGGTGATCCGCAAGACCCTGGATGAAATGGGTGTGAAGAATTGCGCGCCGGCGTCGGCTTGAGAGCGGCCGGCATCGCCGCGTCATGACAATTGAACAATTGAAGGAGAGCGAGATGAGCATAAGGTCCGACTACGTTTACAGCAGAAGCTACCGGGGCAAGGTCAAAGGCGTGGTGCTCGACTGGAGCGGAACCACGGCGGACGCCTATGTCATGGCTCCCGCGGTGGTCTTCGTGGACGTCTTCAAGAAGCACGGCGTGGCGGTCTCCATGGCCGAGGCCCGCGGGCCCATGGGCCTCAGGAAAGACCTCCACATCAAGGCCATGACCGAGGTTCCGGAGATCAGGGAGCGCTGGAAGGGCGCCCACGGGAGCTATCCCGACCAGGGTGACGTGGACAAGATGTTCGCCGATTTCGTGCCCATGCAGCTCGAGTGCCTGCGCCGCTACACCACCCTGCTGCCCGGTGTGGCCGAGACCACGCAGAAGCTGCAGAAGGCCGGCATCAAGATTGGCAGCAGCACCGGTTTCGTGCGCAGCATGGTCGATATCCTCGAAGAGGATGCCAAGAAGCAAGGCTACGTACCCGATGCCTCGGTCGCCGGCGACGAGGTCGAGCACGGCGCCCGGCCCAAACCCTTCATGGTCTACCGAAACCTGGACTTGATGGATATTCATCCGATCCAGTCGGTGGTGAAGATGGACGACACGGTTTCGGGCGTTGGCGAGGCTTTGGAAGCCGGCTGCTGGGGCGTCGGCATCACCCGTTACAGCAACTACATGGATATCAATACGCTCAAGGAGGCGGAGCAGATGTCCGAACGGGAACTCCAGCGGCGCATGGCACACACGCGGGAAATCCTGCGCAAGGCCGGCGCACATTACGTCATCGACGACTTTCCGCAGCTCCTTGAGGTCATCGAAGACGTCAACGTACGCCTGGCCCGCGGCGAAAAGCCGTAGCGCGTCGGGCGGCGCGGCGCGGCGCGGTTTTCTCGAACCGTGCCGCGCGGTCGTGACGGGGAGCCTCGAATCGCGCCCCGGGGCGCATCCTCCGGAGAGGTGCCGCATGATCGCAAGGAGGCCGGAGCTGGAAGTCAACGGCCGGCGCTATGCCTGGCCCGACCGGCCTCTTGTCGTGGTCTGCATCGACGGGTCGGAGCCGGCCTACATCGAGCAGGCCGTGGCTGAGGGGACCATGCCCTTCACCGCCGGCATGCTCGAACGCGGCGCGGACCTGCGTGCGCGTTGCGTGGTGCCCAGCTTCACCAACCCCAACAACCTGTCGATCGTGACCGGCGTACCGCCGGCGGTGCACGGCATCTGCGGCAACTACTTCTACGATCGCGAGGCGGACGCGGAAGTCATGATGAACGACCCGCGGTTTCTGCGCAGCGGGACGATCTTGGCGGCCTTCGAGCGGGCCGGGGCGAAGATCGCCGTGGTGACCGCCAAGGACAAGCTGCGTCGTCTCTTGGGTCATGGGCTAAGCTTCGGCGGGGAGGGCTCGATCTGCTTTTCCGCGGAGAAGGCCGACGAGGCGACCCTGGCCGAGCACGGAATCGCTGAAGTGTTGGGCCTTGTCAAGCAGCCGCTGCCCTCGGTCTATTCGGCGGCCCTCAGCGAGTTCGTCTTCGGCGCCGGCGTTGCGCTGATGAAACGGGTCAGGCCCGACATCATGTATCTCTCCACCACGGACTACGTGCAACACAAGCACGCGCCCGGGTCGGCCGAGGCCAACGCCTTCTACCGCATGATGGACGGTTACTGGGCCCGGCTCGAAGCCCTGGGCGCCACCTTGGCGCTGACCGCGGATCACGGCATGAACGCCAAGCACGACGCGAGCGGCGCGCCGGACGTGATCTATCTGCAAGACCTGCTCGACGATCTCTTGGGGCCGGGTCTGGCGCGGGTCATCCTGCCGATCACCGATCCCTATGTGGTGCATCACGGCGCGCTCGGCGGTTTCGCCACCGCCTACCTGCCGAAAGGGACCGATGCCAAAGCGGTTGCCGCCAGGCTCGCGAGCGTGATGGGCGTGGAGAGTGCCTCGACGGGGGCCGAAGCCTGCCGGCGGTTCGAACTGCCCGAGGATCGCATGGGCGACATCGTCGTGGTCTCGCAACGGCACAAGGTGCTGGGCAGCAGTCCCCAAAGGCATGACCTGTCCGGCTTGAAGGAGCCGCTGCGCTCGCACGGCGGCGTTTCCGAACAGACGGTGCCGCTGATCGTCAACCGGCCGATCACTGTGACGCCCGGCGACCGCCAGTTCAGGAACTTCGACATATTCGACCTGGCCCTTAATCTTGTGGCCGAGCAGGACCCAACCTCATGACCCGGCGGCCTGCCGATAGCATGTCGTCTGGCCCGGCGGTCCAATCGGAAGGCGAGGCCAACTTTTCCGAGCGGCGGCGGCGCTGGACGTCAGAGAACCACGATGCCGCCACCGCGGCGCTGGTCGAGGAAGACGCCCGCTACTTCCTGCATCAGTCGATCTCGACGCCCTGCCTTTCGGCGGTCAGGCGCGCCGAGGGCATCTGGATCGAGGATCTCCAAGGCCGGCGCTACATGGATTTCCATGGCAACAACGTCCATCACATCGGCTACGGCCACCCTCGGCTGAAGGCGGCGATCAAGGCGCAACTCGACGAGCTACCCTTCGCGCCACGGCGTTTCACCTGCGAGCCGGCCGTCGCGCTGGCCCGCAAGCTGGCGGAGATTTCTCCGGGTGCGCTGTCCAAGGTGCTGTTCACGACCGGCGGATCCGACGCAAACGAGGTGGCGCTCAAGCTGGCCCGGGCCGCGACCGGCCGCCACAAGACGATCTCTTTCTGGGATTCCTTCCACGGTGCGGGCTTCGGCACCGCCAGCGTCGGCGGCGAGCAGCTATTCCGATCTGGCGTGTTCGGTCCGCTTATGCCGGGTACCGAGCATGTCGCACCCTTCGCCTGCTATCGCTGTCCCTATGGCTACCCGGATCAGGACGGCAAACCGCGGCTCGATCTCTGCCATATGACCTGCGCCAACTTCGTGCGCTACGTGCTGGAGAAGGAGGGGGACGTGGCGGCGGTGATTGCCGAGCCGGCCCGCGCCGTGCCCTATTTGCCGCCGCCCGGCTTCTGGCAGATGGTTCGCCAGGCCTGTGATGACCACGGTGCGCTGTTGATCTTCGACGAGATACCCACGGGGCTGGGCAAGACGGGGCGCATGTTCGCCTGCGAGCACGATGAGGTGGTGCCCGATATCCTAGTAATCGGCAAGGCCCTGGGCGGGGGTATGTTGCCGATCGCGGCCACCTTGTGCCGGCCTGAACTCGATATCGCGGGCACCTGGGCGCTCGGTCACTATACCCATGAAAAGAACCCGATAACGGCCCGGGCGGCGCTCACGACGATCGAGATCATCGAGGATGAAGGATTGGTCGAGAACGCGAAACGGCAGGGCGCCCGCGCGCTGGAGCGGCTGCACGACTTGAAGGACAAGCATCGCTTGGTCGGCGACGTGCGTGGGCGCGGGCTGCTGCTGGGGGCGGAGCTGGTGGTCGACCGCGATAGCAAGGGACCGGCGGTCGATGCGGCGGAGGCGGTGCTTTACCGTGCGCTCGATCGCGGCCTCAGCTTCAAGACGACCTTGGGCAACGTGCTTACCCTGACGCCGCCGCTTACCATCAAGCAGGGCGAGATCGACCGGGCATTCGATATCCTCGATACCTGCCTCGGCGAGACTGCCTAAGAGCCAAAACCTGTCCCGCTTCAGAGGTCGAGCGCCCGTTTCCGCTCTTCGTAGTCTTCCCGATCGATTTCGCCGCGGGCAAAACGCTCCTTGAGGATGTCCAAAGGCGTCTTCGACGGCGGCATCTGCGAGCTGGCAGCCTGGCCGGGACCATGGCCGCCAAGCCATCTCAAAGCGAGCACCGCGACAAGGACGATCACGATCACCAGAACGATCATCATGAAGGGGCCGAATATCATATGGCCCCAGCCCCACTCCCAATGGTGCGGATGATCCGGGTAAGACTGGCCCTGCGCGGCCAGCGCCTGGGCGGTCGAGGCAAGAAACGGAATCGCGCTTCCGATCAGTTCTTTCATAGGTCTTAGTCCTCGGACACTTTGCCAAGATGCGGCACTCCAGGGCGCATTGCCCACCGGCACGAACTGCCGATTGACAAAGCCGGTATGCCGGATCCGGTTGAATCAGCATAGACCATGCGGGGCTCTCGGCCATTGATTCAAAACATTTGATTTCGATTTCGAACACTTGAACGCCCGGTCCTCAGGCGTCCGGATTGTTCCATGCATCGCTTTGCATTTGGGCGGTGAGAGCGGCGAATCGGAAATCGCAGGCGCTAGGCGGATCAATTCACCGGCGGACCACCTGCCAGAACCCTTGGCCATCGCGGCAGGCAATCCGGTTTGCCGAAGTTACACCGGCTGGGTTCGACACGGCCTCCTGGTATTCCCGGCAATAGTGACCTGTGGCGATCCGAAAAGTCCGCGTCGGAGTGATACTGCCGCTGCTGCCGGCCGTACCCTCCCATTTGTAGGCGGCGTGGCTGCGCAAAGACTCAAGCGCCGTTTGGACCGCGTTTCGGGCAGTCCGCAAGGACCCGCCGTCGAGGCCTTCATAGAGTGGGTCGACTCTATCTTGCTGGGGCGCGGATCCCTGATCCAGGGGCGCACAGCCGACCAGAAAGAGCAATGCCAACCACTTGGGAGTTAGTTGCCCGCCTATTGCCACCCGTTGCCGATGGCCTCCGCTTCTTGATCCGCGCTGAGGTCGTTCCCGACCTGTTCGACGCCGCCGAAGGCGTCCGAAGAGCCGCCTGAATCGCTGGAGCTACCGGACTCGCTGCCACTCGCGCCTGAAGCACCGCTGGCGCCCGAGCCGCCGGGACCGCTGTTGCCGCCGGAGCCACCGCCACCGGAACCACCACCGCCCGAGCCGCCGCCACCACCGGAGCCGCCGCCGCCACCGGAGCCGCCGCCGGAACCGCCATCGGCCGTGGCCTGACTCAGGGTCACGACGATCGGAATCGTATAGCTGACCGACTCGTCGAGGCCAAGGCGCGCGCGCGCCGCGCGCCGAACGCTGACAGAGCCGGCCTGCGTCCTATCGTTGTGTGTGAGATTAAAGTTGCTACCGCCGTCGGTCCGCTCACCATACCGCAGCGGACCGGCGCTTGGGGCCCCCCAAACCTGCTGTACCACCGGTTTTTCTACCCGCACTTGCACCGTCATCGGTGTGACAATCAAGGCACAGGCGACCAGACTGGTGGAAGCGAGTAGGTAAACGCGACGTCGAAATCGAGGTGTCGGCATAAGCCGCTCCCTAGCTTCAGCTAGTGCAATCAATCAGCGTTTGCCGGCGCATTGACCGATACTGCCGACAACACTGTTACCGTTTATATAACACGCGGACCCAAGGAATCTTCCAGGCCGACGATTGACAGTCTGATAAGAAGTACCAGGCATTAATAAAGCAAATATCATCTGCCCGTTCCGGAATAAAACCCTTTTCTGGGTGTTGTAGATCTAGGCCTGATGCGCCGCGGCGTTTCTAGGAATTCTGTTGGAACAAGCGGCGCGTGAGGCCGGAGAATAGGGTGAGCCCCGCCTTGGACGAGACAATTCGCCGTGAAATGCTCGCGTTTCTGCCCCGTCTGCGCCGCTTCACCTATGGCCTGACAGGTACCGCCGATGAGGGTGACGACCTGTTGCAGGCAACTTGTGAAAGGGCAATTCGCCACATTGACAAGTGGCAGCCCGGGACTCGGTTGGATAGTTGGATGTATCGCATAGCCCGCAACCTGCATTTGAACAACATACGCGCCAAAGGCGTGCGCGGCGAATATCTGTCGAGCGTCGAGCCCGGCGATGCCGCCGCGGTCGACGGCCGGCGGGTGACCGAGGCCCAGCTCACCTATAAAGCGGTACGAGGCCTGGTCGATCGGCTGCCTGAAGACCAGCGGACCATTCTGCTACTGGTGACTGTCGAAGGTCTCTCTTACCGGGAAGTATCGGATATGTTGGAGCTGCCGATGGGTACCGTAACCAGCCGTCTGGCACGCGCCCGATTGGCCCTGAAATCCTTGCTGGGTGGCGACGAAGCGGCTCCCTCGCCGGAATTCGTGGGGTGAGGTCATGACCGGTCAGATCGATTTAGAAACACTTGTCTCCTATGCCGACGGGCAGCTCAACGCCAATGAGGTGCGACGCGTCGAAGCGGCACTGGCCGAGGACGCGGAGGCTCGAGAGACCGTGCGACAACTGCGCGAAAGCGCGGCACTCCTGCGTGCCGCCTTCAACGAGCCGATCACCGAGCCGGTGCCGGCGCGCATTCTCGAGGTGATCAATTCGACGGTCGCCAAGCAGGCGGGTGCGACCCGCGAGCCGGTGCGCAGGTCGGCGCACTATTGGTCGCCGGCATTGGCCGCGTCGGTTGCGGCCTTGCTACTGGGCTTGGGTGGCAGCTATTTCCTGGCCGACTACCGGGTCGGGCAGGAGCTCTCGCGGATCGAAATGGTACGACTGACAGACAAGCAGGCCAAGGAAACCGCCCTGTTCGAGGCGCTGGAGAAAAACATCAGCGGTCAAACGGTGGCCTGGCAAAACCCCGACAGCGGGCGAAGCGGCAGCGTTACGCCGGTACGGACCTTCAGGAATCGAGAGGGGCAATGGTGTCGGGAATACGCCGCGTCCGAAGCCCGCGGCGTCGATCGGGAGTCGTCCCGTCGTGCGATTGCCTGCCGGCAGCCGGAAGGTATCTGGAAGACGCGCATGGTCCTGATTAGCGACAACTAGATACCTGGTCGCCGTCTTCCCCAAAAAACACCAGTTTCCGGGCCTTGAGATCGTCAAGCAAGGCCCGGACATCCTGCTCGATCCGGTTCACGTCGGTCTCCGGGAATGCGGCATGAAGCAGCTCGACGATCTGTCCGGCGGTCTGCGGACTCGCCAGGGCCTGCCAGATCGCCGAACCGACCGGGTTGAGGTGGTGGATTGCCGCCCCTTCGGCATCGGCCAGAAAGCTTTCGCCATCAACCAGCGTCTCTGTGACGACCGGACTGCGCCGGTAGCAACCCGCCCGGGCGGTGTGGATCGCCGCGCTTGGACCTGCTGGGAGTGGCGCCTTTGGTCCATGCGTCGGGGCCCTGCCGGGTGAATCGACCCAGCTGGTGAAGTTGTCCTTGAGCAAGGCCGCCGCGTCGTCGGCGGAGCTGTAGCGCAGGCGAAAGCAGCCCGCCCGACCAACGATGCCGTGCAACCGCTTCAGAATCTCCGGGGCTTCCACCTCGCGCGCGAAATTCTGCCAGATCACCTGCTTCAGGATTTCACTTTCGCCGATCGGCAAGAGCTTGGGTTCGGCATCCGGGGTGCGCTCGAGCAGCACGAAAGCGCCGATCGGTGCCGTAGTGCCGTGTGGCGCCAGTTCCTCCGCTGTCAGATCGAGGTAGAAGTAGTGCTTGCCGCGCACCACAGTTCGCTGGCCGAGGAAGTCGCGGGTCCGCGCGCCGAGGTTGTCGGGTAGCGGGAGGCGCAGGCGCGGCGCGATGCCCGGTGCCATGCCCTGTTCGTTCCGGTCGACGATTGGCAGGACATCGTCGGCGAAGAGCCGAACACCCGCAGTGGCAAGGCAGGCGGAAAGCACGCTTTTTCCCGCGCGATAGCGGTTCGGAAAGATCACCAGCCGGCCGCCGAGTTCGGCGGCCGCGCCGTGCAGGCAGAGCAGGCGCGTGTTGTCGTTGATGAAGGCCCGGATCAGCTCGGCGATAAAACCGCAGAGCGCATCCACAGGGTCCAAGCGCACGAGCGGCGGGTCGAGCCAATCAGCATCGACCCGGTAGCCCTTGGCGTCGCGGCGGACCGTGAGCACCGGAGCGCATGCGGCGGTCGCGGTTTCGCTGAACCGCCAGTGGTGAAACACCTTGGGGAAGCAGGCGTAGATATCGCTGCTTTCGATCAAGGCGATCGGCCTGGAGAGACCGTCGAACTTGACGAGCAGTCGGTCTGCCAAGGTCTGTCCTTTGGTCGTCTGAAAGTAGGCTGCTCAGGATAACTGCGGTCTTGCTGCTGTAAAGAGCATCCGTCGGGCGCCACCGACGCCCGACGGATGTTTCACGACTACTGGCCGCCCGCCGGGCCGGCGTCGCCGCCCGAGGGGCCGGAGCCACCAGAGGCACCACCCGACGCGCCGCCGGAGCCGCCGCCCGAGCCGCCGCCGGAACCGCCGCCGCCGGAGCCGCCGCCCGAGCCGCCGCCGCCCGAGCCGCCGCCGGAGCCGCCGCCGCCGGAGCCGCCGCCGCCGGAGCCGCCGCCACCGCCACCACCGCCGCCGGAACCGCTGGACGCAGCCGCCGGCGTGCTCAGCGTCAACAGCGTCGGCACGGCATAGGCCGCCGAAAGGCCAAGGCCCAAGCGCCTCAGGGCCCGGCGGCGCCCGAGATTAACGCTGTCCGCCTCGATTACATCCGGTTCGGGTCGATTTTTCATAACATTCTACCTATTGCAAGTGGCAAGGAAGGGTTGGATCACGTGTAGAAAACACGCCTGACCCGATTTTCTTCCCGCGGCGAGTCGATCGCGCCAAGACCGGACTTCATAGTCACGCGGGGCGGCTGCGCGGCGCTTCGAGCGGCGTGATCGGCGCCAGCGCCTGACGGGGGAAGCCATAGACGCCGTCGCGACCGAGCAGATGGACCTGGAAGCCGCCCGGGAACAAGCCGGATACGGCCGGATCGAGCACGTCGAGGCCGCCGGCATAGGCGCCGAACGCGGGCAGGATGAGGCGGCGGCCGTCGCCGAGAAAGCAGCGCCCTGTGACGCGCCGGACGCGCAGCCGCACCGAAGCCTTGGGGTGGTAATGCCCGGAGATCTCGCCGGCTGGACAGCGCGCCTCGGCCTGGTGCCGGAAGGTGAGGGCGCCCATCGTCAAATCGGTCTCGACCTGGCCGCCCCAATCGCGCGGCGGCGCCGGGTCGTGGTTGCCCGAGATCCAGATCCAGTCGTGCACCGCGGTCAGCCGTCGAAGCCGATCCGCGTCGGCCGCAGCCAGGCGCTCGGCGGCGCCGCCGTCGTGGAAGCTGTCGCCAAGGCAGATGACCCGCGCGGGCCGATAACGGGCGATGGCGTCGGCCAAGGCCCGCAAGGTGGCGGCGGTGTCGTAGGGCGGCAGCAAGTGTCCCCGTTCGGCGAAGGCCGAACCCTTTTCCAGGTGCAGGTCGGCGACCGCCAGGGTTCGCCGGTTGGGCCAAAACAGGGCACCGGTAAAATCGGCGGTCAGTCCGACACCGTTGACCCGAAGCGTGGCGCTGCGGCTCACAGCGGAAGCTCCGCTTGCGAGGCTCCGGCCGTCGCCTCGGCGATCAGCGCCCGAGCACCTTCGTCGAGCAGTTCGTCGAGCGCCGCGCCATAGACCTGCTCCTTGCCGATTTCGAGCAGGATCGGCACGGCCAGGGGCGAGACCCGGTCGAGCGCGCGGTGCGTAATGCGGCCGCGGACGCGGGACAGCATCTGCGCCACGCGGTGGATATCCGTCAGGCCCCCGGCGGCATCGGCCCGGGTGGCGCGCAGCAGCACGTGATCCGGCTCGTGCTTGCGCAGGACGTCGTAGATCAGGTCGGCGTTGAAGGTCACCTGGCGGCCGGTCTTCTCCTGACCCGGCATGCGCCGTTCGATCAATCCGGCGATCACCGCGACGTTGCGGAAGGTCCGGCGCAGCATGGAGGATTCCGCCATCCATTCCTCCAGGTCGTCGCCTAGCATGTCCTCATCAAACAGGGCGTCCGGACCGGTCACGGGCTTCAGGCTCCAGACCGCCAGGACATAGTCCGTCGCCACGAACCCGAGCGGGCCGAGGCCGGCACGCTCCATGCGCCTGGTCAGCAGCATGCCGAGTGTCTGGTGGGCGTTGCGCCCTTCGAAGCAGTAGGCGACCAGGAACTGCTTCTCGCCGCGTGGAAAGGTCTCGACCAGGAGGCCGTTGGCCGGCGGCATGACCGACGCCCAGCGTTGCAGCCTGAGCCATTCGGCGACGGCCCCGGGTAGGTCGTGCCAGCGTCGCGGCGTCTCCAGCATGGCTCGCACCCGTTCCGCCAAGTGGGTCGAAAGCGGCAGGCGGCCTCCCATGTAGGCCGGCACCTGCGGGTCCTGGCTACCGGGTGCGCGGCTGACTTCGACCCAGGTCTCGCGCAAACCCTCGAAGCACAGCAACTCGCCGGCGAAAACGAAAGTGTTGCTCGGCACCAAACCGTTGACGAAGTATTCCTCGACCTCGCCGAGAATCCGGCCGCGCTTGAGCTTAACCTTGAGGGTCGGCGCCTCGACGATGGTGCCGACGTTCATGCGGTAGCGCCGCAGGTGCGACGGCGCGGCGACTCGGTAGAGACCCTGGCCGTCGCGCGTGAGGCGCCGGTACCGCTCGTAGCTGCGCAAGGCATAGCCGCCGTCCGCGACGAACGCGAGGACGTCGTCGAAGTCCTGGCGCGAGAGCCGCTGGTAAGGCGCCGCGCGGATCACCTCGGCGTAGAGCGCATCGGCGTCGAACGGCCCGGAGCAGGCCGTGCCCAGGATATGCTGGGCCAGCACGTCGAGCCCCCCGGGCCGCGGCGGATCACCGTCCAGGGTGCCGGCGCGCACGCCCTCGAGCGCGGCGCGGCACTCCAGCACCTCGAAGCGGTTGGCCGGCACCAGCAGGGCGCGGCTCGGCCGGTCGAGCCGGTGGTTGGCCCGGCCGATCCGTTGCAGCAGGCGCGACACCCCCTTGGGCGCGCCGACCTGTACGACCAAATCGACCGCGGCCCAGTCGACGCCGAGGTCGAGCGAAGAGGTCGCGACCACGGCGCGGAGCGTGCCCCTGGACATAGCGCCTTCGACCTTGCGCCGCTGCTCAACCGCCAGGCTGCCGTGATGCAGGGCGATCGGCAGAGCGTCCTCGTTCAGACGCCACAGCTCACGGAACACGATCTCCGCCTGGGCCCGCGTGTTGACGAAGACCAGCGTGGTGCCGGCCCGGCGAATACGCTGGTAGACCTCGGGCAGGGCATGGACCGCCATGTGCCCGGACCAGGGCAGGCGTTCGCGCGTGGTCAGGATCTCGACCTCGGGTTCGACCGCGTGGCTGCTCGTGATCAGGCTTAGGGAGGGGTCGTCGCGGCGCCCGGCCGGCGACAGCCAGGCCCTGAGCGCCGCCGGATCGTGCACGGTAGCCGAAAGGCCGACCCGCCGGCAACCTGGTGCCAGGGTTTGAAGCCGGGACAGGCCGAGCGCCAGCAGGTCGCCGCGCTTGTTGCCGGCCAGAGCGTGCAGCTCGTCGATCACGACGCAGGCGACTTGGCCGAACACCTGGGGCGCATCGTGGTACGACAGCAGCAAGGCCAACGACTCCGGCGTGGTCAGCAGGAAGTGCGGCGGCCGCCGCCGCTGGCGCTGGCGCTTGCCATGCGGGGTATCGCCGGTGCGGGTCTCGCAGGCGAGATCCAGCCCCAGCTCCTCGATCGGCCGCGTCAGGTTGCGCTGAATATCGACCGCCAGCGCCTTGAGCGGCGAGATGTAGAGCGTGTGCAGGCCTGCCCTGGGCCGCGCGGCCAGGTCGACCAGGCTGGGCAGGAATCCGGCCAGGGTCTTGCCGCCGCCGGTCGGCGCGATCAGCAGCGCCGACTGCGCGGCCGTGGCGGCGGCCAGCATCTCGAGCTGGTGGCGATGCGGCCGCCAACCCTTGCCGGCGAACCAGGCCTCGAAGCCGGCGGGCAGCGCGGCGGACCGGTGGGCGGGACGGTGGAGCATCATCGCGTCCGACTATAACCCGGCCGGCGCCGCGGCCAAGCGGCGTGATGCTATGCATTGTGCGCGCGCCGCCAGGCCCAGGCCCGGTCGACGTTCCTTTAACCGTTACATTGGGGGCGGTGTCCCGTCTCCCGCTGGGAGAGGGGCAGGGTGCGGTGCGCCTCGAGGGGCGATAGTCGATCCCGGATCGATGGCCGTTGGTTGCGCGCGAACGGCCTGGATCAGATGACCCGCTTGACCGGGAACTGTTCGGGCGGCCCCGTGTCCTGGCCCTTGAGGCTCGAATCTTCGGGTCGCGCCTGTCCGAGCGCGGCATCGTCGGTCTGAGCGCCGGTCGGAATCTCCACGCCGGTTTCGCTCTCTTCGAGATAAGCTGGGGCTACCTCTGTCTCAGAGGCAGGTTCCGCGGGGCTTTCTGGCCCGGGGAGGTCCGCCTTGGTCGCGTCGAGTTCGAACCATTCGGATCCGTTCGAGTCCGGCCTCGGCGAATCCGCTTGATAGGATACGGCGATGTTCAGCCGGCGTGAGGCCGGGCGGACCTTGGGGCCGTCCGAGCCGCCGGTCGGGACTGCCGCGGCGCCCGGCGCCGCCGACCCGGCATCGGCTTGCCCCGGTTCCTGGTCGAGGGATTCGTTCAAGACCGGTTCGGCAAGATCCGCCGTCGCTGGTGGCGGCGCGACCGACCCCTCGAGGTCGGTTTGGCTCGAGCTGTGAGGGTCCGGCTCGACAGCGGACATCGCCGGCAGCGGCTCGTCTTGCGCCGTGTCCGGGTGATCCGGCGATGCGGCGGTCGGATTCGCCGCCGGCTCCGAAAGTCCCGGTTCACGGACGTCGGCCTCGGCCGATCCCTCGCCGCGCACGTCGAGCATCTCGTCGATCACCGTGGTCAGGTGCTCGCCGGCTTGCTTGATGCCGCTGGCGTAGCTCACGTACTGCGCCGAGCCGAGCGGCCCGAGCATTTCCCCGCTCAGGATTTCCGAGAAGCCGATGACCGCATTCAGCGGATCGCGGAGCTCGTGGCTGATAGCAGCCAGGAAGTCGGGCTGGGCCGTGTTCGCCTGTATCGGCGCTTCCTCCAACGGCCCGATCGCTTCGAATCCCCTGTTGAGCACCTGGAACAGCTCGTGCGGGTGCAGCGGCTTGTTCAGGTAGTCGTCTGCACCGCTGCGCAGCGCGTCGATCGCCGATTGCTGGTCCGCCTTCGCGGTCACCACCACGGCAAAGAGCTTGGGGTGCCGTTTCTTGAGCTTCTTGATCAGTTCGAGGCCGTTGTTGCGGCCGAGCTGAATATCGATCAGGGCGATATGCGCGTCGAAGGTCTCCGATATCTGGTCGGCCGCTTCGGCGGTCAAGGCCATCTCGACCTCGTAGTTGCTGAACTTCAAAACGTCCGTCATGCCTTCCGCCACGTCCCTGTCGTCGTCGACCACCAGGATGCGGCCGAGCGCGGGTTGCGGCGCATCGATCGGCGGCGGGCTGCCGGATTCCTGGTCGTCCGGGGCGGCCTCTTTGCCCGGGCTGAAAGGAACACAAGGCGTGCCCGAAACGTTCTGAAGCGCATTCAGCAGTTTGGCCGGATCGAAAGGCTTGGCGAGAATTCCCTTCACGCATATGTCACGCAGCATGTCGACCGCGTCGTCGGCGACGTTCACGATCCCGCTGACCAGGATAGTCGGCAGGTCGTGGCCGCGTTTCTTGAGCTCCAGATAGACTTCCAACCCGCTGACAAAGGGTACGCGAAGATCCAAGACCAGGACGTCGAGATTGCCGGACCGCACGGCTTCGAGCGCCTCCGTGCCGGTTCGGGCAACCGCAATGCGATAGTCATGCTGGCTCAGTTTGTCCCGGACCCGTTCGCAGAAGTTCGGGTCGTCCTCGGCCACCATGACCATTCCGTTTGGCTTGACGGATTCCAGAGCCGTCAGGACCGTGTCCAAGCCGAACGGCTTTTGCACCAGTCGCACGGCGCCGTTCGCCACCGCCTGGGTCAGCAGCTGTTCGACCGTATAGCCGGTCATCATGATGGCCCGGGTCGTAGGCTGTATCTTGTGAACCTCCAGGAAGCTCTCGATGCCGGTCATGCCCGGCAGCTTCACATTGATGAACGCTATGTCGAAGATCTGATCGCGCAGCAGGCGCATGGCCTCCTCGCCGCTATGAGCGAGCTGCACGCCGTGGCCTGAGACCTCGAGGACTTCGGCCAGGCCCTCGGCCACGTCCCGGTCGTCATCGACAACAAAGATGTTCAACGATTTCGTCATCAAGGCCTTCTGACCGGGATAGTTGATTTGATCCGGCAAACTGCACGCGCGCTTACGCCCCTTAAGCGTACAACCAATACCTTGCGCATAAATTAAGCATTACGTTGAATTCTATTGATAAAAACCTAATTTTCCTGAAGTGACTGCTGGCCTTCCATGGTTAACGTCTGATTTGTGGCGAATTTTTCTGAATAAACGCTTGTAATTACTTGAAAGTATTGGGGCGTCAACCACCCGAGATCAAAGGCCGTTCATCATTAGCGATTTGCCGAAGTCTTGAGCCCGGGATTTGTGGCGGTGAAATGCCACATACCAAATCTATTTTGGCTTGCATTCAGCGTAGGCGGTCGCGATTTCGCCGGCCACAAGAACGTTATGCTCGATCAAGGCAATGTTGGCCGCGAGGGTCGCTCCGCCACTCGCCTCCACCAAGGCGGCGAGCAGAAAGGGTGTGAGTTCCTTGCCCATGACTCCGGCTGCCCCCGCCCGCGCCGTCGATTCGACCAACCAACGATCGATGTCGGCCGGGTCCAGAGCCGCCGCATCCGGAGGCGGATTGGCGAACAGAACGCCGCCTTCGAGGCCCAGAGCCCAGTGCGCCTGAATCAGCCGGGCCGCTTCCTGCGGTGTATCGACGCGATGCGCCAGAGCAAGACCGCTGTCCCGGCAGTAGAAGGCCGGGAAAGTGTCCGTGCCATAACCAACCACCGGCACGCCCTGGGTTTCCAACACTTCCAGGGTTCGCGGCAGATCGAGAATGACCTTGGCACCGGCCGAGACCACGGCAACGGGCCGGCGCGACAATTCCGTCAGGTCGGCCGAGATATCGAGACTGTTTTCGCCGCCCCTGTGCACGCCGCCGATGCCGCCGGTCGCGAGGACCCTGATCCCGGCCAGGGCGGCGGCGATCATGGTGGCGGCAACCGTGGTTGCACCGTCGCCGCCGCTGGCGGTTTCCGCAGCCAGGTCGCGCCGGCTCACCTTCGCGACATTCTCGCATTGGGCAAAGCGTTCGATTTCGTCGGCGCGAAGCCCGATCCGCAGGGCGCCTTCCGTGACGCCGATCGTTGCCGGCACCACGCCCGAATCGCGCAGCCTTTGCTCGATCCGCAGCGCTGTCTCGAGGTTCGAGGGATAGGGCAGCCCATGAGCGATCAGGGCCGACTCCAAGGCGACCACGGGCCGTCCTGCGTCGAGCGCCGTGGCGACCTCCGGCCGGATGTCGCGGAACCTGTCCATGGGCTGGATCATAGCGCCGATCACCGTTGCGCCAAGCCGAGGATAGAGTCCGGGAAGACACGACGATGACACAACGCCACGGCAACAAATTGTTCACCAAGCCGCACTAGTCTCTGCCCGCGCAAATGGCGGGGCTGAACCGGCGGGCAGCACCTCGTGTCGTTAACCGCCACCCTGATTGTTGTGAAGGATTGGAACGGCAGGCCATGAATTTCTTCCAGCAGCTCACCGATTTGAACAGCGACGATCATCGCGGCGGCGCGTCCGAGCACGCCGTCACGGTTTATCTTCGGATGTCCGGCGATGCCTACGGCTCGGAAGCTGAGCAGAACCAGATATTCGACTTGTCCGATCAGCTGGAGACCGCGATCAGTGCTCAGGACGCCGGCGAGTTCGACGGCGACGAGTTCGGCGACGGACTCTGTACGCTGTTCATGTACGGGCCCGATGCCGATGCGCTTTTCGCAGTTGTGGAACCCGTCCTGCGCGCCTCGCCCTTGGCCGAAGGCGCCTATGCCGTGAAGCGCTATGGCGAGGTCGGGGAGGCGAACGTACGCGAGGTGCAGGTCCACTTCTGAGCCGTCGCGCCGGTCAATGATGTCCACCACCTGATCGACGGCCGCCAATCCCGGATGGCCACCCCTCAAGCCAACGCGAAGGCCGCTTGCAGGGCCGCGGTTCGCTCGCCCAGGAGATCGGCCGCGTAGGGTCGCCGCGCCACGGCGCCCCAGACCGGATCCGGCCAGGCCGGATCGGTTGAGAATCTGGCGACGATGTGGACATGGAGCTGAGGCACCTTGTTGCCGATCGCAGCCACATTGATCTTGTCCGGCAGGAAGATCTTTTCAAGCACGCGGGATGCCTGCGCGATCTCTCGGATCATGACCGGGAGTTCGTCCCCTGCCAGGTCGTGCAGATGGCCGAGGCCGGGGCGTTCGGGCACCAGGATCAGCCAGGGGTAGTTGGCATCGTCCATCAGCAACACCCGCGACAGGGCCAGGCGCGTCAGCTCGTGGCAATCCTCGGCCAAGCGCTCGTGCAACCGGAAGGCGACGCTCATGAGACTTCCTTGGATCTTCCAAAAAGCAGCGCCCAAGATATCCGAACTCGATCGAGATTGGCACAGACTCTCGAACCTTGGAGCGATCGGTCGGGCGCGTTAGCTTTGCAGACATGCGGGTTGTTTCGTCCAAGCCGGAATCCTGGCTGAAGGTCACCGAACGGGGGCTCTACTGCGTCCCGGGAGACTTCTACGTCGATCCGGCGCGGCCGGTCGGCCGGGCCGTCATCACCCACGGCCACGCCGATCATGCACGACCCGGCCATGACTCGGTACTGGCGACGCCGGGCACGCTGGCGATCATGACGGCGCGGTTCGGCGACCGGGCGGGGCGGGTCCGACAATCCCTGGACTATGGCGAGGCCGCCGAGCACAACGGCGTGCAAGTCCGTTTCGCGCCAGCCGGTCATGTATTGGGCAGCGGCCAGGCCGTGATCGAGTGGCAGGGATGCCGCGTCGTCGTTTCGGGCGACTACAAGCGTCGCCCGGATCCGACCTGCGAACCCTTCGAAGTCGTGCCCTGCGATGTCTTCGTGACCGAGGCGACCTTCGGTCTGCCGGTCTTCCGCCATCCGCCCGATGGCGATGAGATCGCCAAGGTGCTGCGCTCGCTGGAGACCTTCCCCGAACGGGTTCATCTGCTCGGCGCCTATGCTCTGGGCAAGGCGCAGCGGGTGATCGCGCTGCTGCGCTTGGCCGGCTACGACAAGCCGGTCTACCTGCACGGCGCGCTGCAGCGGCTGTGCGCGCTCTACGAGGACCAGGGCGTGGCGCTCGGCGAGCTTAGGCCTGTGGCCGGTCTCGACAAGAGAGCGCTCAAGGGCGAGATCGTGATGGCGCCGCCATCGGCCCTGGCCGACCGCTGGTCGCGCCGCCTGCCGGAACCGGTCACCGCCATGGCCTCGGGGTGGATGCGGGTCCGCCAACGGGCGCGGCAGCGCGGCGTCGAGCTGCCGTTGGTCATCTCCGACCACGCCGACTGGGACGAGTTGACCGCGACCCTGGAGGAGGTGGCGGCGCCCGAGGTGTGGGTGACCCACGGCAACGAGGAGGCGCTGATCCACCATGCGAGCGGGCGCGGCCTGCGCGCGCGGGCGTTGGCCCTGATCGGCCGCGGCGAGGCGGAGCAGGAGGCCGATGGCGCGCCGCCGGACGGCGACCCATGAAGGACTTCGCCGAACTGCTCGACCGTCTGGCCTTCACGCCGGCGCGCAACGGCAAGCTGCGGCTCATGACCGAATACTTCCGGACGGCCCCCGATCCCGCCCGTGGCTATGGTCTGGCGGCGCTGACCGGCGGGCTCGGCTTCGCCGCGGCCAAGCCGGCCCTGATCCGCAGGCTGGTCGAGACCCGGGTCGACCCGGTGCTGTTCGGCTGGTCCTACGACTACGTCGGCGATTTGGCGGAGACGGTGGCCTTGATTTGGCCCGGGCGGCCCGGCGCCAACCGTCCGCCCGAACTGCCCGAGGTCGTGGCGCGGCTGTCGATGGCCGGCCGCGGCGAGGTGCCGCGCCTGCTCGAAGGCTGGCTCGACTCGCTCGACGCGACCGGCCGCTGGGCGCTTCTGAAGCTGATCACCGGCGGCCTTCGGGTCGGCGTCTCGGCACGCCTCGCCAAAACGGCGCTGGCGGGCA
>JBFJPL010000041.1:0-34099 GCA_041617155.1 Kiloniellales bacterium
GCATCACAAGCGCCGCGCAACGACGCCGGGGGGCTCGCAAGGCCGCCCGAAGGGTCGCCTTTGCCGTTTCCTCGGGGCGTCAGACACGCTTGACGATGCGCACGGCATCGCCCGCGCGCGCCTTCCACCCGAGCCAACGGCAAAGGCGATCCTAGGGGACCCATATGTCTGATTTAGACCACGAGAGCGGCGTCGGTTTCGTCGGGATCGCCCCGTCCATGCAACCCGAACCCGCTCTGGCTCTCCTGCGGCACTGCCCGGCAGGCCTGCACGAACTCCGCCGCGATGCCTTCGGGCGGACGGCCGGCGGGGAACAGCACCGAAAAGTCGACGCAGAGGCGCGGCCGAAACGGAATCAGGCGGACGCCCTGGAGCGGCCCATCGGCAAAGAACCAACGGACGAAGAACGCGGCGCCGACACCCTGGGCGATCAGGGCGCAGGCCATCTGCAGGGTCGTGACCTCGATCCGCTGCTCGAAGCCGATGCCCGCTTCGCCGAGCAGACGGGCGAGTTCGAGGCGCATCGGCGTCCGTTCTGTGCCCAGGATCAAGCTGACCCCTCCGAGGTCCCGGGGCGTTATCACCTTGCGTCGGCTCAGGGGGTGGTCGGCCGGGACCAGGCACGCAACCTCCGAACTCAGCAGCGGCGCCATGCCGACGCCCGGCGTCTCGATCGGCAGGCTGGCCAAGCCGATATCGTAGTGGCCGTCCGCGAGTCCTTCGAGGATCCGAGACCGCGAGCGTGTTTCCACCGAAATGAACAAGCCGGGATGCGCCTTCACGAGCCGCGCGATGATCGCCGGCATGGGGCCGAGCGAAAAAGCCGGCGGCACGGCGAGCCGCAGTGTGGTTTTCCGCTCCTGCCCAATGCGTTCGGCCGTTTCGGCGATCCGCTCCAAGCCGACGAAGGAACGCTCCACTTCGGCATAGAGCGCCTGGGCCTCGCGGCGCGCGGCGAGCTTGCCCTTGCGCCGCTCGAACAGGCTGTAGCCGACGTTGGCCTCGAGATCCGACAGCAGGCGGCTCACGGCGGGCTGAGACAAGCGCATGATCCGGGCCGCCTGGTTCACGCTACCGGCGTCCATGACCGCCTTGAAAGCCTCGATCTGCCGAATCGTGATCATGTTCTCCCCGCCCCCGCCCGTGTGCGCTGGAGGCCGGGTATAACATTGACGCATACCGAAGCAAACTTTTCTGATTTGACGTGATGCACGCTGTTAGGGAAGTCTGCTCTTCACGAAGCCGTGAGCACGTGCTGATCTCATCGCGGGGGAGCAAGTCCATACAGCGACACTGGAACGCCGCGCCGAAGACGACCCTCATTCTCGGGCCGATCGGCCGCACATCGGCTTTGACCGCAAACGGTGGGCCACAGTCCGGCGTTGCGCCGGCCGCGGGCTGTCTTCCGCCCAGGGCCGCCTGCCCCACACCCGCTTGCTTCCCGCTTGCTTGCCCGCCACCCGCCTGCCATGGAGAAACCGCATGACCGCCGTCAAGAAGAGCTTCGTGACCGTCGCCGCCCTTGGGTTGATGGCGGCCTTCATCGGTCGCGACGCCGCCCCGCCCTGGTCCGCCGAGGAGACCGCCCCCGCGGCTGGCGGCGGCCTGGTCGCCCCGGCACTCGCGCAGGCGGGTGACCCGCCGCCGGTCGCCGACGCCGGCTTCGACCGCACGGCGGCGGTCGGCAGCGTGGTAATGCTGGACGGTTCGGGCTCGATCGAGCCGCTCAAGGGCAAGCCGCTCGACTTCGCCTGGACGCTGGTCTCGGTTCCGCCCGGCAGCCTGGCGGCGCTCGACGACCCCGCGGCGGTCAAGCCGAGCTTCCAGGCCGATCTGTCGGGCGACTACGCGACCGAACTCGTGGTCACCAACAACAAGGGCGACAGCAGCGCCGCGGCGGCAGTGACGATCTCGACGATCAACTCGGCGCCGCTGGCCAATGCCGGGGCGGACCGGCTGGTCGCGCTCGGCGACCTGGCGGTGCTCGATGCCAGCGCCTCGAGCGACTTCGACGGCGACCGCCTCAGCTACAGCTGGAGCCTGGTCGAGGTGCCCGCGGGCAGCCAGGCGACGCTCGACGACCCGGGCGGGCTCCGGCCGCGCTTCACTGTCGATCTCCTGGGCGACTACGTGGCCGAGCTCACGGTCAGCGACGGCGCGCGCACGAGCGCGCCGGCCCGGGTGGCGATCTCGACCGAGCTGGTCCAGCCCGGGCCCGATGCCGGGCCGGCGCGGCGCGCCCAGGTCGGCCGGAGCCTGGAGCTCGACGGCGAGCGCACGACCGACGCGGCGGGCCGCGAGGTCGAGCGCTCCTGGGCGCTGATCGTCCAGCCGCCCGGCAGCACGGTGAAGCTGGCGGTCGGCGCGACCCAGGAGCGCGCGCTGCTGACGCCGGACGCGCCGGGCGACTACGTGCTGCAGCTCGAAGTGGTCGACGACGACGCGCTCAGGCCGGCCGAGTTCGACACGGTCGCGGTATCGACGGTCAACAGCGCACCGGTCGCGGCGGCCGGCGTGGACCGGGCGGTTGCGGCGGGTGAGCTGGTCGAGCTCGACGGCGCGGGCTCGAGCGATGCCGACGGCGATCCGCTGAAGCTGCGCTGGGCGCTGGTCTCGGCGCCGACCGGCAGTGCCGCCAGGCTCGACGACCCGGGCGCGGTCAGGCCCAGTTTCACGGCCGATCTGCCCGGCACTTACGTGGCCCAGCTGATCGTCGCGGACGGCGCCGAGGCGGGCCGCCCGGACACCGTTGTGATCACGACCGGGGGCGCCCGGCCGGTGGCCGACGCCGGGCCTGACCTATTCGGCATGAACGGCGACACCGTTATGCTCGACGGCACGGCCTCCTTCGACCCCGACGGCGATCCGCTCAGCTTCCATTGGTCGCTGATCGGCCGGCCCGACGGCTCGAGCACGGTGATCGCGGACCCGACGGCCGCGAGATTCCCGCTGCTGCTGCACAAGCCGACCAAGACCGGCTGCTTCGTCGCCCAGCTGATCGTCAGCGACGGGCAGCTGGAGAGCGCGCCCGACGTGGCGGTGGTCTGCGAGGGCAGCGGCAGCCTGCCGGTCGCCGACGCCGGCCCGGACCAGGAAGTCCTGCCGGGCCAGCTGGTGCAGCTCGACGGCGCCGGCTCCTTCGACCCGGACGGCGACCCCTTGAGCTTCCGCTGGGCGCTCACCGTCAAGCCGGCGGGTAGCAGCGCTTTTCTGAGCGATCCCACGGTGGTCGCCCCGAGCTTCACCGCCGACCTGATCGGCACTTACGTCGCCCAGCTGATCGTCAACGACGGCCTGCTGGACAGCGCGCCGGACACGGTGGTCGCCGCCATCCTCAACCGGCCGGGGATCGCCGACGCTGGGGCGGACCGGGTGATCCCGTTGCGCGGGTCGGTCACGCTCGACGGCACGGGCTCCAGCGATCCCGACGGCGATCCGCTCACCTTCGCTTGGAGCTTCGCCTCCAAGCCCTTGGACAGCACGGCAGAGCTGAGCGGCGCCGACACGGCCGCGCCCGGCTTTGTCGCTGATCTCGTCGGCGACTACGTGGTGCAACTGATCGTCAATGACGGCATCGTGGAGTCCGATCCCGATTTGGTGACCATCTCCGCCGACGCCAATCCGCCAATCGCTGAGGCCGGGCCGGACCAGCAAGGAATTGAAGGCGCGCTCGTCACGCTCGACGGCAGCGCCTCCAGCGACCCAGAAGGCCGGTCCCTGACCTATAGCTGGCGCTTCCTTTTCACGCCTGAAGGCAGCACCGCGGCCTTCAGCGATGCGACGGCGGTCGGGCCGAGCTTCACCGCGGACCTGGCCGGCCTCTACATCGCCGAGCTGACGGTCAGCGACGGCGCCTTCGACTCGCAACCCGACACCGTGGCCGTGCGGGCCGGCCCGGCAATGGGCAATACACCGCCTGTCCTCGACCCGGTCGGCAACCAGACCGTGGCGCTTGGCTCGACCCTCAGCTTTGCCCTGACGGGCAGCGACTTCGAGGGCGACGACCTTTTCTTCCGCGCCGTGCCACTGCCTCTGCCCGATGGTGCGCACCTCGACGCTGTGGTCGAGCAGGTTGGGCTGCCTAACGCGGGGCTCTTTGCCTTCACGCCGAGCCCTGAGCAGGTCGGCGACATCGTGCTCACCCTCTCGGTCAGCGACGGGTTGCTGTCGGACTCGGAGTCCGTCATCATCACCGTGACCGAGACCCCGGTCGCGACCGCGTTCAGCGGGCGCATCCTGGATGCCGACGCCTTCGAGGCAGACGGTACAGAATTGGGTGTGTTCGGCGCCACGGTCACCGCTGGCGGCGCTACCACGACCAGCGCGGCCGACGGCAGCTTCACTCTTTCCGCCATTGCCGACGATGCGTCGCTCATCGCCCTCGATCCCTCGGCCGCCCAGGCGGCGCCCGATGGCTCGGCCTACGGCGGGCTGAGCGAGGCGATCGAGCTGATCGCCGGGGTCGAAAACGTCCGCGCCGTGCCATTCTTCCTGATGCGCGCGCCAGCGGCGATCGAGGTGCCAGTCAGCACCACGGGGACCACTCTGGTTGAGAATTCAACTCTACCCGGCGTGCGTTTGGAGGTGCCTTTGGGCGCCACGACGGCGGCCGCAATCTCGGTCTCCGAACTAGGGCGCGACGTGCTGCCGGCCTCCATACCGGCCTCCATCCTGCCCTGCCAGGTGGTCAAGGTCCTGCCCTTCGGCGCGACCTTCAGCCCGGCGGCCAGCCTGACCCTGCCCAACCTGGACAACCTGCCGGCTGGCACCGCGGTCGACCTCTGGGGCCTCGACCCGGCCACGGGCGGCTTCCGGGTGCTCGGCCAAGGCTCGGTCGACAGCTCGACCGCCATCATCGCCAGCGACCTGATCACCGAGGCGACCTACCTCTTCGCCGTGCCGCGTGGCCCCGGCGCCAGCGCCACCGACGACGACAACCCCTTCAACAAGACGCCGACGGTGCTGGCCGACGGCAACTTCTCGACGTCCTTGACGTTGCCAAGCTATCGTTGGCTTGGGCAACCGCAGGCCCGGAGCTTCGTCTACAACTCGAGCGCCGCCGACCCACGGCCGATCGTCGCCGCCGAGGTCACCTTCCCGGCCGCCACCGGCCTGCCGCCGCTGATCGAGGGCCGCCTGGAAGTGGGCGGTATAGAGGTCGCCGGCCCGGTCTTCATGGACACGACTGTCTCCGACCCGCGCAATGGCCCGGGCGACCCGCCGCTCGTGGCGGGCGACACCATCCGCCAGGCCATTTCCTTCGACGCCAGCCAGTTCGCCACCGGCAGCTATCCCTATAAGTACACGGCCACCGGCGACTTCGGCTGCTCCAAGGTCAGCGCTACCTCGACCGGCAGCGTGATTATCGACAACCAGGAAGATAGCCCATTCGGCGCCGGCTGGAGCCTTGCCGGCCGGCAGCGTGCCACCCAACTGCCTGACGGCCGCATTGCTATCCGAGAGGGCGATGGCACCGTGCTGGTGTTCGATCCCGTGGTCGAGAACGACCTGCCTATCGTGTTCCCCGATTTCGGTGACCTCGCCCAGTTCCGCCTGAACGGCTCGGTCGTCGCCATCAACCGCACACCGGTCGTTTTCGGTGGCCAGACCGTGCTGCGCCTGACCAACAATTTCGGTCAGGCCAGTACGGCCGTTCTCAACGAGGCGGTGCCCTTGGAGGCCGATGGGCTCCGTCTCTCCTTCCGCTCCTTCTTCACTTTCCAGATGACCGATTCGCGCGGGGCACGCGATTTCGATGGCCCCGGGGCCGACGGCATCGCTTTCGTGATCCTGAACCGGCCCGACATCGTCGGCGGCACCGGCCGCGGCATCGGCTACGGCGGGATCAGTCCAAGCGTCGTGGTGGAACTCGACACTTTCGGCCCGCAACTGGGCAACACCTTCGATCCCAATGGCAATCATGTCGGCATCAATCTCAACGGCGGACTTCGTTCACTAGCCGCAACCACGATCCCAACACGCATGAACAACGGCGCGGTCTGGTTTGCCTGGGTCGAATACAACGGCGAAAGCCGGACTCTCGAGGCACGCGTATCCCAAACGCCGGAGCGGCCGGCGGCGCCAACCGTCTCACGGGTCGTGGATCTCGTCCAGGTGCTGGGCAGCACGACGGCCTTCATGGGTTTCACATCGGCCACGGGGGCGGCAACCAACGACAATGACCTGCGAAGCTGGGATGTCCGCATCTTCGGTGGAGATATCGAGACCATCGCCTTCGTGACGCCGCGCGGCGATTTCTCGACCCTGGTCAAGAACCCGACGACCGGCGGGCTTACCCGGACCCTGAAGGACGGCCGCAGCTTCGTGTTCGACGCGAGCGGCCGCCAGACGGCCGAGATCGACCGCAACGGCAATCGCACGGACTACGACTACGACGCCCAGGGGCGCGTGCTCACGATCACCAACAAGCCGGGCGACCTGGTCACCACCTTTACCTACGACCCGGCCAACGGCAAGCTCGCGAGCGTGACCGACCCAGCGGGCCGCGTCACGAGCTACGTCTATGACCCGCTCGGCACACTCTTGAAGGTGGTCAACCCCGACAGCAGCGAAATCCGCTACGACTACAGTCTAGAAAGCCGGCTGACGGCCGAGGTCTCGGAGCGGGGCTTTGTGACCACGCAAAACTACGGTTTCGCCGGCCAACTCACCGGCTCCGGCTTCCCCGACGGGGCGTCGGCTGGGGTGCAGTCGAGCAGATCGGTGGGGCTTGCCAACCTTGCAACCGGGCAGGGCTCGCCCGGCAATCCGAACCCCTTCGTACGGCCAAGTGCGCGGCTCGCAACGTTCACCGACGGCAGAGGTATCTCGACCACCTACGAGCTCAACAATTTTGGAACAATCCGGCGCCAAACTGATGCACTAGGCCGAACGATAAGCCTCACGCTAGACAACAATAACAACCCCGTTGCGACCGTTTCGCCAAACGGTGCCAAGACTGAAGCCGAGTTCGATGATCGTGGCAACCTTGTGGTCTTTAGAGATGCCGCCGGAACACCGTTGGAGCGAGAACGGCGGATCGACTTTACCGCGGATTTCAATCGTGTGAGTCGGATCACAGATCCTAACGGTAATCCACCGACGATTTTGACCTACGACAGCCAGGGCAATGTGATTGAGACCATCGATCCCAATGGGGAGCGGATGGGCTTCATCTATGCCGATCCCAATTGCCCCGGATTAGTAACGGAAATGGTCAAGGCGACCGGACTTCCAGAAGAGGGCAGTGAGAGATTCGCTTATGATCCTGCAAGCTGCAATCCGGTCGAGTTCCGCGATGCGCTCAACAATACGACCAGAGTGACATATGACCTTGCGGGCAATCCGATTGAAATCGTCGACGCTCTGCTAAGAGCAACACGGTTTGTTTACGATGCAGCCAATCGAATTACCAAGCGAATAGATGCAACCAACCAGGAACCAGTTCCCCAGTGTGGCACGGTCGGCGTGGCGTGTTTCGACTATGACGCATCAGGGAATCTTATCGCGACTGTCGATGCCAACGCAAATCTCACAACTTTCGAGTATGACGCCATAGGTCGTTTGGCCCGGCAATTTGATCCCTTGGGATTGCCAAAGGCATTCAATTACGACGGCAACGGTAATGTGAGCCGCACGGTAGACAGAAAAAACCAGACAATCGAGTTCGAGTATGATCTTGCCAACCGTCGTATCGTCGAGCGGATGCTTCCTGGTACACCCGACGAAAACATTCGGAGGTTCAGTTATGATGAGGTGGATAACCCAACCATAATAGAAGACGATCACAGTAAGATCACCTTTACCTATGATATTTTGAACCAGCTGAAATCCTCATCCACTGCCGGATCTCCTTTCCAGCCAGAAGTTGTTCTGGAGTATGACTATGATAGCAACGGCAACCGCAGCTTGATGGTGGATCCCAGAGGGTCCACGACCTATGAGTATGATACTGTCAATCGTCTTGTCGAATTGACCGATCCGTCGAACCAGTTCAATCAGATACCTTTCCGATTCACCTATGATGGTCGTCGGCGCTTAACCGAAGTATTGCTACCGAATAGTACGAGAATTGAGCGTCAATATGATCTAGCGAGCCGTATTTCTTCGGTCGGTCATGCAACAGCAACAAGCAACTTTTCCAGTTTCTCCTATTCCTACAGCTCGACGGGCTATCGTGAAAGCCTGGAACAGAGTCGAACCGCTTTGAGCGTCGCATCAATGCTGTCTTTCGAATATGACAATCTCAATCAAGTTACCTCAGCGACCCGTACGACATTGGGCAGTCCAGCCGAGAGCTTCGGCTACGACCCATTGGGCAACCGGGTCCGTCGGGACGGACAGATTGCTGACTCAGTATTTGGTTCAGGTAACCGCCTTCTCGCCGACGATCTCTTTGTCTACGGCTACGACGCCAACGGCAATCTAGCCAGCAAGACCAGCAAGTCCACTGGCGAAGCGACCATTTTCCACTACGATGCCGAAAACCGTTTGACGCGTGTCGATTTTCCGGATCTGAGCTTTGCGGAGTACCGGTATGACGGTTTGGATCGCAGGATAGAAAAGAACGTAAACGGTGAGATTGTTCGCTACACTTACGACAATGAGGATATTGTGATTGAGTTCGATGGATCGAGCAACTTGGTGGCTCACTACTCTCATGGGCCTGGCATCGACCATCCTCTTCTGATGGAGCGTGATATCGATAGCAGCGGAGTCTTCGAGCTAACAGAACGGTTCTATTACCATAGGGATGCGCTGGGGAGTGTCACGGACTTGACGGACGCTTCAGCCAATAGCGTCAGGGCATATGCCTACGACACATTCGGGCGCATAGCCCTGCAGCAGGGTTCACTAGAAAATCCCTACACATTTACCGGGCGCGAAGCCGACTTAGAGAGTGGCCTCTACTATTACAGGGCCAGATATTATGATCCTGTTGCGGGACGGTTTCTTTCCGAGGATCCGTTGGGTTTCGGGTCCGGAGATTTGAACCCCTATCGTTACGTGTTCAATAGTTCGATCAATCTCACGGATCCGACCGGTCAGGCAGCGGCAATCGGATTTGGCGCCATCGCTGCCAGTTTGACCCGGCTTATTAAGCCCCTAACGATCCTAACCGCGGCGATCCTCGCCACCTATCCCTGTTATTGGACGGGATTTGACTATGAAGATGTCGTGAAGCCGCGATTCCCTGGCGGCCCATTGGTGAACAAGACTCTCGTTTTTTGCCGCTACTTCTGTTTCCAACCACCACGAGTCAAATTCAAGACCCTAGAGTTCGCATCGCAGCCAGAACTGGGGGAAAGAAATCCAGCAGTCTTTCCGCCTGTTGACACACTAATTAGCTTGTGCCCACCTGTCGAATTACCTGGGAACCTGGACGATGCTCCTCGACGTAGCTGCTAGAGCGAGCCGGTATGTCAGCTAGGGGACAACTACGATCTGATGGCGATTGCACCAACATCCTCGTTCCTATAGGCCAAATCGCAGTCGGCTGAGACGCATGAGGTTGTGTCTGCAAAGTATCCAAAGTGTAGAATGGTTCTGTCTGCGTGTGGGAATTCGGTCGATCGCCTGAGCGGGAGCCATTGCGAAATTTGACGATGGATGCTGGGAGTTCCCCGATGGTTGATCAAGACAACAACAAATACCGCGGCGACTGGGTGAAAGATGGCCGGTCCGGCTGCAAAATCTGGTTATGGCATGGAGGCAAGAACAAGCGTGTGACCTGGTCTGGGCCATGCCTGAAAGGCAAAGCGCACGGACCGGGCCAATTGGTGATCGACTACGAAGACAGTGGGGCGAAACAAACGGACGTCTTCGAAGGTGATTTGCATGAAGGCCGGATGCACGGTACTGGCCACTATCGGTGGGGCAACGGGGACCAGTATCAAGGTGAGTTCCATAGAGGTCGCCGCACCGGTTGGGGCATATACACCTGGGCAAATGGGAAGACGCTTGAAGGCAATTGGAAAGACGACACACCTCATGGGCAAGGCACGATGAAGCAGCCTGGAGGCGAAGCAAGAGAAAGGACTTGGCGTGACGGCCGAACGACCCGGTCGGTATCGCTTGATGATTCGGTTACGATGGAGCTTCGACAGATTGGCCGCTTAATCGCCGCAGGCTTGATATCTGCTATTGAAGAAGAGGCAGGGCGGCTTTCGGCTCAATCCTTGGCGCGAATTCATGAAAAGTTGACGCAACTAATTGTAGAATTGGGAAGGGATCCCTTAAAGACAATACGTCATCAAGATGGCACGTTTGATATTGAGAAGCATAGTTTGGCGAGAGCGCATAACACCTGGGTAATGAGAGGCCTGCTGGAAGAATTTGAAGAGCGCGGCACTAAGCAACCGGAAGGCTAAGCGCCGGATCCGAATCCAAATCTGGAACAGCAGTTCTCAAACAGAACCAGGGCCAAGTCGGCATGCTTGCGTTGTTTCACTTTGCACCACGGCGTCCGCGCATGTTCGGAACGCACATCAAGGGGTCGGACTCGATTGATTTTTCGGCGCCCAAAGGACCAGTCCCCTTTTTTCGCCGCCGCGGCCGCCCATCTGTTAGGCCTACAGCGGCCCCCGAAAGCTGACCCATGATCCGGATCCGCAACATCGACCACGTGGTCTTACGCGTGCGCGACGTCGAGCAGATGGTGCGCTTCTATGGCGAGGTGCTGGGCTGCACCGTTGAGAAGGTGCAGGAGGCCTTGGGGCTGACCCAGCTCAGGGCCGGCGCCTGCCTGATCGACCTGGTCGACGTGGCCGGCGAGATCGGCCGCCAGGGCGGCGCCGCGCCGGGCCGCGTGGGGCGCAACCTGGATCACTTCTGCCTGCGCATCGAGCCGTTCGACGCGGCGGCGATCGCGGCCCACCTGCAAAGCCACGGCATCGAGCACGGACCGGTCGAGCGGCGCTACGGCGCGGAGGGCACAGGCCCCTCGATCTACCTCCGCGACCCGGAAGGCAACACCGTCGAGCTCAAGGGCCCGCCCGAGGGGTGAGACGGGTGCGAAGAGCCGGAATCGGGCCGGCCTCGCACGCGCCATGGCAGCCGTGCTGCACGGGGCCGCGTTGAGTCCGCTTCGCGGCGCCCTGGGGGCGCCTGAATGCACCTCAAAGGCGCCCGAAAGGCACCCCGGTGTTATTTTTGCGAATAGGTCGCATTCGCATTATCCATCTGGACAAGGGCCAACTTTCAACCTACGTTAAGCGTTAAGCTGCGAAGGAGCGGATTCGAAAACGCCATGTATCGCGACAACTCACTGATCCCGAGCGAGGCCGTGCGCCTCCTGGCGCTGGGCATCCTGGCGTCCGGCCCGCGGCGCTACGCCGAGCTGGCCGGCGAGGTGCGCCACTTCACCTCTCACGTGGTCGGCCCGTCGCTCGATCTGGTGGCGCCGCCGCTCGAGCTGCTCAGGGTCGAGGGCCTGATCGAGGCGGCCGGTCAAAGCGACCTCGGCGACCAGACCGTGCTCAGCGTGACCGAGGCCGGGCGCGCGGCGCTCACCACCCTGCTGACCGCCAACGCGCGGGCGCCGGTCAACGACATCAACAAGCTGATCCTGACGCTCAAGATGCGCTTTTTGCACCTCTTGCCGCCGGCCGAGCAGAAGCTGCAGCTCGAGGTGCTGATCGAGATGACCGAGCGCGAGCTGGTGCGCCTGACCGAGCTGCGCGCCCATCACGCCGAGGAAGCCGGCCATCTGAGCGAATGGCTCAACCACGGCAGCGCCGAGACCAGGGCCCGGCTGGCCTGGCTCAACGACCTGCTGGCGCGGCTCGACTGACCGGCGCCGAGCGCCGGATCCCTTACCTGATCCCTAAAGGTGCTGGCCACCGGTGACGAAGATCTCGGTGCCGGTGACGTAGCCGAAATCCTCCGTGCACAGCCGGAACACCGCCGAGGCGACCTCCTCCGGGCGGCCCATGCGGTGCATGGGAATGCGCGGAATCAGCGCCTCGTACTCCTCGCCGATCATGGCGGTCTCGATCTCGCCGGGCGCGACCGCGTTGACCCGCACGCCGATCCCGGCGAACTCGACCGCCATTTCCCGGGTCAAGGCCGAGAGCGCCGCCTTCGAGGTCGAATAGGCCGAGCCGGCGAAAGGATGGATCAGGTGGCCGGCGATCGAGGTGATGTTGACGATGCTGCCCTTGCCCTTGCGCAGCGCCACCGCGAAGCCCCGGGCGAGCGTCAACGGCGCAAAGAGGTTGAGCTCGAAGACCTGGCGCCAGCCTTGCAGATCGCCGTTGATGACACCGAGGCGCTCCTTGAACGCGGTCTTGGGCGAGATCGCGGCATTGTTGACCAGGGCATCCAAGGCGCCGTCGTGCAGGAGCTCGTTGGCCTCCGCGACGAAGGCCCCGAGGCTCTTGGGGTCGGCCAGATCGGCGCTGATATGGTGTGTCCAGTTGGGATCGCGCTTACATTCGGCCGGCACCTTGTCGCGCGAGCAGGTGATGATGCGCCAGCCCTCGTCGCTGAAGCGCTTGACCGTGGCGTGGCCGATGCCGCGGCTCGCGCCGGTCAGGATGATGGTCTTCCGCTGGTCCGCCATGCCGCGATACTAAGGCTAATCGCATTCGGGCGACAGGTCCGGTTTTCTCGAGTCAACGAACGCGGCCAAGGCGCTTCAGCGCACCGAGGCGACCCGGAAGGTCCTGAGCTTGCCGTCCCGCTCGGTGATCGAGACGTACTCGCCTTGCTTGAAGGCGTGGCTGTCGAACCGGTAGCCCGGCTCATCGACGTCCGGATCGCCTTCCAGATCATAGTGGAAGGCCCAGCTCCCGCCGGGTCTGTGCAACAGGTGACCGGTCTCCTCGGGCTCGCCGTTCCAGAAGCGGCGAACCCGGCAATCGGCGCGATGCCGGCGCCAGCCCTCCGCGTCGATATGGCCGTCGGCGGCCAGCGGCGCTACGAAATCGTAGCCATGGCGGGTACTGCCCTCCGGGAAATCCGGGTCCCGGGCCAACTCCAGACGGATTCTTTTCAAGCTCACGCTCATACTCCTTTCGTCAGACAATCCCGGAAATTCAATGGGCCATCAGCACCGGGATAGCGGCCTCGGCCACGACGCGGCGGGTCGCTCCGCCCAGAATAAACTCGCGCAAGCGACTGTGGCCATAGGCACCCATGACCAGCATATCGGCGCCGGCTTCGGCGGCCTCGATCAGCAGTTCCGTGCCGATCGCATCCTGTTTCGGCGCGAAGGCCCAGGTTTCCGCGTCGATCCCGTGCAGGGCCAGATAGCCGGCCAGCCGGCTCGGCCTTGTGTCGCCGTCCGAGCGCCGACCGGTCAGAATGACGACCCGTCCCGCCTTGCTCAGAAACGGCAGGGCGGCACCAACCGCGCGGGCCGCTTCGCGGCTGCCGTTCCAAGCCAGCGCGACCTTGGCGCCAAGCGGCCCGCCCGCGCCCGGCGGCACCAGCAGAACCGGCCGGCCGGTATCGAACAGCGCCGCCTCCAGGGTGCGCGTACCGGCGCCGCCGTCTTCCGCCGACGGGCGCGCCACCAGGACCAGATCCGCCAGGCGACCACGTTCCGACACCTCCGCCGGCTCCTCGCCGACCGTGTGGTCGAAACGAACGCTGAAGCTTCCCGCCGGCGGTGTCGCGCCGGGCTCGATCACCGGCAGACCGGCGGCGACGCAGCCGACCGCGTAGAGACGCTTCGCCTCGGCGGCGCGCCGAGCAATCTCGCTTTCGATCGACTCCATCACTTGCTGGACCACCACGCCGGAGACGTTTTCGCCGAGCATGGGAATGGTCGTCTCGGGCCCGGCCTCGACATGGAGAAGCTCGACCGCCGACCCGAAATCCTTGCCCAGCGACAATGCCGTATCGAGCACCGCTTCGCTGCCGGCACGACCGTCCAAAACGGCCAGGATTGATGCCAATGCCATGCGCTTCTCCATTCATGCGGACCGTGGTTCTAGAGGTCTGGATTACGCGCACAGGCCGCCGTCCCAGACATTGATCCAGGTCAAAAAAATACCTCTTCCGGCCGCCGACGGTATCGCGTCGCGGTCGTTAGCCGAATTTCGCCTGCTTTTCCTCGATACCGTAGGGGTCCTGGTGGATGATCACCTCCGCCTCGGGAAACGCCGCCTGAAGGTCCAGTTCCACCGCGTCGGCCACCCGATGCGCCTCGTGCAGCGACATCTTGCCGTCGATCTCGAGGTGAAGCTGGATAAAGGTCTGCCGCCCGGAAGTGCGGGTACGCAGATCGTGCAGGCTGCGTACCTCCGGATGCGCAAGGGTGATTTCCTTGATACGTGCCCGGGCGTCATCGGGCAGCTCCCGGTCCATCAGCATGTCCAGGGCGCCGCCGGCGATCTTCCAGGCGTTGTAGAGGATGTAGCCGGCGATCCCCAGCCCGAACAACGGATCGGCGTAGAGCCAGCCGAACTGGGAGACCAGAAGCAGCGCTACGATCACGGCGCCGTTGATCAGGATGTCCCCGACGTAATGCAGCGAATCCGCCTGAATGGCGATCGATCCGGTCCGGCGCACGACATAGGCCTGAAAGCGGGTCAGAACAAAGGTCACGGCGATGGCGAAGATCATCACCGCAATGCCGGCATTGGCGCGCTCGATCGCCTGCGGCGCGAAAAGCCTGTGGCCCGCCTCGATGACCAGAAAGACCGCCGAGCCGGCAATAAAGGTCGACTGGCCCAGGGCCGCCAGCGGCTCGGCCTTGCCGTGGCCGAAGCGATGTTCGCGGTCCGGCGGCATGAGCGCGTGGCGCACCGCCAGCAGATTGACAATCGAAGCCGCAACATCGAGCAGGGAATCGATCAAGGTCGAGAGCAGGCTGACGGAGTCGGTGTAGAGCCAAGCGGCCAACTTGACCACGATGAGCAGGCTGGCCGCGGCCACCGAGGCATAGGTGGCCAGACGCATGAGCCGCGCCGCCTGCTCGACCGGGATCCCATTGGTCGCTGTTTCGCTCAGTTTTCTTCTCCCGTTCCCCCTGGCTTGAGTTCTAGGGGTAAAGCCGCTCGGTGCGCCATCCCGTCGCCTCGCTATGGTACACGAGGCGGTCGTGCAGACGGAACTTACCGTCCTGCCAAAATTCAAGCCGTTCCGGCGTGACCCGAAAGCCAGACCAGTGGGGCGGCCGCGGCACCTTGCCGAGAGCGAATTTGGCCGCGAACTTCGCGATCCTCTTTTCAAGCTCGAAACGGCCGGCCAGGGGCCGGGACTGCTCGCTCGCCCAGGCGCCGATCTGGCTGTCCCTTGGCCGGCTGGCGAAGTAAGCATCGGCCTCTTCGTCGCTGACCCGGGTTACCGGCCCCTCGATGCGTACCTGGCGCCTTAGAGATTTCCAGTGGAACAGGAGCGCCGCCTTCGGCCGGGCCAGCAGCTGCTCACCTTTGCGGCTTTGGTAGTTGGTATAGAACACGAAACCGCGCTCGTCGAAGCCCTTGAGCAGCACCATGCGCAGCGACGGCATGCCGTCCTCACCGACCGAGGCGACCGCCATCGCATTGGGATCGTTCGGCTCCTGCCGCTTGGCTTCCTCGAACCAGTCGGTGAACAGCGCCAGTGGGTCCTGGGGCGTCTTTTCGCCGATCATCGTCTGAACTTTACCTCCGGATGACGGTCCCGACCGCACCGCCCCAAAAATTGCCTCGCGAACGCCCCTGCCCGAGATCAAGCCATATTAACCCATCCCCGCGCTTGGCTTGTTGTCGCGGGGATGAGTTTGATATTATAGCCGTATCAGTCTCTAGGACAGTAGCTCACACGGCGCGTCAGCATTAACCAACGAACGAGGCAATTATCATGAAGCTCAAATCCGTGACCGCGGTTGTCATTGTCACGCTGTTCACCGCGGCCTGCGCGCAAACGGGGCCCAAGGAAACGGTTGGCGGCCTGGGCGGCGCCGCGCTGGGCGGCCTGCTGGGCTCGCAGTTCGGCTCCGGCAAGGGCAAGCTGGCGGCGACCGGCGCCGGCGTGTTGATCGGCGCCCTGGTCGGCAGCCAGATCGGCAGAGGCCTGGACGACGTCGACAAGATGAAGGCCAACCAAGCGATCACCAAGGCGCAGGCGGCACCACTTGGTGAAACCATCGCCTGGAACAACCCGAACACCGGCAACTCGGGCACTATTACGCCGGTCCGCGACGGCACCTCGTCATCGGGCGCCTATTGCCGCGAATTCCAGCAGTCCGTCACGGTCGGCGGCAAGACGCAGGACGCCTATGGAACGGCCTGCCGGCAGCCGGATGGCTCTTGGCAGATCGTTAACTAGCGATTAGATGGGGGTGCATTAAGATCTCAGGCGGTGCCGCGGGCGGCACCGCCCTGGATATGGGGTTGAGGAAAAAACCTGAATGCGGAACCCCTATGAGGTGCTCGGTGTCGCGCGCGACGCAAGCGATGAAGACGTCAAGCGTGCCTATCGGAAGCTGGCCAAAGAGCTGCATCCCGACCTCAACCCGGGCAACAAGGCTATCGAGCAGCAGTTCAAGGAGGTCTCGCAGGCCTACGGCATCCTGGGCAACAGCGAGAAACGCAAGCGCTTCGACCGCGGCGAGATAGACGCCAGCGGCCAGGAAACGCCGTTCAAGGGCGGCTTCTATCGCAAATATGCGGAAAGCGGCCAGGGCGCCAAATACAGCCCCTTCGATTTCGGCGAAGATTACGATGTCGGCGACATCTTCTCCGACCTGTTTGGTGGTCGGGCGACGCGCCAAAAGAGCCGCACGGTTCGCCGACGTGGTGCCGACGTGTCCTACAGTGTCACCGTCAGCTTCGTCGAGGCCGCGGTCGGCGCCAGAAAACGCATTCGCCTGGCCGAGGGCAAGACCCTGGATGTCAATCTGCCGCCGGGGTCCGAGGAGCATCAAACCCTTCGGCTCAAGGGACAGGGCCTGCCAGGCCTGGGTGGCGCGCCGCCGGGTGACGCCTTTATCGAGGTCCACGTCGAACCTCACGCCTTCTTCAGCCGCAAGGACAACAACATCCACCTGGATCTGCCGGTCACGCTGCAGGAGGCGGTGCTGGGCGCCAAGGTCGAAGTGCCGACGGTCTATGGCCCGGTCACGATGAAGATCCCTGCCGGTTCCAACACGGGCACCACGTTGCGTCTCAAGAACAAGGGCGTGGTCGATCGCAAGACCGGCCAGAAGGGCAATCAATATGCCAGGCTTCAGGTTGTCCTGCCGGACAAGCCGGATGACGAGTTGACCGAATTCGTCCGGCGTTGGGCCGAACGGCACGATTACAATCCGCGGCGCAAAGCCGGCATGAGCTGAGGCAGGGGATGCTGACGACAATCGAGCAGGTGGTGGCCGAGATCGAGGTGAGCCAAGGCGAACTCACGGCCTGGATCGAGCAGCGCTGGGTGCTGCCGATCGAGGAAGAGGGCCGCTATCTCTTTGACGAGGCCGACCGGGCCCGGATCAAGCTCATCGCCGAGTTGCGCCGCGACATGGAGATCGGCGATGAGGCCATGCCCATGATCCTGCGCCTGCTCGACCAGATCTACACCCTGCGGCGCGCCTTGAGCGAACTGGAAGACGTCATCAAGACCCTGCCCGACGAGATGCGCGACGAGATCGAAAGCCGGCTCCGCAAGCCGACCTAAGAACCTGTCCGCGTGCTGATCACGGGGCGCACGGGCGACTCCGCCGGAGGCGTCTCGAGCACCTCAGCCAAAGTCCGTTGCCCTGGTCCCTCGCCAGCATTGGCCAGATCGCCGACCGCCGCGGCAATCTGCTCTGGCCAGCCCTCGCCGGGGGTCATGGAAAGTCCCAGCACCCGAACCAAGTCGTTCAGCGTGACGCTGGCAAGATCCCGGCTCAGTACCCAGCGGCTGGCCCCGGCACGCACCACATAACGCTCCCGGCGCAGGGCACGCAAGACCTGGTCCAGCTCATTCAAAGTCGACGGCAGACCCCGTGCCAACATGCTCTCGCGCAAAATTCGGCCGTCACTCGCGGCCTGTTTCAACCGACCAAGCAGAGCCAACGCCAGAGCCAGCGTGGCGCCATGGCCGTGGGGGATGTGCCGGCGCGCTTCGGCCGCGCGCCACTCCGGCAGCGCGGCGGCAATCTCGGCGCCGATCAGCAGCACGACCCAAGAGAGGTACATCCAGACCAGAAATATCGGCACCGCCGCCAGGGCGCCGTAGATCGCCTGATAGGTCGGGAAATGGGCGAGGTAGAGGCCGAAGCCCTTCTTCAGAACCTCGAACAGAATGGCCGCCACCAAAGCCCCGGTGAGGGCATGGAGCAGACGTACCGAACGGTTCGGCACGACGAGGAACAGGATCGTGAAGCCGACCGTCGAAAGCGCGATCGGCAGCAGCCACGCCAGACCGAACAGCCCCTTAGTGTAGCCGTCGATGCCGGCCCACTGCACCGCCGCGAAGGCATAGGTGGAGACCGAGATCGAGGCGCCCACCAAGAGGGGCCCCAGGGTGAGCAGGGTCCAGTAGACCAGAAGGCGCAGCGCGACGGCCCGCGGCTCCGTGATCCGCCAGATCGCATCGAAGGCGCCGGTGATCGTGTTGAGCAGCAATACCGCGGTTAGGGCGAGGACCACGATTCCGGCGCCGGTCATCTGCTTGGCGTTGGTGACGAACTGGGCCAGGTAGTCGCTCACCACCAGGGCGGCGTCGGGCAGCATCGCCTCGAACAGCTGTGACTGCAGGTCGACCCGCACGGTCTCGAAGGCATCGAATGCCGACAGCACGGCAAAGGAAATGGCGAAAAGCGGCACCAGGGCAAGCAGCGAGGAATAGCTGAGCGCCGCCGCGATGCGCGGACAGCCGTCGCGCACGAATCGTCGCAGGAAGTAGAGCGTGAAGCGCCCCATGACGCCCGCCTGCCGCGCGAATTTCGACCATTTCTCCAACGGCCTCTCCTCGACCTCTGCGGGCGGGTGCAACCGGCCCGTAGCCGCCGCCATGATACCCGAAAAACAGCCAATGGCCACGCGGCCTGGTCAGATTGACCCTTCGGCCTTTTGGTGTAGGATGCGCCACGTTCTGGGGCGGGGGCAACAGCAGCAAGCGAGAAGATGTATGATCGATAGTTCCACGCTCATGGCAGGCAAGAACGGCCTGATTATGGGCGTCGCCAATGACCGCTCGATCGCCTGGGGGATCGCCTCCGCAACCCACAAGCATGGAGCGAAACTCGCCTTCACCTATCAGGGCGATGCGCTGGCCAAGCGCGTGCGCCCGCTGGCCGAGTCGGTCGGCTCCGAACTGGTCCTGCCGTGCGATGTGACCGACGATGCCAGCATCGACGCGGTCTTCAAGGCGATCGGCGAGCAGTGGGGCAAACTCGACTTCGTGGTGCACGCCATTGCCTATTCCGACAAGGAGGAGCTCAAGGGCAAGTACCTCAATACGAGCCGCGACAACTTCGTGCGCAGCCTTGACATTTCCTGCTATTCCTTCACCGCCGTGGCGCAGCGCGCCGTGCCGCTGATGAAGGACGGCGGCAGCTTGCTGACGCTGACCTACTATGGCGCGGAACGGGTCATGCCCCACTACAACGTCATGGGGGTCGCCAAAGCAGCCTTGGAAGCGAGCGTGCGCTATATGGCAAGCGACCTGGGCGAGCAGGGCATCCGAGTCAACGCCATCTCGGCCGGGCCGATCAAGACGCTCGCCGCCTCGGGCATCGGCGATTTCCGCTATATTCTGAAGTGGAACGAGTACAATTCGCCGCTCCGACGCAACGTCACCATTGACCAGGTCGGCGGCGCCGCGCTCTACCTGCTGTCCGATCTGTCGGCCGCAGTGACCGGCGAGGTGCATCATGTGGACTGCGGCTACCACTCGATCGGCATGATGGCGGTCGACGCCGCGCCCGAGATCGCCGAGCTGCTGAAAAGCCTGAACCCGCAATCCTAGCCGCCCCGAACCCAGGACCTGGGTGGGGCCCGAGAACCGAACGCCATGCCCGGTAACACCTTCGGCCACGCCTTTCGCTATACCACCTGGGGCGAGAGCCATGGCCCGGCGATCGGCTGCGTGGTCGACGGCGTGCCACCACTGATACCGCTCGCCGAAGGCGACCTGCAGCCCTGGTTGGACAAGCGCCGGCCAGGCCAGTCGCGTTATACGACCCAACGGCGCGAAACCGACCAGGTCAGGATTCTCTCCGGTGTCTTCGAAGGCATGACCACCGGCACGCCGGTTGCGCTGGTAATCGAAAACCAGGACCAGCGCTCCAAGGACTATAGCGACATCAAGGACAAGTTCCGGCCCGGCCATGCCGACTACACCTATGATCGGAAATACGGCATCCGAGACTACCGCGGCGGCGGCCGCTCCTCGGCGCGGGAAACCGCCATGCGGGTCGCCGCGGGAGGCATCGCGCGCAAAGTGCTGGACCACACCCTCGACGAACCGGTCACGATCCGCGGCGCCCTGGTGCAGATGGGCCCGCATAGCATCGACCGCGATCGCTGGGACTGGAAGGAGATCGAACAGAATCCCTTCTGGTGCCCGGACAAGGCGGCCGCCGAGCAATGGGCCGACTTCCTGGACCAAGTGCGCAAGGATGGCTCCTCGACGGGCGCGGTCGTCGAAGTGGTGGCTGGCAACGTGCCGGTCGGGTTGGGCGAGCCGATCTACGACAAGCTGGATGCCGATCTCGCCAAGGCCATGATGTCGATCAACGCCGCCAAGGGTGTGGAGATCGGCGCCGGCTTTGCCGCCGCCGCACTGTCCGGCGAGGAGAATGCCGACGAAATGCGCATGAAGGGCAACAGGGTGACGTTCCTCTCGAACGCCGCCGGTGGCATTCTGGGCGGCATCTCCAGCGGCCAGGACGTGGTCGTGCGCTTCGCGGTCAAGCCGACGAGTTCGATCCTGACGCCGCGCAAGACCGTGGACCGCCACGGCAAGAACACCGAAATCGTCACCAAGGGCCGCCACGATCCCTGCGTCGGCATTCGCGCCGTCCCGGTCGGCGAGGCCATGATGGCCATCGTGCTCGCCGACCATCTGCTTAGGCAGCGAGGCCAGTGCGGACTATGACCGGCCTCAACGCCTGAACGACGCTACCAACTCGACATGGCCGGACCAGGGAAACTGGTCGACCGGCGTGACTTCGGTGAGCCGTAACCCGCCGTCTACCAGGATTCGGGCGTCGCGGGCGAAGCTGTTGGGGTTGCAGGAGACGGCGACGGCCGCGGCAAGCGCGGATTCGGCGATCTGCGGCGCCTGCTCGCGCGCGCCCGCGCGCGGCGGGTCGAACACGACGGCGTCGAAGCGCGCCAGTTCGGCGGTGTCGAGAGGCTGGCGCTCCAGGTCGCGGGCCTCGACGCTGATCCGTCCGCTCAGACCGGCCCGGCGCGCAGCGGTCCAGAGCGCGGCAAGCGCCGTCTCATCGCCCTCGACCGCGTGAACCCGCGCGCGTTGCGCCAGGGCGAAACTGAAGCTGCCGCAACCGGCAAAGAGCTCCAGGATCCGTTGCGGCGACTCGGGCAGATATCCGGATACCAGGCTGGTGAGAGCGACCTCTCCCTCTTGGCTTGGTTGCAGGAAGCCACCGGGCGGCGGTTCGACCATGACGCCGGTGAAACTGACCCTTGGCGGCCGACTGACGGCGACCGGCTCCGGTTCTTCCCCCGGCCGTGCCCAGGACAATCGCGCCAGATCGACCGCCTGCGCGAGATCGGCGAGCGCTTGCCGCTTGTCCAGATCGAGCTCGCTTCGGCTCACCATCAGGGCGTCGATCCCGGTCTCGGTTTCCGTTAGGGTGAGGTCGGCCGCGTCGCCTTCACCCAGAACGTCGGCCAGGGACTGCCGAAGGGCCGGCAGCAGGGCCAAGAGCCCCGGGGTCAGGAGCAGACAATCGCTCACCTCGACCACACGGTGGCTCTCGCGCTCGTGGAAGCCCAGCCGGACCTTGCCGGCAGTGCGAATGGCCGCCAGCGTTGCCCGCCGCCGGGTTGCCGGCGGGATCACGATGAGCGGCTGAACGATATCTTCGGTCAGACCGCGGCGCGCCAGAGCCTGGACCACAAGGTCCCGCTTCCAGCTTTGGTATCGCGCGGCTTCGAGGTGCTGCACGGCGCAGCCGCCGCAGCGTCCGTAGTGACGGCACGGCGCCTCGATCCGGCCCGGGCCGGTCTCGAGCCATTCGATCGCCTCTGCCTTGAAGCCGCCGGCCCGTTGACCGGTCAGGCGAACCCGAACCCGGTCGCCCGGCAGCGCCTGGGCAACGAACACCGGCCGGCCGTCGAGTTCGCCCAACCCGTCGCCGCGCCCGCCCAGCGACTCGATGGTGATTTCCGCCTGGCGCCCGCCGCCGGGACGTGACTTGCGTCGCATCGCTCCCGCCTTTCATCGCGGCCGCGACTCTATAGCAAAGACGGGCGACCGCAATCCGCGGGAATGAGCCTCGACAGGAGCCGGCTTCCTGCCTAACGGTTGCAACGGCGCGGCACGCGCCCAATCTATTCAAACTTAGAGCAACAAGGGAATCTCATGCGGGTCGTCCTGTTCATCTTGAAATGCGTGGTTGGCGTTTTCGCCACGGTCGGGTTCCTGGTGGTGCTCGCCATGCTCTGGCTGGGCGCGCTGATTTCGGAGGCCGAACCCTGGGAGAAGGTTCGGGCCAAGCGCGAGGTGCCGGCGACCACGGTGCTGACGCTCGATTTCGCCGACGGGGTCATCGAAGATCGTCCCGAGAACCCCTTTTCCAGAGCCTCCGTAAGGGACGCGATCGTGGTCCGCGATTCGCTCGACGCGCTCGACGCGGCGGCGCGAGACCCGCGCGTCAAGGGCTTGGTCGCCAGGGTCGGACGCGGCGCCCTTGGCATCGCCCGTATCCAGGAACTGCGCGACGCCGTCAGGTCGTTCGCCGGACAGGGCAAGTTCACGATCGCCTTTGCCGAGACCTTTGGCGAGGGTGGCGACGGGACCCAGCATTACTATCTGGCCAGCGCCTTCGATCAGATCTGGATGCAACCTTCCGGCGACCTGGACCTGACCGGTATCCTTCTGGAAAGCCCATTTCTGCGTGAGATACTGGACAAGGCCGGGATCGAGCCGGAGCTCGATCAGCGCGAAGAGTTCAAGGGCGCGATGAACACCTTCACCGACAAGCGCCTGCCCGAGCCGCAACGACAGAACCTTCAGCGTCTGGTCGATTCCTGGCTCGGCCAGATCGTCAAGGGCGTGGCGGAAACTCGCGACCTCGATGCGGCACAAGTACGAACCCTGATCGACCAGGGACCGTACATGGCCGAAGGCGCCCTGAAGGCCGGTCTGGTCGACCGTCTGGCCTACTGGGATCAGCTCCGCGAGAAGGTTCTGGCGGATGCCGGCGAAGCGGCCGAATTCCTCAGCCTCGCCCGCTATGACCGCGGACGCGAGGTCAAGGAGCCGGAAGAAGGGCCAGTGGTCGCCCTGGTCTATGGCCTCGGGCCGGTGCAGTTGGCCGAGAGCGAGAACGATCCCGCCTTCGGCCGAGCCATCATGGGTGCCGATACGGTGGCCCAGGCCCTGTCCGACGCGCTCGACGATGACGAGGTCGAGGCGATCGTCTTCCGCGTCGACAGCCCGGGCGGCTCCTACGTCGCCTCCGACGTGATCTGGCGGCAGATGCAAAGGGCCCGCGACGAGGGCAAGCCGGTGATCGTCTCGATGGGGGGGCTGGCCGCCTCGGGCGGATACTTCGTGGCGGCGCCCGCCCATAAGATCGTCGCCCAACCGGGCACCGTGACCGGCTCGATCGGCGTGGTCGCCGGCAAGATGGTGCTGAGCGGCCTTTGGGACAAGGTCGGTGTCGCCTGGGACGGCGTGCAGGCCGGCCGGAACGCCGGCATCTGGAGCACCAACCGGGCCTTTTCAGCAGCCGATAGGCAGCTTCTCGACAAGCGGCTCGACGCCACCTACGGAGACTTCAAAACCAAGGTCGCCGACGGCCGGGGCATGAGCTCGGAAGCCGTGCAAAAGGTCGCGAAGGGCCAGGTCTGGACCGGCGAGGACGCCTTGGCGCTCGGCCTGGTGGATGAGCTGGGCGGTCTCCGCCGGGCCGTCGCGCTGGCCGCGGAATCCGCTGACGCCGCGCCCGAGGAGGTACGCCTCAAACGCTTTCCGAAGACGCGCGATCCCTTCCAAGTGCTGATCGAGGACACCCTGGGCTCGGCCCTGGACGGCCCGGGCATGCGATCCCTGATCCGCGGCTTCAGCTACCTGGTCAGGGCGCTGGCTCCCATCACGGAGGCGGCGGAAGAGATCAGCGCGGATCCGCGCACCCGTACGCTCCTGGCGCCGAAGTTGAAACCGGCAGGTTAGCCCCTCCGTTCCGCGGCGATCAGGAACTCCTTGTTGCCCTCAGGGCCGGTGATCGGGCTCTCGGTCAGGCCCAGCACGCGCCAAGCGGGCAGGTCTTCGAGCCAGGCTTCGATCCTTTCGCAGACTTCGTGGTGCAATGCCGGATCACGCACCACGCCGCCCTTGCCGACCCGGCCCTTGCCGACCTCGAACTGCGGCTTGATCAGCGCGATCAGGCGGGCGCCAGGTGCGACGAGCGCGAGCGGCGCCGGCAGGACGGTGGCCAGACCAATGAAACTCGCGTCGCAAACGACGAGGTCGACCGGTTCCGGCACCTGCTCGGTGGTCAGATGCCGGGCGTTGGTGCGCTCCAGCACCACGACCCTCGGGTCCTGCCGCAGTTTCCAGGCAAGCTGTCCATGGCCGACATCGACCGCATAGACCCGCCGGGCGCCGCGATCCAGCAGCACGTCGGTGAAGCCGCCGGTCGAGGCGCCGATATCCAGCGCCACGAGTCCCACCGGGTCGATCGCGAAGTGGTCGAGAGCTTTTTCCAGCTTGAGCCCACCGCGACTGACCCAGGGATGATCCTGGCCTTTGAGTTCGAGCGGTGTGTCGACGGCGAGCTGTTGACCCGGCTTGTCGATACGCCGAGTCCGGGAGTAGACTCGTCCGGCCAAAATTAGAGCCTGCGCGCGGGTCCGACTCTCCACCAAGCCGCGATCGACAAGCAGTTGGTCGGCCCGCTGCTTGCCTACGCCTCTCATGATTCGGCGACGGCCCGCAGGGATTGGGCCCAGGGCAGGCGTTCGCGCCGGTGAAAACGCCAGATGCCGAGCGCCGATAGGGTCGCCAGTCCGAAGGCCAAACCGATCCAGATGCCAAGCCCGCCGAGGCCGAGTTGAAAGCCGAAAAGAACGCTCGCCCCGAAGCCAATCGGCCAATAGGCCACAACCGCGTAGAGCAGGGGAACGCGCGTATCCTTCAGACCGCGCAGCGCGCCGGTTGCGATGATTTGCGCGCCGTCGAACAGCTGGAACAGTGCGGCCACGCCCAGGAAGGACACAGCCAAACTGGCGACCGCGATATGGTCCGCGGAGTCGAGTTCGAGGAACAGGTCGACCAGCTGCCACGGCAGCAGCCACAGCACGAGCGCCGAAGCCACCATGAAGGCGCTGCCCAGCGCCAGCGACGTCCAGCCCGCGCGGCCGACGCCGGCCCGGTCCCCGGCCCCGGCCGCCAGCCCGACCCGCACCGTCGTCGCATGGCAGATGCCGAGCGGCACCATGAAAGCCACCGCGGCGCACTGCAGGGCGATGGCGTGGGCGGCCAGCTCCGTTGTGCCTAGCAATCCCATGAGGAAAGCGGCCGCCGCGAACATGCCCGACTCGGCCAGAATCGACAGACCAATGGGAATCCCGATTCGCAAAATCTCGAAAAAACGTGGCCAATCGCTGCGCCAGAACCGGACCAGAAGGGCGTAGCGCCGGAATTTGCGGTCGCGCAGGACGAAACCCATCAGTGCCAGAAACATGAACGCGGTAACCAGGCTGCTGCTGATACCGGCACCGACTAGGCCGAGCGCCGGAAACCCGAAATGACCGAACATCAAGGTGTAGTTGCCGAACGCATTGACCCCGACACCGAGCAGCATCACCACCATGATCGAACGCGGCCGCGAATGAGCGGAGACGAAGCAGCGCAGGACAACGATCCATAGACCCGGCACCAACGACCAGACCGCCGCCCGAAGGTAGCCCATGGCCAGAGTCACGCTGTTCTCCGCCTGCCCGAGCAACAGCAGAATCGGCTCGGCGTGCCAGACGAGCAGTGTCAGCAGGACACCGACGACGAAAGTCACCCAGAAACCCTGGCGCACGGTGCGGCGAACGCCGCGGTATTGCCTGGCGCCCAGGGCCTGCGCCGCCATCGGTGCCACCGCCGTTGCGACACCGAGGCCGAAGAGGTAGAGCGGGAACAGAAAGTTCACACCTAGCGCCCCGGCCGCGAGCGGTTCCGGCCCAAGCCAGCCCATCATGAGAACGTCGGTGGTGCCGATTGCGATATGGGCCAGTTGGGCAAACACCAAGGGTGTCGCCAGCCGCAAGGTTGCCTGGCCTTCGCGACGCCATAGCTCTCCAGCCTGCGGCGCCGGCCGGATAGCCGCCGCCCGGGCATCGCTCGAGACCAACTTCGACATCGGCGGACTATTGAGAAATTGCGCCTGATGCGCAAGCGGCCGCTGCCACCATCAATACAATACGGCCCGCCGAAACGGCGGGCCGTCTGCGAAAACCCCGGACGGCTCGTTCAAGCTCGGGCAGGCGCCTCGATCGTCTCGTTCTCGATACCGAATGTATTGAGGACGGTCGCCACGATGTTCGCCGCGTCGAGACCCGCCTGCTGGATCTGAACCGCCGGCTTGTCGTGATCGATGAAATAGTCGGGCAGCGTGAGCGGACGGAACTTGAGGCCGTTATCGAGCAGGCCCTCGCCCGCCATGTATTGCATGACCTGGGTCGCGAATCCGCCGATCGCGCCCTCTTCCACGGTGATCAGGACCTCATGCTCCCGGGCCAGGCGGCGGACCAGATCCCGGTCGAGCGGCTTGGCGAAACGCGCATCGGCCACCGTGGTGGAAAGCCCGCGCGCGGCCAGTTCATCGGCCGCCTTCAGCGCATCCTGCAGGCGCGTGCCATAGGACAGGATGGCGACTTTCGTGCCCTCCCGAACGATCCGTCCCTTGCCGATCTCGAGCGGCGAGCCGCGTTCCGGCATTTCGAGACCCAGCGCCTCGCCGCGCGGGTAGCGGCAAGCCGACGGTCGGTCATCGATCTGCACTTGGGTGGCGATCATATGCATCAACTCGATCTCGTCCGATGCCGCCATGAGGACAAAGTTCGGCAGGCAGCCGAGATAGGTAATGTCATAGCTGCCTTGATGGGTTACGCCGTCTGCGCCGACCATGCCGGCCCGGTCGATGGCGAAGCGGACCGGCAAGCTTTGGATGGCGACGTCGTGCACGACCTGGTCGTAAGCCCGCTGCAGGAAGGTCGAATAGATCGCTGCGAAAGGCTTAAAGCCTTCGCACGCCAAGCCGGCGCAAAAGGTCACGGCATGTTGTTCGGCGATCCCGACGTCGAAGCAGCGGTCGGGAAACTCCTTGCCGAACTTGTCGAGGCCGGTGCCGGACGGCATGGCGGCGTTAACGGCGATGATCTTGTCGTCCTGTTTAGCTTCGGCGATCAGGGCCTTGGCGAAGACGTTCTGATAGGCCATCGCCTTGGGCTGGGGCTTGTCCTGCTTGCCGGTCACCACGTCGAACTTGGCGACGCCGTGGTACTTGTCCGCCGCGGATTCAGCCGGGTCGTAACCCTTGCCCTTGTGGGTCACGCAGTGGATCAACACCGGACCGTCATAGTCCGTGTCGCGCACGTTCTTGAGCACCGGCAGAAGGTGATCCAGGTTGTGGCCGTCGATCGGCCCGACATAGAAGAAGCCCATCTCCTCGAACAGGGTGCCGCCGGTCAGCATGCCCCGGGCATACTCCTCGGCGCGCATAGCGGCCTTCTCCAACGTTCTGGGGAATTTCTTCGCCAGTTCCTTGCCCAGGTGGCGCATGGAAGCATAGGGCTTGGAGGAAATCAGTTTGGAAAGATAGGCGCTCATTGCACCGACCGGCGGCGCGATGGACATATCGTTATCGTTCAAAATGACGATCAGCCGGCTGTTCATCGCACCGGCGTTGTTCATCGCCTCGTAGGCCATGCCAGCGCTCATGGCGCCGTCGCCGATCACCGCGATGACATTGTTGTCCCGGCCATCGAAATCGCGGGCCACGGCATATCCGAGACCGGCGGAAATCGAGGTCGAGCTGTGCGCCGCGCCGAAGGGGTCGTACTCGCTTTCCTTCCGGCTGGTGAAGCCGGAGAGACCGCCACCCTGGCGCAGCGTGCCGATCCGGTCGCGCCGGCCGGTCAAGATCTTGTGCGGATAGCACTGATGGCTGACATCCCAGATCAGCTTGTCCCGTGGCGTATCGAACAGGTAATGCAGGGCGACAGTGAGCTCCACAACCCCGAGGCCGGCACCCAGATGCCCGCCGGTAACCGAAACCGCATCGATCATTGCCAGCCGCAACTCATCCGCGAACTGCCGCAGATCTTTTTCATCCAGTTGACGCAGATCTTCTGGATAATTGATTCGGTCCAGCAGCGGTGTTTGCCTGTTATGTCCGATCTGAGCCACAGTCCACCTCTATCACGGTTATTTCCAAACGCATGTCGCAGCGGCTGCTCATGAAACGATCACGAGCGGCGTTCTAACACAAAAGTTGCGGTTTCGCGAAGAAGGTCAGCCTTTTCCGCGAAAAGATCAAGCCTCGCGCAAGCGCGATTGATCATCTCGATCGCTTTGTCGCGGGCACCCTCGAGCCCGAGCTGGCCAACGAAGGTCGCTTTGCCGAGCGCCTTGTCCTGGCCGGTCGGTTTGCCCAGCTCTTCCTCGGAGCCGTCTGCATCCAATAGATCATCGACGATCTGGAAGGCCAATCCCAGGTCGCGCGCGTAGGCAATCAGGGCGGTCCGCGCCGCCTTGGGCGCGCGCCCCAGAATCGTGCCAGCCTCACACGCAAACGTGATCAAGGCGCCGGTCTTGAGCCGCTGCAGCTTGGTGATTCCTTCGAGGTCGAGTTGCGAGCGTTCCGGCGAAAGGTCGATCATCTGGCCACCGACCATGCCGGCCCCGCCTGCGGCCGCCGCCAGGGCTGCGACCAAATCGACCCGGACAGCAGCATCCGGATGGGTGCGCGGATCTGCGAGGACGGCAAAGGCCTCCGTCAACAGTCCGTCACCGGCAAGAATCGCGGTCGCCTCGTCGAACTCCTTGTGAACTGTTGGCCGGCCGCGCCGCAGGTCGCTGTCGTCCATTGCCGGCAGATCGTCATGGATCAAGCTGTAGCAGTGCACCATTTCCAGGGCGGCGGCGGCGCGCAAGGCATTTTCCGGCGAGACGTCAAACAGGCTCGCGCTCTGCACCACCAGAAATGGCCGCAGGCGCTTGCCGCCGCCGAGCGCGCTATAGCGCATCGCGTCGACCACACGGCCGACCGGTCCGTCGACCGGCGGCATCAAATCATCAAGCAATCGGGTAGTGGCATCGGCCGTTTCGGCCAATGCGCGGTTAAGCCGGCTCATGGTGCTTCGCCGTGCCGTTATGAAAAGCTATCGGGGAAATAAATAGCGGGTGCTGATCTCGTGCGGCGACATACCGTCAGCCGCGGCCCTTCCGCATGCCCCCCCTGTTTTCCCAAAGTCCGCCGGGTGCCTTCCCGGCCGCCACCAAGAAAAATTGTCCTTACCTGCATCGCAAACTCCGAATGCTCAATCGATCTCCATGGGCTCGGTCTTGGCTTCCCCGTCCGGACCGAGACTGATTTTGTCGATTTGCTGCTTGGCCTCGCGCAACTTGTTCTCGCAATGCTGTTTCAATTCGCTGCCACGTTTATAGGAGTCAATCGCCTGGTCGAGCTGACCCTCACCCTTTTCAAGCCGCGCGACGATTTGCTGAAGTTCCTCCAACGCCTGCTCGAAGCTCATCTGCCGAATATCGGATGGAATTCTAGCCTCGGCCATGGACATTACCTTGGAAATGCGGGCCGAAGTTTAGGCTGTGTGCCCGCCGGCCACAACAACTCAGCGAAGTTAAAGCCGAGTTAAATTTCAAGCCGCCATGAGAGCCCTTACATGGGCCGCACTGCTATTTGCAAGCGCCGTTAGATCATAGCCGCCTTCAAGAGTGGAAACCAGCCGGCCGGCACAACATTCTCGGGCGACCTCGAGAAGCCGGGTGGTGACCCAGGCATAATCGTCCTCATGGAACCTGAGCGAGGCCAGAGGATCGGCCTCATGGGCGTCGAAGCCGGCCGAGACAAAGACAAAATCGGGCGCAAATCGGGACAAGGCAGGCAAGATCCGCTCGTCCATAGCGGCGCGGAACTCGGCAGATCCGGACATGGGCGACAAAGGGGCATTGACGATGTTGCCGTCGATTCCGCGCTCGGTCGCGCTGCCGGTCCCCGGATAGAGCGGCATCTGATGGGTCGAGCCGAAAAACAGCGATGGATCGTTCCAGAACATCGCCTGGGTTCCGTTGCCGTGGTGGACGTCGAAATCGACTACCGCGACGCGCTCCAGGCCATGGGCATCCTTCGCATGGGCGGCGCCGACCGCAACATTGTTGAACAGGCAAAAGCCCATAGCCCGGTTCGGTTCGGCATGATGGCCCGGCGGCCGCACCGCACAAAAGGCGTTGGAAGCCTCACCGGCCATAACAGCGTCGACCGCCGCACAAATCGCGCCGGCGGCCCGCAGAGCCGCCTCGCCGGAGCCCGGAGAGACGATGGTATCGGCATCGATGCCGTAGTAGCCACTTGCCGGAATCGCTTCCAGTATGGTCGTGACATACCTGGCCGGATGGACCCTGGCGATCTGTGCCTGTTCGGCCGGCGGTGCCTCGCGGCGTTCCAGTCCGGCGAACTCGGGCGCATCCAGGGCGGCGAGAACCGCCTTGAGTCGCGCCGGGCTTTCCGGATGCATGGGCCCGGGGTCGTGCTCGATGCAGGCCGGGTGAGTAAAGAGAAGAGTGGTCATGGGCCGTTGCCCTCCTCGCCGCGCCCGCTCTTGGGCTTTGAGGCTAGTGTTATACCAAAGGCCACTGACAATGGCCTTTGGTATTAGTCGGCCGGCGGCCCGATTGCCACAACGATTTGGTATACCAGGGCGTGCAAAGGCCCTTGCTTTGTCTGTACAATGCCGCCCGCCGGTTAGCGGTCAAGCGCGCTTGACATTGACTCGATCCGGCCGTGGAACCAAATCACAACGGCGCCCGGTGGCAGCCTTGCGGGTCCCGGTTGCGCTCACGCGATGGAGATTCTCGAGCGTGCGAACCCTCATGGTGCGCTTGGCATTGGTTTTGCTGACCGGCATCGCTGCGGTCGGGACGGTTCCATTTGCGCTGGCTCAAGACGAACCGACGCTGGTACGGGTTGACCGCGTGCGGCTCGAGCCGCTGGCCCAGACCGTGCCCGTGCTGGGGCGGCTCGTCGCCCGCCAGGCCGGTGAGGTGGCGGCGCGGATCAACGGGCCGGTCGAGGCTTTCCAGGTCGAGGTCGGCGACCGGGTCGACGCCGGCCAAGTGATCGCCCAACTGAACCAGCGCTACCTGAAGGCTGAGCGCGACTTGGCCGCGGCCGAACTGGCCAAGACCAAAGCGCAGATCAGCACGGCGCAGGCCGAACTACGCCTCGCCCGGCAGGAGTTGAAGCGCCTGGCAGGCCTCAAGAAATCGGCCGCTTTCAACCAGGCACGTTTCGACGATGCCAGTCAAAACGTGGTCATTGCCGAAGGCAAGGTGAAAGAGGCCGAGGCCACCGCGCTCTCCGCTCAGGCCGATTTGGAACTGAACGAAATCAACCTCTCCTACGCCGAGATCCGGGCGCCTTACAGCGGCGTGATCAGCCAACGTCTTACCGAGGCCGGCGCCTACGTTCAGACCGGTGACGCGGTGGTTCGCATGGTCGCCGACCAATCACTGGAAATCGAGGCCGACGTGCCTTTCCAGCGCCTCTCCGGCGTGAAACCCGGCACCCGGGTCGGCGTAAAGCTGGACGACGGCACCAGCCATAGCGCCACGGCACGCGCGATCGTGCCGGAGGAAAATCCGTTGACCCGAACCCGCGCGGTGCGCTTCGTTCCCAAATTCGGCGAGATCAACCGGCCGCTGGCCGCCAATCAGAGCGTCACGGTCTACGTGCCGGTCGGCGCGCGCCGTGACGTCCTTACCGTGCACAAGGACGCGGTCATCCAGCGCGGCTCCAAGAGTTTGGTCTACGTGGTAAAGAACGGTGCCGCCGAGATGCGCGAAATCAACTTGGGCGAGCCGACCGGCGGCCGATTCGAGGTTGTCGGCGGGCTGCAGGAAAACGAGCCGGTCGTCGTGCGCGGCAACGAGAGGCTGCGCCATGGCGACAAGGTGCGGACCAACGGGGCGTCCTGATGAACCTGATCAAGATCGCCATCGAACGGCCGATCGCGGTTATCGCCGCGGTTTTGATGGTGCTCATGTTCGGCCTCGTCGCACTGCAGACGATCCCGGTCCAACTCGCCCCCGACGTCAACCAACCCGTGATCACGGTCACAACCTATTGGCCGAGCGCCGCGCCCGCCGAAGTCGAACGGGAAATCATCAACCGCCAGGAAGAGCAGATGGGCGGCCTCTCGGGCCTGCAAGAAATGACTTCCCAATCCGAGCAGGGCCGGGCCCGCCTGACACTGGAATTTGCCGTCGGCACCGACATGGACCGCGCGCTCTTGCTGGTTTCCAATCGACTCGACCGGGTTAACGGCTACCCCGAAGAGGCGGACGAGCCGACGCTGGACACCGCCGGTAGCGAGGACAGCCCGATCGCCTGGTTCATCATCAATCGGGCCGAAGGCAACGACCGGCCGGTCCACGAATACGGTGATTTCGTGAACGACGTGATCCGCGATCGGATCGAGCGGGTCAAGGGCGTCAGCCGGGTGAACGTCTACGGCGCCAGCGAGCGAGAGATTCAGGTCACGGTCGAACCGCAATTGATGGCGCGTTACGGTTTGACCGTGAGCGACGTCATCGAAGCGCTCAGGGCCGCCAACGCCAGCACTTCGGCCGGCGACGTAGACGAGAGCAAGCGGCGCTACGTGATCCGGATCGAGGGCGAGCTCAACACCTTGGAAACCATCCGCCAGGTGGTGCTGCGTTCGGATACCAACCGGACGAGCGGCCGCCTGGCACGGGTGACTGTTGGCGACATCGCCCGCGTTTCTTTCGGCTACAAGGAGCCGACAGCGGCCATCCGCTTGCTAGGACAGCCATCTATCGCCTTTAACGCGGTGCGCGAGACCGGGGCCAACGTGATCGAGACCATGGCGGGCATTGCCGAGGCGGTCGAAGAGCTCAATCGCTTCGCCGTTCCCGACCAGCAACTGACCCTGCGCCAGGTTTACAACGAAACCGTCTACATCAACTCGGCGATCGAGCTCGTCCAGCAGAACATCTGGGTCGGCGGCACGCTGGCCGCAATCATCCTGCTGCTGTTCCTGCGCTCGTTCGGGGCAACATTGGTGATTTCGCTGGCCATCCCGGTTTCGGTGATCGGCGCCTTCGTCGCCATGGCCGCGCTCGGCCGTTCGATCAATGTGATATCTCTGGCCGGCCTTGCCTTCGCCGTCGGCATGGTGGTCGACGCGGCTATCGTGGTGCTGGAGAACATCTACCGGCTGCGCGAGAAAGGCCTGTCGGGCCGCGAGGCCGCCTTGCGTGGCGCCAGCGAGGTCTGGGGTGCGGTGCTGGTCTCGGCCTTGACCACGGTCATGGTGTTCATCCCGATCCTGGTCATGAAGCTGGAGGTCGGTCAATTGTTCCGCGACATCGCGGTGGCGATCTCGGTTGCCGTCATGTTGTCGCTGGTGGTCTCGATCACGGTGATCCCGGCCTTGTCGCGCTATCTTCTGGGCGGCCGCCAGGGCCTTGCCCAGGACAGCATTACCCGTCGGCGGCTGCCGCTGATCGACGACCTGGCCGCCGGCTTCGTCGCCTTCGTCATGGGCTTTATTCACCTGGTCGTGCGCAGCCGTACGGTGGCGCTCGGCGTGGTCGGCGGCGTCACCGTACTGGCCGGCGTGAGTGCTTGGCTGTTCCTGCCGAAGCTCGAGTACCTGCCGGAAGGCAACCGCAACCTCGTGTTCGGCATCATCATACCGCCGCCGGGCTACAACCTCGACACAATGACCGAAATCGCCGA
>JBFJPL010000042.1:0-33953 GCA_041617155.1 Kiloniellales bacterium
ACGGCTCGGCTCGATCAGGCGGCTTTCGCCGCCGGCCGGCGTGATCTCGTAGATCGCCGTCACCGTATGGCCGGCCCCGATGTCGCCGGCGTCGACCTTGTCGTTGCTGAAGTCCTCGCGCTTGAGCGCCCGGGTCTCGTAGCCGATCAGGCGGTATTCGGCGACCGTCCTGGGATTGAACTCGACCTGGATCTTGACGTCCTTGGCGATCGGGAAGAGCGTCGAAGCGGCTTCCTCGACCAGCACCTTGCGCGCCTCGTTCAGGGTGTCGATATGGGCGGCCGCGCCGTTGCCGTTCTGCGCCAGGGTCTGCATCAGGTGGTCGTTCAGGTTGCCCTGACCGAAGCCCAGCACCGACAGGAAGATGCCGCTCGCGCGCTTGCGCTCGATGAAATCCTGGAGCTCCTCGCGGTTGGTGATGCCGACGTTGAAGTCGCCGTCGGTCGCCAGGATCACGCGGTTGACCGCCTTCTTGTCGAAGTTCGCCTCCGCCAGGGCATAGGCCTGGCGCACGCCCTCGGCGCCCGCGGTCGAGCCGCCGGCGCTCAAGCGGTCGAGGGCGGCCAGGATCTTGTGCTTCTCGGCCACCTTGGTCGGCTCCAGCACGGTGCCGGCGGCGCCGGCATAGACCACGATGGCAACCGTGTCGTCGGGTCCCAGACTGTCCAGCAGCAGCTTCATGGAGTTGACCAGCAGCGGCAGCTTGTCCGGCGCGTTCATCGAGCCCGAGACGTCGAGCAGGAACACCAGGTTGCTGCGCGGCTTCTCGGCCGGCGCGAGGTCGTAGCCCTTGATGCCGATGTGGATCAGCTTGTTGCCGGCCTTCCAGGGGCTGGGCTGCACCGTCACGCTGGTCGCGAAGGGCTGCTCGCGGGACTCGGGCAGGGGATAGGCATAGTCGAAGTAGTTGATCAGCTCCTCGACGCGCACCGCATCCTTCTGCGGCAGCACGCCGTTGTTCAGCTGCCGGCGCACGAAGGCGTAGGACGCCGTGTCGACGTCGATCGAGAAGGTCGAGACCGGATCCTCGCTGACCTGCTTGACCGGGTTCGCTTCGACCGATTCGAAGCGATCGCGGCCCACGTCCCGGTAATGCGATGGCTGCGTGGCGTCATCTGGACCCTGGGCCAGCAATGACCGGGCGCGGACGGCCTGCTGCGCGCTCTTCTCGGCGCGCGACCGCTCCGGCGCCCTGACCTGACCGGCCTGCGGCTGAGCGGACGGCTGCGCTTCCCGCCGATCGGAGAGCCGCGCCGGATCGGTCGCGCTGAGCCTATCTACGACCGACGGTTCCGGCGCGCCGGCCTCACCGGACGGCGGCTGAGCGAGTATTTGTTCTACCAGCCGGTCGACACGCCCCCGGAACGAAGGATCCGGCTGTTTGTTCTGACTGATCTGCGGCTGAACGGCCTTCTGCGCCACCCGCGGGCCGGCCAGCGGCTCCGGTTCGTTTGCTTCGAACGCGCCAAAGAACCCCTGCGGCGGTGGCGGGTAGAGCTGCATGGTCGTGATGCTGGCGACCACCAGCACGGCGGCCGTGGCGACGCCGCCCAGCAAATAGCTTTTTCTCATGGTCCATCCTCCCGTCCTGGATCTGTTACGACCCATGAGACGGGCGAGCAGGCCGGATCCTTGGCGGTCGTTGTGCTTTTCCTTCTGAGCTTCGTCGAACGCGGCCAGGGCCAGGTTGATGGCCGCCTTGCGCGCGTTGTCCTCGGCCGGCGGGATCACCTCGGCCTGCAGAATTTCCTTCAATTTCTCTTCATCCATGGCGGGATTCCCTCTCCCGAAGCGTCCGCAGCTTCTGGCGGGCCTGGTGGATGTACCACGACACGGTGCTCTCCCCGCAGGCCATGACCCTGGCGGCCTCGCGGTGACTCAGCCCTTCGCTGAAGACCAGGCAGATCGCCTCTCGTTCGCGCTCCGGCAGCGCCCGGATCCGCTCCAGCAGCTGCTTGGCATAGACCGTCGCCTCGGCGACCGGCGCCACGCTGTGATCGGCCTCCGACAGGGCCGCCGCCGGATGGCGTGCATCGGCCTTCACCCAGTCTTTCGCCGTGTTGATCACCAGCGGGTAGAGCCAGGTGACGAAGGCCGACTCGAAGCGGAACGAGCCGATGACGCGGGCCAGCTTGATGCAGGCGGCCTGGGTTATGTCCTGGGCGTCCTCCCGATTGCCGCACCACTTGTAGGCGATGCGGTAGATCGTGTCGTAGTGAGTCCGCAAGAGCGCCTCGAAGGCGGCCCGTTCGCCGCGCTGCGCGGCTTCGATCAACTCACTATCGGTCGGTTCCGTCATATGACTCTTTCGGCCGCGGCAACGACGGTTAGACGATCCCTGGCCGGCTATCCTTGGAAATAAATTTGGCAGAAATTTGAACGTGTTAGGCTGAAAGCCCCGGCTGTCCCAGCTGCTGTTCACCGGTCATGCCGGCCTATTTCGCCTGGATCGTACCGCCCTTTGCGGGATCGATCGCCTCGCTTCGCCGATGCCCGAAGGTCTTTCAGTTGATGCCGGCGCCCTTGGCGGAACGGGACGCGCGACCCTCCGGTGCTATTTCTTCTTCGGCTTCGGCACGCGCAGGCTTTTCGTGCCCGCCAGGTTCTTGACCGTGCCGGCCAGCTGTTGGCCGCGCATGGCGGCGCGCGCCTCGGCCATGTCCGGATCGGGAACCACCAAGACCTTCTTCGGCTTTGCGCTGCCCTTGAGGCGACGCACGGCCGCCTCGAGCTCGCCGTCCTCCACCACCTCGACCGCCGTGTCCTTGCGCGCGGCGACGGTGGACCCGCCGCTTTTCGGCGGTTTTTTTGACTTGGCTTTCGTGCCGGCGTTTGCGGGCTTGGCCGCGCCCGCGGCTTTCTTGCGTCGCGTCTTGCGCTTGCCGGCTTTGGCGGTTGTTTCCGGGTCGGGACGGGGAGCTTCGCGCGGCCCGGCCCGATCCGCGCCTGCGGACTCCTGCGCCGCGCGGTGACGCGCTTCCTGGCTTTTCAGCCGGGCGCTTTCGGCCGCCTTGCGTTTGTCTTCGAGGGCCTTCTGTGCGGCCGCCTCGGCGCTGCGTCGTCTTTCCTCGTTGCTCCAGCGCCTGGCATCCTCGGCCGCGCGCTGCCGGGTTTCGGCGATTTGACGCTTGATCTCCTGGGTTGCCCGGCGGCGCTGTTCTTCAGCCAGCCGGTCGGCTTCCCGGGCCGCCAAAGCGCGGTCCGCCTCTGCCCTGCGCCGAGCCTCTGCCACGGATTCTTGCCGTTCCGCCTCGAGACTCGCTCTGGCATCCGCCGCGGCCCGGCGAAATTCGGCCTCCGCCTCCTGACCGGTCTTGTCGGCCGTCGCGCGCTGCTTGCCGTTGCTCTTCAGCAGAGCTTCGAGAGCCGCCAGCTGGCGCTGTTCCTTTATCTTCCACTTCGCTTCCGCGTCGGCCGCTTGGCGTTTGATCTCGGCAAGGCGCTCGGCCTCTTGCGCCGCGATGCGCATTTCCTGCTCGGCCAGCTGCTCGGCGTGCGCCTTCGCAATAGCGGCTTCGGCCTCCGCCAGCTGCCTGGACTCCTCCGCCGCCAGGTGCTTCTCGACCGCGGCCAGGCGCTTGGCCTCCTGCTTCGCGATGTAGTTCTCCTCCTTCGCCAAACGCTTGGCTTCCGCCGCCGCCAGACACCGTTCCTCCTCGGCCAGGCGTCTGGCTTCGGTTTCGGCCAGGCGCCATTCCAGATCGGCGCCGGGCTCTTCTTCGGGTGCCGACAGATGTCTTTCCAGTTCGGCCAGGCGTTGCTCGATGCCGGAGCGCCAATTGATCTCAGCTTCGACGATCTTGCGTCTTTGGGCGTCCTGCCATTTGGCTTCCAGCTCGGCGAATCGCCGGTCTTCCTCGAGCGTCGCCACGCGCTCGGCGAGATCCTCCAGGGACAGTATGGCGCCGCCATCCGGGCCGCCGCCTGTCGTCGGCACGGTGATATCGAACAGGGCCTGCGTCGAAGCGCTGCCGTAGCCGTCGGTGTCGATGCTGATCACGCGCACGGTGAGCGCGTATTCCGTCGCGGCGGTTTCCGGCGCATTGAACTTCAGGTTGGCAAGATGGATCGGTTTGAGCGACCAGGTTCCATCCCAGTTGTTTTTGCCCGCCGACAGCTGCCCGCCGTCGGGCACGCCTTCGACGATGATCGAGATCTCGGACATCAAGTCGAAGTCCTGGAGCCGGCTCAACAGGTCGAGCCGGACCGGCCTCCGCTCCGCCGTGCCCGCTGCATCGGGGGCATTGCCGTTCGGGGCTGCGGTCCCGCCGTTGGCCATCGAAGCGCCGTCAACCGGCTGTTCCGTGGTCTTCGCGCCGGCGTTTTCGCTATGATCGCTTGCCAAGAGGACTGCTCCCAGTGGGCTGCACCGCACCCTGTCACACCACGGGGATTCTTTGGCCTAATGGTGAAATATTAGTTGCTGGGCCCGACGGCCGCGAGAAGCGGCGAGCATTATCTTTAGCAAGCACTACTTCAAGTCGAAAACTTGGCCGGGCCCCATCGGCCATGTATCGCCGATCCGGTATCCCTGGGGCCAGGGATCCCGCGGGTCCAGCATGTGCTGGTGGGTGCCGGTGATCCAGGCGCGGCCGGATATCGAGGGCAGGATCGCCGGGATTCCGCCGAGCGAGGTTTCGCTTTCGATGCGGCCGTCAAAGCGCGAATCGATGATCGACCGGGCGACCAGTCGGTCGCCGGGCTTCATCCGGCCCTGGGCGTGCAGCACCGCCATGCGGGCCGACAGGCCGGTGCCGGTCGGCGAGCGGTCGATCTTGCCGGGCCGGACGGTGACGGCGTTGCGCATCGCCAATGCCCCCTCGTCTGGGCTCTGCTCGATCGGTCCGGCGATCTGGCAGAAGGAGATATGCCGCCACTCCGGGTTGGTCGGGTGCTGGAAGCCCAGCTGTTCGTTGGCGGCCTCGGTGATGCGCATGCCGGTTTCCGCGATCTCGCGCGCCTCGTCGGGCGTGATGGCGAAGCCGAGCGCCGTCGCGTCCGCCATGACGAAGCTGTCGCCGCCGTAGGCCGTGTGCACCTCGAGGCTGCCCAGCCCGGCAACCTCCAGCTTGGCATCGAGCTTGGCCGCGAAGGAGGGCACATTGACCACGGTGATCGTCTCGACCCTGCCGTTGCGGCATCGGGCTGTGACCTCGACCAGCCCGCCGGGGGCTTCGAGCACCATCCTGGTTTCCGGCTCGCTCATCGGCACGATGCCGGACTCCAGCAAAACGGTGGCGACACAGATCGAATTGGAGCCCGACATCGGCGGCGTGTCCTCCGGTTCCATGATGATCCAGCCCATGACCGCGCGCGGGTCCTTGGGCGGAACCAGAAGGTTCACGTGGCGGAACACGCCGCCGCGCGGCTCGTTCAGGACGAAGTTGCGCAGTGTCCCGTCTCGCGCGATCCAGCGCGACTGCTCCCACAAGGTTTCGCCCGGCGGTGGGGCGACGCCGCCGACGATGACATCGCCGACCTCGCCCTCGGCATGGCAACTGACGACGTGGACAACCTTGCTCGCGCGCATGCCTGCTCCCTACCGCTTTGGTTCGAGGCTGTCATATTGCTCGGCCAAGTGTCGCTCCGTCCACCGAACATATCGCTCTTGCGATTGTGCGACCGAGCCCGGCCGATCTAACCTGACGTGACGATCCAAGGGGCGGGAACCATGTCCGAACTCTTTCCACACCTATTCCAGCCGCTGACCCTGCGGCACAAGACGCTGAAACACCGCCTCAATTTCGGCGCTCACACGGCCAACATGGCGGAAGCCGGGCTGCCGGGCGAGCGGCACCTGGGCTACTACAAGGAGCGGGCGATCGGCGGCGCGGCCATGATCGTGGTCGAGCCGGTGCCGGTCCACCGCACCGCCGTGCTGACCCGCGGCAACTTCCGTCACCAGGACGACGCCATCATCCCGGCCTTCCGGCGTATCACCGAGGCCTGCCACGAGCACGGTACGGTGATGATCCACCAGCTCTACCACGTCGGCCAGCACGGCGACGCCGATAACTCCTTCGAGCCCAACTGGTCGCCCTCGGGACTGCCGTCCTACCACGACCTGGACGGCAGCCACGCCATGACCGGGGCCGAGATCGAGGAGATCATCGAGGCCTTCGCCCAGGCCGCCCGGCGGGCCAAGGAGTCCGGCTTCGACGGGATCGAGCTGTTCGCCGCCTACCACGCGATCATCGACCAGTTCTGGACGCCCTGGTCGAACCGGCGCGACGACCGCTGGGGCGGCTCGTTCGAGAACCGCATGCGCTTCTCCAGCGAGATCATCGCGCGCATCCGGCGACTGGTCGGCGAGGACTTCATCATCGGCCTGGCGGTCTCGATGGACTCGGGCGCCGAGGTCGCGCTCTCGATCGAGGCCCTGCAGGAGGTGATCGCCTGGCACGACGAACGCGGCCTGATCGACTACGTCACCTGCGGCACCGGCAGCTACTTCGACTTCACCAAGATCATCCCGCCGTTCCTTTATGCCGACAAGTTGGGCCCGCCTTTCGCCGAGGCGCTGAAGCAGGTCGCCAAGCACGCCCGGGTCCAGGCCGAAAGCCACATCCGCACGCCGGAGAACGCGAACACCGTCATCGCCTCCGGCCAGGCCGACATGGTCTCCATCGTGCGCGGCCAGATCGCCGACCCGCACCTGGCGACCAAGGCCATGGAGGACCGGCCGGAGGACGTCCGCGGCTGCATCTCCTGCAACCAGATGTGCTGGGGCCGGCGCTTCCGCGACTACTGGATCTCCTGCCTGGTCAACCCCTCCAGCGGCCGCGAGTTCGAGTGGGGCGGCGACCGCTTCACGCCGGCCGACAAACCGCGCCGCGTGCTGGTCGTGGGCGGCGGCCCGGCCGGCCTGGAAGCCGCGCGCGTCGCCGCCGAGCGCGGCCACCAGGTCACCCTGGCCGAGGCGTCGGACAAGCTGGGCGGAAACTTCCGGCTGGCCGGCCTGCAGCCGCGCCGGGCCCAGATCACCGACCTGATCGACTGGTACCGGAGACAACTGGAAAAGCTTCAGGTCAAGGTCCGCTATAACGCGCCGTTGGACGCCCAAGAGATCGAAGCGGAAGGCGCCGACGTGGTGGTGCTGGCGACCGGCTCTTTGCCGAGCGGCAGCGGCTTCCAGCGCGCGCTGCCGCAGGTCGAGGCGCTGCCGGGCCTGGAGCACGGCAAGGTCTGGTCGGTCGAGGAGGTCATGGGCCGCGCCGCGCGCCCCGGCAAGCGCGTGCTGCTGGTCGACGACGGCGGCCACTGGGCCGGCTGCGGCACCGCTTGGCACCTGGCCGAGCAGGGCCACCAGGTGACCCTGGTGACGCCCCACGGTTTCGTCGGCAAGGAGCTGGAGCGCACCGCCGCCGACATCCCGCTGCGAGCCAAGCTGAAGGAACTGGGCGTCGCCATGATCACCGAGTCGGCGGTCACCGAATGGCACGGCGACGGCGCCACGGTGCGCGACCTGCTGGACGGCTCGGAACGGCGGATCGATTGCGACGCCCTGGTGCTCGCCACGCCCAACATCTCGGAATCCACCCTGGCCGACGACCTGGCCGGCAGCGGCCTTGAGGTGCACAGCATCGGCGACTGCGTCGCCCCGCGCCGCGCCCATTCGGCGATTTACGAGGGACGACGGCTGGCCCTGGGTCTGTAACCGCGCCTTGTCCGAAAGGTGATGCGAGACCAGGTCGGCGACCGGCTCAGCTGTGCGAAACCGCACAGTCTTGCGGCACCGAGGCAACTATCCTTGTGATCTCATGATCAACTGAACGGCGCGGCAAGCGTGCATTGAGCCGGCGCGCGGCGCGGCGCCCGTGGGGAGAGAGGTGGCGCATGGCCGGCAGCAAGTGGAATCTCGAGATGGTTCGGGCCCGCGAGGCCTGCGACCTACTGCGTGAGCGCCGGCCCGGGCCCGACGGGCAGGTCGATTGGGGCGAGATCGAGGTCGGCCATATCGACACCGGCTGCACCCGGCACCCGGTCTTCGGGCCCTGGCAGGGCGACCAGAGCGGCATTCTTCTGGTCGAGGACGGCCTCAACTTCGTCGAGCCCGGCCAGCACCCTTTCGATCCGCTGGACTACAAGGGCCAGCCGGGCCACGGCACGCGCACCGGAAGCGTGCTGTGCGGCGACCTGCCCGGCAGCTTCGTGGGGGTCGCGCCGGGCCTGCCGACCATCCCCTACCGGGCGGTCTGCAGCGTGGTCGTCGGGTCCAAGAAGGCGCGCAAGCGGATCGCCAAGGCGATCTACCACGCGGTTGACGAAAACGGCGTGGAGGTGATCTCCATCAGCCTGGGCTTCCCGCAGATGAGCCTCTTTGCCCAGCGTCATCTGGGCAAGGCCGTGGACCACGCCTACCAGAACGGCGTCATCGTCGTAGCCGCCGGTGGACAGGTGATCGACCGGGTGACCTACCCGGGCAAGTTCTCGCGCACCATCGGGATCGGCGGCGTCTCGGCCGACCGTACGGTCTGGTTCAAATACGACAAGGGCAGCGCGCGGCGTTCGATCGATATTTGGGGCCCGGCGGACGACGTGCTCAGGGCCAACAGCAAGCTGGACAACGGGCAGGTTGTCGAGGCCTCCACCAAGACCGGCGACGGCACGTCCTATGCGACGGTCCACGTTGCCGGTGCGGCGGCAATGTGGCTGGCCTATCACGGCGGCAAGTTGGAAAATGCCTACCCGGAGCCCTGGCAGCGCGTCGAGGCATTCCGAAAGCTGATCGGCCAGACCGGCCGTGACCTCAAGGGCGACTATTGGCCGGACAAGACAAAAGGCATCCTGGACGCAAGCGCGCTGTTGAAAGCGGACCTGCCTACCGCCGACAGCCTCGAGTTCGAAAAGCGTAAGGCGGCCGACGAGATCTTTTGAGACCCGGCACGGCGGCTGCTATGGCGCCTCGGCGGCCAAGGCTGCTAGAAGTGTCGGATGAACGACCGCCGCCAGACCCCGACCAATGCCAGCCGGGCCGACGCCCGCGCCGCCTGGTGGCGCGAACGTTCCGACGGCCTCGGAGTCGCACAATCGCTGGAGCTCACGCTGCTGCACCGGGAGGAGAGTCTCTTCCAAACCATCGAGGTTTTCGATCACGCGGCGTTCGGCCGGCTTCTGGTGCTCGACGGCTACATCCAGGCGAGCCAGGCCGACGAGTTCATCTATCACGAGATGGCCCTGCACGTTCCACTGCTGGGCCGGGTTCGGCGCGAAGCCTCGGTGCTGATCGTCGGCGGCGGCGACGGTGGCGCCTTGCGCGAGGCCCTGGTGCACGACTTTGTCAGCGAGGTCACCATGGTCGAGATAGACCGTCGGGTGATCGAGCTCTCGCAGCAGTATCTCGGCGTCAACGGCGACTACGACGATCCGCGCGTGACCCTCGTGGTCGACAATGCCGCCGAGTGGGTGCGCGCGGAAAAGGCCAGGGGCGAGACCTATGACGTCATCGTCCTCGACCTGACGGAGCCGGTCGGCCCCTCGGCCAACCTCTTTACCGAGGAATTTTGCGCCGGTCTTGCCGGCATCGTGTCCGAGAGCGGCGTCATCGTCGATTCCGACAGCATTTTCCTGTCCCGCGACGGCGGACACTTCCTGCAGGAGGTGAGCGGCGGCGGCGAAAACCTCTTGAGCCTCATGCGCCGCACCAGGTTGCTGTCCCATATCGAGGTCTACCGGACCAAGATTCCGCTCTATCCCGGGGCCGATTTCGGCTTCTTCCTCTATAGCCGCGACGGCCTGTCGCTGCGCCGGCCGGTGGCCAGCCATCAAGGCCGCCACTATGACCCCGATGTTCACCAGGCCGCATTTGCGCTGCCCCGCTGGCAGCGCGAATGGTTGCGGCTGGAGCGCTAACTGCCTGGCCGACCGCATTGCATTCGGAGACTGCACGATGAAAGCCCAGACCATAGAAGACTTTGGCCCGCCCGACGTTTTCCGGCTAGCGGAACTGCCGGACCCGACGGCGGGGCCCGGGCAGGTGGTGGTCAAGGTCGCGGCGACCAGTGTCAACCCGGTCGACTACAAGAGCCGCAGCGTCAAGCGGCCGATTTCGCCCGACCTGCCGGCGGTATTGGGTTGCGACCTGGCGGGCACGGTGGTCGCGATTGGCGAGGGCGTCAGCGATTTCAAGGCCGGCGACCAGGTTTATGGCTGTGCCGGCGGGGTGCGCGGCATGAATGGTGCCTACGCGGAGATGATCGCGACCGACCCGCGCCTGTTGGCGCCGAAGCCCGCAGGACTCACCATGCGCGAGGCGGCGGCTTTGCCGCTGGTCACCATTACCGCTTGGGAGGGGCTCTTCGACCGGGCGGGGACGGCGGCCGGGCAAAGCGTCCTAATCCACGGCGGTGCCGGCGGCGTCGGGCACATCGCGGTTCAACTCGCCAAGGCCAGGGGAGCTCGGGTCTTCACCACGGTTTCCTCGCCGGAGAAGGCGAAGATCGCCAACAGCCTCGGCGCCGACGGCACGATCAATTACCGCGAGGAAAGCGTCGCCGACTACGTGGCGCGCCTGACCGGCGGCAAGGGCTTCGACGTGGTCTATGACGCCACCGGCGGCAGCGAGATCGCGAGCTCCTTCGAGGCGGCCCGGGTAAACGGCCACGTCGTCACCATCGTCGCGACCTACCAGGCCGACCTGACGCCGATGCACATGAAGGGGCTGTCGCTGCACGTGGTCTTCATGCTGATTCCCATGCTTTACGACGTCGGCCGTGCACATCACGGCGAGATCCTGCGTGAGGCCGCCCGCTGGGTCGAGGCCGGCAAGCTGCGGCCGCTGCTCGATCCGTCGGATTTCACCCTCGAGCGGATGGCCGACGCCCACCGGCATCTGGAAAGCGGCCAGGCAGTCGGCAAGGTCGTGGTCACGGTGGCTTAGCAGCCGGGCGGTGTTGGGCGAGAAATCAAGCGGCCTGATTGGCCGGCTTGCGGTAATCTTCAAGGCGCACCACGGTATCTTCGCGCCGCTCGATCGCGAGCAACTCCTCCAGGGCATCGAGGGCAAGCGGCCAGGCCTCGTTATCGAAGCGGCCGGTGGTTACCAGGATCTGACAGGCCGTCGTTGCCAAGGCGTCCCAGTCCTCTTCGCTGTCGAGCAGCTGGTCCAGCGCGGTCTTGACCAGCCGGACCACCTCGACCGAGTTCCAGGTGGCGGGCGCGACCCGGGCCGAGAGGTCCCAGACCCTGGCACCGCTTGCCTCGGCTTCGGCCCAGGCGGATTCGCCGACCACGGTCTCGATCTCTCTTACCACGGCCCTTGCCGCCGCCGGATCGCGCCGCGACAGCTTGGCCATGACGGCGGCCGATTCCGGAAAGCGGGCGGCCGCAAGCGGTATCGGCGCGAAATCGGTGATCGCCCGCCAGACCAGGGCCTTGGCGCGCGGGCCGGCAAGCTCCGGATCCCGGGTGCCGACGAGCCGGGGCAGGAAAGGCACCAGCCCTTGGCGGTGCAAATGGGTCATACGGTCGTTCATCGAGCGCATGAGGCTCTGGAGCACCTCACAGACGCAGCGCGGCTGGTCCGAGTGGGGCAGGCCGGCCATCCAGGAAACGGCCTCCAGGGCGCACATGCCTTCTCCTGGGCCGCTGTGGAAGCCGGGCTGTAGCTCGAAGCCCGGGGGCAGATCACGCAACTCGATTTTACTATCGGTCATGGTCAAGCCGTTCGACGACTTCAATGTTACAAGAAATATACTATAAGTTGGATGTTAATATTGATCTAATGATCCAAATAAGACTGGTTTTCAACTAATTTTATTGTATAGATGCCCGTAGTCGAAATTTCGTCTTTCAGACGAATTTTGTTCGTCTCAATAGCCCAAGCGGTCAAACCCGAAGCGGGTCAGGAAGTGGAGTGTGATCAGCACGGTGAAGATCAGGGCGTTGACGATCGACCTCAGCGCATGGCGCTCGGTTTTGATGCCCTGACGCAGGGCAACCCAGGCGATGGTCGGCACACTGGGACGGTAGAATCAAATATGCAGTTTGTGGAACGCCAGAATCAAGCTGCCGGGAAATTGGCGCGCTAACCGCTTGCCGCTTGTTTTGCCCGGTCCGCGAACAAAGGCGTTTCGGTTTCGGAAGGCTTGGACGCCACCATCTGCACGGTGAAACGAAACGTCGCGCCGCCGGCCGAATTGGTCTCGGCCCACAGCTTGCCCCCGTGGGCTTCGATGATGGAGCGGCAGATCGCAAGCCCCATGCCCATGCCCTCGGCACTGGAGGTCACAAACGGCTGGAACAGCCGCGCCCGGACCTCGTCGGACAGACCCGTCCCAGTGTCCGAGACGGCCACCTCGGCGGTGGCCCCTGCCACGAACGAGGTCTTTACGGACAATCGGCGTTGGTCGGACCGCGACATCGCATCGATGCCGTTACGCAGCAGATTGAGCACGACCTGCTGAACCTGGATTCGATCGATCTTCACCGGCAGCAGCGACCGGTCGAGGTCGAGGTCTACGCGAATGTTCAGTTGCTTTGCGTCCAACAGTCCGATCGTACAGGCTTCTTCGACAGCTTGGTTCAGGTCTTGATCGATGAACGCCATTTCGCCCTTCTGATAGAGCCGCCGCAGGCTCTGGATGACCGAGTTGGCGCGTTGCGTCTGCTCGATGGATTTGGCCATGATCTCGCGCAGCGACTCGATGCCCTGTTCGCCATCGCGATCGATCACGCGACTGCCCGCCATGGCATAGTTCATGATTGCCGTCAGCGGTTGGCTGAGCTCGTGGACGATGGCCGAAGACAAGCCGCCCACGGTGCTGATCCGGGTCGCCCGGATGAGTTGGGACTGCAGGCTGCGTAGGCGCTCGTCCTTGTCGCGCAGCGCCCGTTCGGCGGTCCGTCGTTCCGTCACGTCCTGGATCGTACCGAACTGGGAGATCACGAGGCCGGTCTCGTCGCAGGTCGACTCGCCGGTTTCGTGCACGATCCGTTCCTCGCCGTCCGAGCGGATGATTCGGTACTCGATATCGGTGCGGCTTTTCTTCGCGCCCGGCAGGCCATAGGCGTCGAGCACGCGTGCCCGATCCTCGGGATGAACGAAGCGTTCCACGTAGGCCTCGTCCGTCAAACCCTCGAGGTCCTTGGCGTCGCTCACGACGATTCCGGTTTGCCCCGAGGGCACCCGCAGCCGGTCGGTCGTGGTGTCGTATTCCCAGTGGTTCAGCTTTGCGATCGCCTGGGCGTGGCGCAGCTGTGCCACGGTCTTGCGCAGCAACTCCCGGGCGCGTGTTTTTTCCCCGAATACGGTTGCGATGACGAGCGCGGGCATGGCCAGGGTGGCCAAAAAGAACTGCAGGAACAGCACCTGGTTCGCGACCGAGTCCGGGTATAGCTGGACGATGGGGCCCATGCCGTTGACCGTGTACCAAACGGCCGGGGCCATGATCAGCACGTTGTGCACGGCGGCACCGAAGCGTCCCGCCCGCAAGGCGCTCCAGAGCAGGAACGGCATGAGCATGAACAGCAGGAAGAAGACGTTTTGCTGGAACACGAAGACGACCAGGGCCGAGGTCGACAAGGCCATCGCGGCGACCTCGCCCGGCACGATCTCGGCGCGCCATTCCGTCAGCCGGGCCCGGTCCAGCTCGAGCCACAGAGGTGCGACGATCACCATGCCGACCGCGCTCGAAATCCACCAAGTGATCCAGCCCTGCCAGTACGGGTCCCCGTAGGCTATTGCTTGGAGTGAAGCGGCCAGGGACGAACCGGCCATTGGCGCCAACAGGGCGGCCACAAGCAGCAAGACCAAAAGCTGCCAGATCTTGTCGAAATTCGCCGGCAGCTGAAAGATGCGTTGCAGCACGACGGCAGCCAGTACGACGTCCAGGCTGTCGCACAACGCGAAGCCGGCGGAGAACAAGACCGTGTCACCGACGCCAAGACCAAGGACCCAGTCGGCGAGAAAGCCCGCTAGAAGGTAATAGAGCCAGGCGCCGGGCGTCCGGCGCAGCAAGGTCGCCAGGACAATCGCGTTGGCCGGCCACAGCGGCACGATCCCGCCTGCGGCATCGGAGAGTTTGATGGCCGCGAGTCCCGCCACGAAATAGATCGCGCCCAAAATGGCCGCTTCGAGAAGCACCGCCTTCGATGGCTTAGCCACGATCAACGGAAAACACTCAAGCTGTCTCGATCGGTTCTGGGCATTCGCCCGCGGACGAAGCGTTACAACTAACACACGCTTGTGTTGTTTCTACGAGCTTCTTGCAGGTTTTTCGATATGTAGAACTACCTAGTCGGATTTGCCGGGCGGGTTCAGCGGTCGCGATAGCCGAGCCGCAGGAAGCCGAGGCGGGTAAGGAAGTAGAGCGTGATTAGCACGGCGAAGACCAGCGCGTTGACGATCGAGGCCAGCGCGTAGAGTTCGGGCTCGATGCCGTGGCGCAGGGTGCCCCAGGCAATCGTCGGCAGGGTCGGGATGGCGCCCAGGTTGTAGAAAGAGATCTGCAGGTTGTTGAAGGCCAGGATGAAGCTGACCAGAAAGGCGCCGAGCATTGCCGGCCAGATGTTCGGCAGCGCGATCTCGAAGAAGCAGCGCAGCGGCCGGGCGCCGAACACCATGGCCGCCTCGTCGAGTCGCCAGTCGTAGCGCACCAGCTGTGCCATGATCACCAGGAAGGCGAAGGAGACGCCGTAGGTCGTGTTGGCCAGGATCGCCGAGGGGATGTTGCCCGGCAGGCCGAGGACGCTCCGGTTGAACATCAGGGTGGCGATGCCGATCAGGATGTGGGCGACGAAGATCGGCGCCAGATAGGCGACCAGCAGGGTGCCGCGCCAGCGCGAGCGGTATTTCAGCAGGCCGATGGCGGCCAGCGTCGCGAATAGCGTCGAGAGCACGGCCGTGCCAAGTCCGATCAGAACGCTGTTGAGCAGCCCCGCGTGGAAGTCGCTCATGATCTGCAGGCGTTCGTACCACGCCCAGGTAAAGACCGGCGGGAAGGGCCAGACGCTGTTCTCCATGACCGACAGGTAGGCGATATAGAAGATCGGGAAGTACAGGAAGAGGTAGAGCAGGCCGAGCAGGGCTGATTGCCCCAGAACGACCGCCCGCTCGCCCCGGTTGACGGCGGCCATGCTAGGACTCCACCCCTGTGAAGCCGCTGCGCCGCAGGTTCAGGCTGCGCCCGATCAGCGCGATGATGGCGAGCGAGAGCCCGAACAGCACCACGCCCATGGCCGAGCCGAGCGCCCAGGTGCCGGTGGCGCCGAACTGCTGGTCCAGGATGTTGCCGTAGAGCGCCCCGTTGACGCCACCCAGGAAGCGCGGGGTGACCGAGGCCGCCAAGGTCGGGATGAAGACAAGCACGATGCCGATCCCGGTGCCGATCCAGTTGAGCGGCCAAGTCACCTCGAGGAACGCGCGCCATGGTTTGGCGCCGCACACCTTGGCCACCTCCAGCAGCTCGAAATTGAAGTTGAGCAGCGAAAGATAGATCGCCAGCACCATGAAGGGGATCCACAGGTAGATCAGGCCGATCGCCGAGGCGACGTTGGAGTACATCAGCGCCTGGACCGGTTGCCAGCCGATCGTCGTCAGGCCCATGTTGATCAAGCCGATCGGGCCCAGGATGTGTTGAATCGCCGTGACCCGCAGGATGATGCCGGTGAGAAAGGGCGCCGCGGTCAGCAGCACCAGGATCAGCCGGTAGCGTCCGCCGTGCTTGGCGATCAGGTAAGCGACCGGGTAGGCGTAGATCAGGCAGACCAGCGACACAGTGATCGCCATGGCCACCGAGCGGCCGAGGAAGGTTAGGTAGGTCGGGTCGCCCAAGATGGTGGCGTAGTTATCCAGGTTCCAATCGACGATCAGCCGATAGCGCTCGGTGCGCCAGAAGCTGAAGACCACGATGGAAAGCAGCGGCAGGACCAGGAAAACCAGGATGAAAAGCGCGCCCGGCGCGGTCAGCAGGACGAAGCGTACGCGCGGGTCGCGGCGCAGCCGGTCGAACATCCCGGACATGGCTAGAGCGCTTCGGCCACGAAGGCGTGGCCGGCGCCGGCGGGCCAGGAGATCGCGACCGCGCCGTGCCGCGCGACGCCGGCCAGTTCCGGCGCGGCGGAGACCACGATTTCCGCGCCGTTGGCCAGGTCGACCAGATAGTCGGCGTACTGGCCCTTGAAGATGACGTCGCGCAGGGTGCCCTCGATCCGGTTTTCCGCGCCGGCCGCCGCCGGGGCCGAAGCCGGGGCGATGCTGATGCGTTCGCTTTTCAGGAAGTACTCGATCCGGTCGCCGGCGTTAGCGGCCGCGGGGCGCGGCACGGCGACCGCGATGCCGTCCCAGTCGATCCGTGCCGCCTTGCCGCCAGGCTCGCTCAGGATGCCGCAGAGCCGGTTGCCGGCGCCGACGAAAGACGCGACGAAGCGAGTCGCCGGGTCAGAATAGACCGCCAGCTTCGCGCCCTCCTGTTCGATCCGGCCCTGGTTCATCACGGCGATGCGGTCGCTCATGGTGAGCGCTTCCTCCTGGTTGTGGGTAACGTAGACGAAGGGAATCCCGAGCTCGACCTGGAACCGCCGGACCTCGACCTCCATCTCCTTCCTGAGCTCGCGGTCGAGGTTGGCGAGCGGCTCGTCGAGCAGCAGCAGGGTGGGCCGGGCGACCAGGCCGCGGGCCAGGGAGACACGCTGCTTCTGGCCGCCGGAAAGCTGATGGGGAAAGCGATCCTCGACGCCCTGGAGCCGGACGAAATCGAGCACCCACTTGAGCTGCTCGCCTTGCTCGGCGGCGCCGAGCCGCTTCATCTTGAGCGGAAAGACGATGTTCTCGGCGACCGTCTTGTGCGGGAACAGCAGAAAGTCCTGGAACACCATCCCGATGTTGCGGGCATAGGGCGGCTGCCGGGTCACGTCCGCGCCGCCGATCAGCACCCGGCCGCGGTCCGGCGCCTCGAGACCGGCGATGCTGCGCAGCAGGGTGGTCTTGCCCGACCCGCTCGGCCCCAGCAGCGCGAAGAAATCATGGGCGCCGACCTCGAGCGTCACGCCGTCGACCGCCTTGACCAAACCGAAGGCCTTTTCGAGCGCGTCGATCTTGAGGACCGGGTCAGCCATCAGTTAACTCACCCTTCGACAGGCTCAGGGCCGGGGGCGTGGGTGAAAAGCCCAGGGTGGAGCCCCCATGCCGAGCCTCGTCATCCTGAGCTTGCCGAAGGACGAAGCATGAGGGCCGGCACCGCTGAACCGGATTGTTTCCCGTAAGCGGAGATCGCCGTTCAGGCGGCCTCGACCTCGGACCAGATACGTTCCCACTTCTCGGGCGAGGAGGGGGCGTCGAACTGGTAAAGGCCCCGGATGGCGCTGGTCTCGTTCAGGAACAGCGTCTCGACGTAGCGTTCCGGGATCAGGTTGCGCACGTCGACCGTAGGTGCCCAGCCGATCTCGGTGGCGACGACGACCATGTTCTCCGGCGCCAGGCGGAAGTTGATCCACTCGTGGGCGATCTCCAGCTTTTCGCTGTCGGTCACGCCTGCGGTGATCGCCCAGGTGTCGACCCAGCCCAGGCCGCCCTCGGTCGGCTTGAGCACGTGCTTCATGTTGAGCTTGGTCTTACCATCGAGCTTGTCGAAGTGGATCCGGCGGTAGATGCCCGACCACTCCGGCGAGGCCCAGACGACCTGGGCGCGCAACAGGCGCTCCAGCGTGTCCTCGTCGTTCCAGCGCGTGACCAGCAGGCCCTTCTGCTTGATCAGCAGCTTCTTGCACTCCTCGAGCTCGACGTCACTCAGCACATAGGGGTTGAACGGCTTGCCGTCCGGGCGCGGGCCGTCCTTGGTGCCGAGGACGTGGCACACCAGGATGCCGGCCAGCGCGATGTTCTCCTCGAAGCGGGCGCTGGTCGAGAGGTGTCCCTTGTACTTCGGATTGAACAGCAGGCTGACGCTTTCGGAGTCGACGTCGTCGACCTTGTCGGTGTTGACGGTGAAGCCGTAGCCGCCCCAACAGTTCGGCGCTGCGATCATGTTGCTGCCGGCCTCCTCCCGCAGCAGCTCGTAGTTGGGCGGCTGGAACTCGGGAAAGACGTTCGCCATGTTCGACAGCTTGCCGTAGTCGACCGCGCGGGTCAGGCCCTGCTGGCCGTAGAGCCGGGGCCAGAAGCCGTCGGCCATGACCAGATCGAAGTCGTCGGTGCCGCCGGCCCGCAGCTTGTTGTAGGCCTCGGAATTACCGTCGAAAAAACCGGCGCTGACCTTGACGCCGAATTTTTTTTCGAAGGCCGCGGTCAGGCTCTTGACGTTGTAGTGCTCCCAGCCGAGCCAGCGCAGCTCCAGGGTGGCCGCCTTGGCATTGCGGATGAACGGGCCCATGCTCTTCATCGTGAAAGCGGCCGTGGCGCCGACGGCGCCGGCCTTGACCACGCTGCGGCGCGAGATCGCGCGGCGCTTCGAATCCTTGAAAAACCTGCCCATCTTGGCTCTCCCTCCGTGTTTTTTGCTTAATCGCCGACATTATGTTTTAGAACCGTATCGCCAGGTCAAAGACGCGGTCAAGCAAGAGGCCAATGCGGCGCGGCGCGCAGTCGGCCCGATCAGGCCACCCGCGACGCTATCAAGCGCGCCGTCATCAGGTCGAGATGGCCGCCGCCGGCGTTTTTGAAAAGCGTGATGTCGGCCTCGGTCTCGCGCCCGGCGACTTCGCCCCGGCAAAGCTGGAACAGGTCGCCCAGCACCTCGGCTTCGGTGAGCGCGCCGCTCGCCATGGGCGCGACCAGGTCGCCGCAGTGGCCGATCGTGAACCAGCGTGAGTCGACGAAGACCCGGGCCCGGCGGAAGGCCGCGTCATCGGTCTCGCGCATCTCCGGCGTGAAACCGCCGACCAGATCCAAGTGGGTCCCGGGTTTGAGCCAGGCACCATGGATCAGCGGCGCGGTAGCCCCGGTCGCACAGGAAATCAGGTCGGCCTGGCGGGCTGCTGCTTCCAGATCCTTGCTTGTCGCGATCTCGACGCCGTCGAGCGCGAGGGTGGAAGCCAAGGCCGCCGCCCGGTCGGGCGTCCGGTTCCAGATCGTAACCCGGCGGATCGCGGGGCGCACCGTCAGGTGGGCGCGGATCAGGTGCGGCGCCATGACGCCGGCGCCGACCATCAGCAGGTGCGCGGCATCCTCGCGCGCCAGCAAGCGGGCGCCCAGGGCCGAATCCGCCGCGGTTTTCCAAGGTGTCATGGCGGTTCCGTCGATCACCGCGCTCGGCGCGCCGTTGCGGCCTTCGAACAGCACGTAGACCGCATGCACCGTCGGCAGATCGCTCCCGGCGTTGTCCGGAAAAGTCGTCGCGAGCTTGATGCCCAGGGCCTGATCGTTCTGCCAGGCCGGCCAGATCAGGAAATGGTTCGGCAAGCCATCGGCCCTCTGCTGGGTCATCAGAAGGCGTTCCGCCTGGTCGACGCCCGCGCGGTGCGCCGCCGCCAGTTCGGCGATCAGCACGGGGTAGTCGAGGACAGCCTCGACCTCGGTTCCGTCGATAAAGCGCATGCCCGTTACCGCCTCCGAAGGAACGCCGAATGGGCTCGCCAGTCCGGCGGAGGTTGACCTTGGTTCCAGCCTACGCGATCGCCGCGCCGGAATCATGCTTTGGTTAATAAGCGTTAAGAAACAACATATTAAGACTAGTTATTATATATAGAAGAGACTTGGTGGCAGAAGGCGGTGCAACGGAGAAACGGGGACAATGTTCAAAGGGCTCTCGGTAGTCCATTTACGTAAGGCTGTCGGACTCCCGACGGGTGCCGGCACGACGGCCGGGGCAATGGTCGCTCGTGGCACAAGGGAAAACGGGCTGAGCGCGGAGGCGCGTGCCGCTCTCGATGCCCTCATCGCCGAGCTTGATCGGATCCAGTTAGAGAACGGTGGCGGCGACGGTGCCGGTGGCTAGGAGCCTGTTTGGATTTACCGCCGTCCGCCTTTGACTTTCTTGTAGATCACCGGGATCAGCGCGAGCACCGCGAGGCCGAAAAGCGCGAGCTTGATTTCCGTGGTCAGGACGCCGGCGACGCTCAACTCCTCGCCGGAATCGAGAATGCTGCCCAGCCCGGAGCCGGCAAGATTGAACACGAAGGCGCCCGGAATGATGCCGATGAAGGTCGCCAGCACGTAGTTGTACAGGCGCACGCCCAGGAAGGCCGGTACCAGGTTGACCACGAAGAAGGGAAACAGCGGCACCAGGCGCAACACCAGCAGATAGTTGAACTCGTTCTCCTGAAAGCCCTCGGCCAACTTGTTCATCCAGGGCCCGGCCTTGGCGCGCAAGGCGTCGCCCAGCGCGGTCTTGGCGATGGTGAAAAGGGCCGTCGCACCCAGTGTGGCTGCGACCACCACCAGACCGGTACCGAGGAAGGTGCCGAACAGAAACCCGCAGGTGATGCTCAATAGAGCACCCCCGGGCACCGATAGCGCCACCGCCAGCGCATAGACCGCCATGTAGATCAGGGCGGCCAGGACGGCATTGCGATCGACGAAAGCGACCAGGGCTTCACGGTGCTCGCGCAAGGCTTCGAAGGTGACGTACCGGTCGAGTTCGAACAGGAAGAAGGCGATCAGACCCAAAGCCAACGCGATGAGAGGCAAGAACCTGCCGATAGAGAAACCCCTCTTGGCAGGGTCATTGTCGATCTCGCCGGGTTTGCAGGAATTGGTCATCATGATCTCCGAGCGTCAGGCAACGACCAAGCCCTCCGAGGCCAGCCTAGAATAATCCGGAGAGGTGCCCTCTGTCGCCTCTTCAAATGATCGGGCGGCTGTCCCGGTGTTCCAGGGTGGCTCTGACGGCGCTTCTCACATGTGATCGCTGCGTCAAGTCCGCCATACAACAGCGCTTCACAAAAGCGTCAAAGGGCGTCGAGGCGGTTCGAAGACCAAGGCACCAGCCGGTGCCGGATCGAAATGGGCCGGCAATACCCGGGAACCCGGCTTGGAAATGTCACTTGGATTCATCTGCAGTTGCGGCGGGCGTTTTGCCGATTTTGACAATTTTATATAAAATTTTAGGCAATTTTACTCTCGATTGCTTCGATCTTTATTTGACAACTGGAGAATTAGTTTCTAAAGTATTAATCAACGCGTGAAACGCGAATGAGCGGCGCCGAAGGAACCGCTATTGGGCTGCAGGCACACGTAGGAAACGGACCGTCAGGAAGACCGATGATTCCAGCCATCGCAATTCAGCCGATTTTTGTGAACAATCCGGCCGAGCACCGGGGCGCCCACGTGGCGACGCGGCGGCTCGGGCTGAGCGGCACGCTGTTGGCCTGTACCTTGGGCGTCGGCCTCGTGGTATATGGCGGCACCCGACAGAGCGAGGCGCGCCTCGAAGCTTTTACCGTAAAGCTCGCCGAGGAAGCGGCGGCGGAAAAGGCGCGGGCGCTGCGCGAGTTGCGCAAGGCATTGATCTGGCACGAACCGGCCTTTCCGGCGGCGCGCAGGCCGCAACCTTCGCCCGAAGCCGTGCAGGCCGTCCTGGCCTCGACCAAGACCGATATCGAGGAAGAGCTGACCTGCCTGGCGCTCAACATCTATTTCGAGGCGCTGAGCGAGCCGGTCGTGGGCCAGCGCGCCGTCGCCCATGTGGTCATGAACCGGGTCGCCGACCGGCGCTTCCCCGCCACCGCCTGCCAGGTGATCCGACAGGGTGGCGAGCAGGTCCGTCATCGATGCCAGTTCTCATGGTGGTGCGACGGCCGCAGCGACCGGCCGGCAAACCGCAGGCTTTGGCAGGCCGCCAAGGCCTTGGCAAAACAGGTGTACTGGGGCCGCTCCAAGGATCCGACCAGCGGCGCGCTTTGGTACCACGCCGATTATGTCAGTCCCTACTGGGGGCAGGTGTTCAAGAAAGGCCCGAAGATCGGCCGACATATCTTCTATGTCGCCGATGACAACGACAAGGGCATCCAGATCGCCAGCCGCCAGTCGGGAGAGTAGCCGGAGCCCCGTCTAGGGGGATGAGGCGCACGCCCCCCGCTGACCGCGCCTCATTTTTGGGGCTCCGGCGCCGCCGCGCCATCAAGGTGACATCGGGTGCAGCAGGCGGCTCGCGCCACAGCCTGCTGGCGGAAACGGTGCCGCGGGTAGGCGTCAAGGCTCGGCGCATGGCCGCGGTCAGGCGACGCCCGCGATCGTAGCCGGCGAGGGCCTGATCAATGGTCTTGAGCAGGCGCCTTTGGGGACTTGCGAATCGCCGGGTGATTGGCGTCAAAGCAGCTTGCCCTCGAAGGGGTGCCAGCCGTCGCGGTGTTCGATCTCGACGACCCACAGATCCGGGTCCCGCTCGACCGCGCGGGCGATGTAGGCGTCGGCTTCGGTTTCCGCGACCAGCTCGCCCTTGAGCGCCGGCAGCCAGGCCAGCCGGCCGTCGAGGTCGCGGCTCTGGCTCAGCACCCGGCAGCCCAGGTCGAGCTGGTTGAGCTTGAGGACCACTAGGCCGCCGGTCGCGTCGCCGCGGCGTGCCAAGGTGGCCGGCACGCCATCGGCCGTGCAGCGGCGGAGGTGTGCCTTGACCCAAACGTCGGTCCTCAGGCGTCCTTCGCTCATGGCACCGCTCCTCGATAGCGAATCGCCGCGACGGCAATCATGCCACAGCCTTGCATAAGGAGCCGCCGTTAGCGATATATCAACGGCTTCCTGCAACCCAATTCATGACCGGCTGCCGGTCCGTCGCGCCCGCCGGCCAGCCAGGGGCGCGCGATCGAGCCGAGACAGCAAACCGGAGCTGACCCAAGTGACGACTGTGCTTTCCGAACCCCTGCCCGGCGGGGCGGCCGACGCCGCCCGGCGGCGCCGAACCTTCGCGATCATTTCTCACCCGGATGCGGGCAAGACGACCTTGACCGAAAAGCTGCTATTGCTCGGCGGCGCCATACATTTGGCCGGCGCGGTCAAGGCGCGTGGGGAAAACCGCCGGACCCGCTCCGACTGGATGAAGATCGAACAGGCGCGCGGCATCTCGGTCACCACCTCGGTCATGACCTTCAGCTACCGGGACATCACTTTCAATCTGCTCGACACGCCGGGCCACGAGGACTTCAGTGAAGACACCTACCGCACCCTGACCGCGGTCGATTCGGCGGTCATGGTGCTCGACGCGGCCAGGGGCATCGAGACGCAGACCCGCAAGCTGTTCGAGGTCTGCCGGCTGCGTGACGTGCCGATCATCACCTTTGTCAACAAGATCGACCGCGAGGCGCGCGATCCCTTCGAACTGCTCGACGAGATTTCCGAGACCCTGGCGCTCGACACCGCGCCGATGGTCTGGCCGGCCGGCATGGGTGGGCTCTGCCGCGGCTGCTATGACCTGGCGGCCAGCCGTTTCCTGCCCTTCGCCGCCCGGGCGGCGACCCAGCTACCGGCGATCGAGGACGCCGACCTGGACGACCCCCGCCTGAGCGAGGCGCTACCGGCCGAAACTCTGGCGGCGTTGCGCGACGAGGTCGGGCTGGTGCGCGAGGCCTGCCCGGCCTTCGACCTCGAGTCCTATCGGGGTGGCCACCTGACCCCGGTCTATTTCGGCAGCGCGCTGAGAAACTTCGGCGTGCGCGAATTGCTCGACGGCGTGGCCGATTTCGCCCCGCCGCCGCGCCCGCAACCGGCGGCGCCGCGCCAGGTCGATCCGGGCGAAGACAAGGTGAGCGGGTTCGTCTTCAAGGTTCAAGCCAACATGGACCCGAACCACCGCGACCGGGTCGCCTTCATGCGGATTTGTTCCGGGCGCTTCAAGCGCGGCATGAAGCTGCGCCACGCGCGCAGCGGCAAGCAGATCGCGGTCCACAACCCGATCCTGTTTTTCGCCCAGGACCGGGAGCTGGCCGAGGAAGCCTGGCCGGGCGATATCATCGGCGTGCCCAACCACGGTACGCTCAGGGTCGGCGATGCCCTGACCGAAGGCGAAGAGCTGCGCTTCACCGGGATCCCCAACTTCGCGCCAGAGATCTTGCGCCGGGTTCGGCTCGACGACCCGATGCGCGCCAAGCAGCTGCGCCGCGCCTTGGAGGATCTGGCGGAGGAGGGGGTGACCCAGGTGTTCCGCCCGCTCGTCGGCAGCAGCTGGATCGTCGGCGTGGTCGGGCAGCTCCAGCTCGACGTTCTGGAGACGCGGATCGCCGGCGAATACAACATCCGCGTCGGCTTCGAGGCGGCGCCCTTCGAGACCGCGCGCTGGATCGAGGCCGATGACCCTGCCGTGATCAAGCAGTTCGTCGACGCCAACCAGGGTAGCCTGGCCGAGGACCGCGACGGCGCGCCGGTGTTCCTGGCGCGTAACGCCTGGGAGCTCAACTATACGGCCGAGAAATGGCCGGCCGTGCGCTTCGTGGCGACCCGGGAGAGAGCCTGATTTCAGCGCCCTGACGGCGAACGCAGCCGGCCACCTCGGCGTGTGCAAGTTCGTGCCCAGCGTGATATAGAAGCGCCGACAAGAGGTTGGCACTAGACGATCCGACTAGGGCGCGGTCCTCAAAGAAACGACGACCAGAGGCGGCGAAGCCACGGCGGGGCCGCGAAGCGGGAAGGCCCAGCCACGCGTACAGCCTTAATGGGAAGGGGTTGAAAATGGAAGGGAGTTTGGAAGGAATGGAAACCGCGATCGAAGAGGTCCAGGCGCTGGTTGCGACCTATGGGCTCAGCGTCATCGGCGCGATCGCGGTCCTGATCTTTGGCTGGATCCTTGCCGGATTGGCGTCCAAAGCGGTCAGCAAGACGCTGTCCAAGTTGCCCAAGGTGGACGTTACCCTGCGCGGCTTCATGGCCAGCGCGGTCCGCTACCTGATTCTGATCTTCACCGTGGTTGCGGTGCTCAACCAATTCGGCGTGCAGACCACCAGCATCATCGCGGTCTTGGGCGCTGCCTCGCTGGCCATCGGTCTCGCGTTGCAGGGTACGCTCAGCAACGTCGCGGCCGGCGTCATGCTGTTGCTGTTCCGGCCGTTCAAGGTCGGCGACTACGTCGATGCGGCGGGCCTGGCCGGGACGGTCAAATCGATCACCCTCTTCATGACCGAGCTGGCCACGCCGGACAACGTCCAGATCCTGGTGCCGAACGGCAAGATCTGGGGGGCGGCGATCAAGAACTACAGTTTCCACGCCACCCGCCGTGTCGACATGGTGCTCGGCATCAGCTACGAGGACGACATTGACAAGGCAGTCCGCCTGGTCGAGGAGATGGCCAAGGCGGACGGTCGGGTTCATGCGGAGCCGGCGCCCGTGGTGGTGGTCGGCGAACTGGCCGACAGTTCGGTCAACATCGTGATCCGCCTGTGGTGCGACGCCGCCAACTACTGGCCGCTCAAGTTCGAAATGACCAAGGCCCTGAAGCAGCGCATGGACAAGGAGGGGATCTCCATACCCTATCCGCAGCGCACCCTGCATGTGGTCGGCGGCGCCGAGGCGTCGTCCGTCGTGGCGGCTGAGTAGCGGCGGAGAAATTCGCCCTCCAGACCGCCCGCAGGCGGCCACTGGGCCGTTCTTCTACAGGCTTGTGCACTTGGGGGCCGCTCCGAGATCGGCCGTGAGGCGGCCGCAGAGCGGCCCGTCATCCGTGTCCGGATTTTGCCGCTGGGAAGCAGATGCGGTTACCCATGCCGTGCCGATTACATAAAATTTTATAGAAACTTCGTGCGTTAACTATTATTAACCATAATAAAACGTAAATAAGTATTGAAACGCGTTAATCTTCTGTTAGTATTTCATTAAGTTTACAAAAGGTTAAGCCGAAAAGGCAGCGTAAATCCTAAGGATTGCTTGGGAAGGCTGGGGACGATGCTGGGTCGACGCAAGAGTCGTAGCGCACCGAACACGATCGATATCGCCGACCGGATACGCCGCCGTGCGGTCAATGCCGGGTCATCTGCGAAACAGGCGCCGGCCAACGGCGACGGCCGGCTCGCCCGGCGCTCGGCGGAGGCCGTCGGGCGCGAAGCGACCGGCCGGGCGCCGGCCAAGGTCCTGCGCTTTACCGACACGCCGGTCTACCACGTTCAGGACGACCAGGCCGTTTCGCCGGCAGAACTGCATCAGGTGCTTGCGGTCCTGGCCGACCGCCTGGAGGCGGAACTCGACGGGCCGGCGGTTTCGCGCAGCGAACTGGCCCGCGAGGTCGTCGAGCTGACCGGCGAGATCCTCGGCGAGCTTCAGCTTCGGCTCAACCTGCAGGATCAGCGGCAGCTGGTTCGCCGCCTGCTCGACGAGCTGGTTGGGTTCGGGCCGCTGGAAGCGCTGCTGGCCGACCCGACGGTGACCGACATCATGGTCAACGGTCCGGACAAGGTCTATGTCGAGCGGCGCGGCCGAATTCAGCCGACCGACGTCGGCTTCCGCAACCAGGCTCACCTAATGCGGCTGGCCCGCCGGATCGCCAAGTGCGGGGGTTGCCGGATCGACGAGTCCCGGCCGATGGCCAATGTCAGGATGGCCGACGGCAGCCGGGTCAACGTCATCATCCCGCCGCTGGCCGTCGACGGCCCGGAGATCACGGTCCGCAAGCCGACGCGGCGGCGGATAAGCCTGGACCAGATGGTCAGGCAGGAAAACCTGTCCTACGAGATGGCCACGGTGCTCAGGATCGCGGTGCGCTGCAAGCTGAACGTGGTGATCTCCGGTGGCACCGGCAGCGGCAAGACCACCCTGCTCAACGCCATGGCCGAGGCGGTCGATCCCGACGAGCGCGTCGTCACCATCGAGGACGCCGCGGACCTCGAGCTTTGCCTTCCCCATGTGGTGCGTCTGGAGACCAGGCCCTTCAATATGGAGGGCGACGGCGAGGTCACGCAGCGCGATCTGCTGCGCAACGCGCTGCGCATGCGCCCCGACCGGATCATCATCGGCGAGGTGCGCGGCGCCGAGGCGATTGACGTGCTGCACGCCATGAACAGCGGCCACGAAGGCTCGTCGACCACGCTGCACGCCCGCGGACCGCGTCAGGCCTTGGCCCGCCTGGCGAACCTGGCCTGCCTGTCGGGGCTCAATGTTCCGCACCGAAGCATCGAGGCCCAGATCGGCCAGGCGGTCGATCTCATCGTGCACGTCGAGCGGATGCGCGACGGGCGCCGCCGGGTGACCCGGATCGTCGAGGTGATCGGCTTCCAGGACGATGCGGTGGCCACCCAGGAGCTCTTCACCTTCGTGCCGACCGGCGAGGACGGGAGCGGGCGCCTGATCGGCCGCTTCGAGAGCTCGGGGCTGACGCCGACCTTCGCGCCGCGCGCGGGCCGCTACGATCTGGAAGATACGCTCTTGGCGGCGCTCTAGGCGGGCCCGCTACAAGATGACGACGAGGACCCTAGTCTTGCGCCGAAAGACCAGTTTTCAAGACCGTGCCGTTCCCCCCGGCCGCGGTATCACGGGGAGGAACGAACCATGGTGAGCCCTTATCTCATGCGCCCTATCCGCTCGGTCGACGAAATCGAGCGCGCCCGGCCAAAAAGCGAGCAGCTCGATACGCTGATCGGACAGGCCCTCGGCGCCGCCAGGGCGGCGGGCTATGGGCCCCACGAGCAGATCGACCGAGCCGCCATGGTCGTGCTCAGCCACCGGCCGTACCTGAGCGCGATCGACGCCCTGGCGGCGGTCCACCGGGTCAGGCGTCAGATCGAGGCCAGACTGCACGGCCAGGCCCGGCCGAAGGCCAAGGTCTAAACGCCTTCGGGGAGGCTAAGCCTCGGCTTCGGCGAAGACCTCGCGGGCCAGGCGAAAGCTGTCGATCGCCGCCGGCACGCCGCAGTAGATGGCGGTCTGCAGCAGGACTTCCATGATCTGCTCCTTGCTGCAGCCGTTGTTGAGCGCCCCGCGCAGGTGGATCTTGACCTCGTGCGGCCGGTTGAGCGCGGTCAGCATGGCCAGGTTGATCAGGCTGCGGGTCTGGCGCGGCAGGCCCGGCCGGGTCCAGATCTCGCCCCAGCAATATTCCGTCACCAGCTCCTGCATGGGCCGGTTGAAGTCGTCGGCCGAGGCGATGGATTTGTCGACATACTCCGCGCCCAGGACGGCGCGGCGGACGGCCAGACCTTCGTCAAATCTTTTCTTGTCCATGTCGTATCCCTTTCATGAGGCCGGCCGAACCGGCGGCTGCCGACTTCACTTGACGGCCGCTCCATGCTATGTTTCAAGGACGAATAGCTCAAGTGAACGCGCAGTGAGCTGAAACGGTGTGCGCTGCTCAAGTGGGCACGCAGTGAGCCAAATCGGTGTGTGCCATCCGACTGTTTTTCGAGCGGAGGACACACCATGATTTCGGCCAACAAAGACCTCACCCACCGGCGTCGATCGATCGAGCGATCGCCCTGTACGACGGCAGCGTCCGGCGACGCGTCCTGGCCGCGGACGGCCGGCGTGGCGGCGGATTTCCGCCAGGCCATGGCATGCTTTGCCTCGGGCGTCACGGTCGTCACCGCCGGAACCGAGGCCGTCGAGGTCGCCGGGCTGACCGCCAGCGCCTTCACTTCGGTCTCCCTCGAACCGCCTCAGATCCTGGTCTGCATCAAGCAGGAGTCGCACTCGGTCGAGGTGCTGCGGCGCGCAGGACGCTTTGCCGTCCATGTCCTGAGATCCGACCAGGCCGACCAGGCCCGGGCCTTCGCGCGCCCAGCGGGCGACAAGCGGGGGGTCATGGCGCTGACCTGGAGCCGCCGCGGCATCCCGATCATGGAGAGCTGTCTGGTGCGCCTCGAGTGCACGCTGGCGGCCGAATACGACGGCGGCGACCACGGCATTTTCCTGGGCCGAGTTCTGGCGCTCGACGTGGCCCCGCCGCCGCACGAACCGCTGACCTATTTCCACGGCGAGCTCGGTGCCCTGCGGCCGACCAAATCTTGAGATCGAAGGAGACGACCCATGCAGTTCGGTTACTTTGCCAATCAGAACAACCGCGGTCTCGAGAAGCCCTTCCGGCAGGTGGTCGAAGAGACGCGCGAGCTGGCGCGCTACTGCGACGCCCACGACTGGCATTCGATCTGGTTCACCGAGCACCACTTCGGCCACGAAGGCTTCGAGGTCTGCCCCAACCCGGTGCTGATGTCCTGCGACATCGCCGCCCACACCGAGAAGATACGGATCGGCCAGGCGGCCAACATCGTGACCTTCTGGCATCCGCTCAGGGTGGCCGAGGACCTGGCCATGCTCGACCACATGAACGGCGGCCGCACGGAGATCGCCCTGGGCCGCGGGATCTACGGCCGCGAGGCCCTGCAGCTCAACAAGCTGGCCGACACCCGCAACCCGGCGCAGAACTACAAGATCTTCGAGGAGACGCTCGAGATCATGAAGCGCGCCTGGTCCGAGCCGTTCTTCGAGTTCTCCGGCGAGTTCTACAGCTACCCCGACCCGGGTTTCGCCTGGGACCACGCCATGAGCCCTAAGGCGGCCAGCCACATGGACCTCGAGACCAACGAGCTGAAGAAGCTGGCGCTGGTCCCGCGGCCCCTGCAGCAGCCCACTCCGCCGCTCTGGCAGGTGGTCGACGGCCCGGGTTCGATCAAGTTCGCGGCCCAGAACGAGCTTCGGGCCATGATGTGGATTCCGCCGACCGACTCCTTGGTCTGGCGTTTCGAGATGTACCGCGAGGAGGCCGCCAAGGCGCGCGGCCACGAAGTCGGCTACGGCGAGGGCATCGCCCTGGTGCGCGACATGTTTGTCGCCGAGACCATGGCGGAGGCCGAGCGGCTGGCCGGACAGGGCATCCTCGACTACCTGCGCTGGGTCTGCCACTGGCGCGGCCTGGGCAACCACGCCTTGCCGGGCGAGCAGCTGCCGCAGACCCCGGGCAAGCTCGACCTCTTGAGCTACGACTGGCTGCATCCGCGCAACCTGCTGTTCGGCACGCCGGACTACGTGGCCGAGAAGATCGAGGAGATGCGCGAGAAGTTGAACCTTCAGACCCTGCTGGTCTGGTCGCACTTCCCGGGCGTCGCGCACGAAGACGCCATGCGCAGCGTGCGGCTCTTCACCGAGGAGGTCATGCCGCGTTTTCAGGACGGCGCCGTGGCCAGGGTCGCCCAGTAGACCGGCATTTGGCGGTCGGTCAAGGTGCTCGGGGCGAGGCGCTCCGTGACGAGCGGACCCTATGATGATGAGGTAAGGATCGCGGTGGCATGACTCTGATCGATCGCATCGACCGGGGCGACGTCGTCCTGCTCGACGGCGCCATGGGCACCGAGCTTGAGCGGCGCGGCGTGCCCATGCACGGCAAGGCCTGGAGCGCGGCGGCGATGGAGAGCCACCCCGAGGTCGTGCGCCAGGTCCATGCGGACTACCTCCGCGCCGGCGCCCAGGTGCACATCGTCAACTCCTTCGCCCTGGCCCGGCACGTCCTCGAGCCGGCGGGTCTGGGCGATGGGGTCGAGGGCTTCAACCGCCGGGCGGTCGAGCTCGCCCGCGAGGCGATCGCCGCGGCCGAGCCTGGGCGGCCGCAATGGCTTGCCGGGTCGCTCTCCACCTTCGCCGACAAGACCGACCGCTCGCGCCTGCCGCGGGGCGCGCGGCTGCGGGCTAATTTCGCGGAACAGGCCGGCATCCTGCAGGCCGCCGGGGTCGACCTCTTCGCGCTCGAGATGCTGTGCGACGTGGCGATCAGCCTGGAGATGTTGCACGCGGCCGCGGCGAGCGGCCTGCCGGTCATGCTCGGCTTCACCTGCATCTGGGGCGAGGACGGCAAGGGCGTCGAGACCATGGCGCGCGAAGCGGGCCTGTCGGCGCAGCCGCTCGGCGCGTGCCTGCGCCGGGTCTTGGCGGCGGTCCCGGCCGGCACGCCGACCATCGTGGCGGTCATGCACAGCGAGTTCGACGTGACCCAGGCGGCGCTGGAGGTGGTCTTCCAGGAGTGGTCGGGGCCGGTCGCGGTCTATCCCAACTCCGGCGATTTCGTCTATCCCAACTGGCGGTTCGACACGGTCTGTACGCCCGAGGCCTTCGCCGAAGCCGCCGAAGGCTGGATCGAACGCGGCGCCCGCCTCGTCGGCGGCTGCTGCGGCGTCGGACCGGCGCACATAGAGGCCCTGCGGAAACGTCTCGGCTAGATCCACTCACGTTGAGTCGGAACGGGACTCCGGTCGCCATCCGCTAGCCAGTGCTTCGTCTCTCGCATCTTGAACGGCGGCGAAGGCATCGAGCGCTTCGCAACACTTTATGTGCTTGTGCAGGTATGGATGCCTGTCCGGGTCGTCGAGTTCGGGAATCACGCGCGCCAAGTATTGCATGGCCACGGCAACGGCCAGGTCAGCGCGCGAAAACATTGATCCGTGAAACCATGGCGATGGCTTCAGTGTTTCCAGCCAATCCGTAACCGACAGAATCTGCCGCTCGAGCCTGGCCCGCCATTTAGGGTCGCTCGCCCCCGGACTTCGGCGGGAGCATTCGATCCCCCGCTCGTAGATTTTTTCAGCCAAGCCGATGCCCATTGCCTCAACGCGCAAGATTGTCCGTCGATCCGGTTCGTCCGGGGGCGCGAGCCGCAAACTGGGTGACACGAGACCGTCCAGATAGTCGATGATCGCCCGGCTTTCAAACAGCGTCTCACCGTCATCGAGGATCAACGACGGCACCTTGCCCAGTGGATTGACGGTCAGCATTTCCTCGAAATCCTTGAACACGGACAAGACGCGCCGTTCGAAGGGCATGGCGTAGTGATGCATGGCAATAGCAACGCGGCGTACAAAGGGCGAGTCGAACTGGCCAACCAGGATCATTGTTACGTCTTTCCAAGAGCGTGCGGCCGTTTCCGAACGGCGGCCCGCGAGTCTAACCCGCGACGCGCTTTTTCCAATCGCCGTCCTTATTCCACCAGCGATGGGGGTTGGCGGAATCGTCGAGCCCTCTGCAGCGGCTGCGCAACACCTCTTGCACCGTGATAACCGGCTCGTAGTAGCTGTGCACCGCGTAGATCGCCTCGACCACCTTGTCCAGGGCCTCGGGATCCCGGGGGATGAAGAAGCGCACCTCGTCGACGCCGGGCCGTTTGCGCACCGCGTCTTCCGCGCCGGTCGGCGCGCCCTCGCGCGGCCTGTAGTATTCCATGCCGCTCGGCGCGCGATAGGCATTCCGGTCGGTCTTGCCATGCTGCAGGGGAACAAACTCGGTGATGTGATCGAAAATCCGGTCGACATCCTCCTGGGGCGCCTGGAAAATCACTTGCCAATGGGGCTCCATAATCATGGCTTTGGTCTCCAAGCCCTGTTTCATCAATACTTCGGTTTTCATGGCGGCTCCTGTCCAAGGTTGGCTCCTGTCCAAGGGGACCGGCGCTATCTAGGCAAGTATAGACAAGCGCTACTGACAGCCTTGTGTCAGGAGAGTCTTGGCGTTCGCACCGACTACACCCGAAATCGGCGGCGGAATTCCTGGGGCGGGATGCCGGTGGTCTGCATAAAGGCGCGGCGGAAAGTGCTTTCGTCCTCGTAGCCGATCGCTTCGATGATCCGGCCCAAGGCAGCGCCGTGGTTTCCAGCAGGTGATTGGCGTGGGCGAAACGGATCTCCTGGACATAGGCGGGAGCCTTGCCGAACCTGCTCTTGAAGCGGCGCAGCAGCGAGCGCTGGACGTGGTCTTGCAGCAGTGGTCGGGGCCGGTCGCCGTCTATCCCAACTCCGGCGACTTCGTCTACCCCAACTGGCAGTTCGACACGGTCTGTGCGCCCGAGACCTTCGCCGGCGCCGCCGAAGGCTGGATCGAGCGCGGCGCCCGCCTCGTCGGCGGCTGCTGCGGCGTCGGACTGGCGCACATAGCGGCCCTGCGGAAACGTTTCGGATAGGCGCCTAGCCCTGGGACAGCAAGCAGGCGCGCAGCGCCGCGGCGTTGGCGCGCATCAGCTCGAAGTAAAGCTCCGGTCCGTCCGGGATCTCGGCACCCAGGGGGTCCAGGACCCCGGTTTGCGCACCGGTGCCGGCGACCACGGTGCGCACCAGCCTGGGCTCGAACTGCGGTTCGACGAAGGCGCAGAGGGCGCCGGACTGGCGGATCTTGGCGCGCACCGCGGAGAGCCGCGCCGCGCCCGGCGCGCGGTCCGGGCTGACGGCGAGCGAACCGACCGGCGTCAGGCCGTAGCGGGCCTCCAAATAGTGGTAGGCATCGTGGAACACGATGTAGGGCTTGCCGGCAACCGGGGTCAGCTGCGTCCCAAGCTCGCGGTCGAGCGCCCGCAGGCGCTGCTTCAAGGCCGAGGCATTGGCTTCGTAGAGCGCCGCGCGTTCCGGATCGGCCGTCCTGAGCGCCTCGGCGATCGGCTCGACCAGTGCGACGGCATTGGCCGGATCGAGCCAGAGGTGAAGATCGATTTCGCCGGCCTCGTGTCCATCGTGGCCCGCTTGTGGCGCCTCGTGCGCCGGTGCCTCGGACTGCTCCCGGCCATGCTCCTGCCATGGACCGCCCGCGCGCAGGGGCAGAAGCCGCAGCCCCTCCGTAGCGGACAGTTGGACCACGCGGGCCCCGGCCGCTAGGGCCTTCAGCGGCCGTTCCAGGAAGCGCTCGAACGCCTGGTCGACCAAGAACACCAGCTTGGCGCTTGCCAGCGCCCGGGCGTCGGAGGGCCTCAGCGTGGCGTTGTGGGGCGATCCGCCGCCCCGGACCAGAAGATGGGGTTCGCCCGCGCTGCCCATGACGCCGGCAACCAGGGAATGGACCGGCTTGATGCTGGCCACCACGGTCGGGACCTCGGCCGCCAGCACCCCGGCCGGCGTGAGGCCGAGCGCGGCGACCGCCAAGACCGTCGCCATGAGGATCGGGCGAAGCAGCTTCATCGGGACCCTTTTCGGCTGATTCATTGGCCGCAGCGGCAGGCATGTTAAATGTTACAACATTACACAATATGGGTCGGTGTTTCCGGCGTGCAACGAGCCAAACCTCTTGCCATCCGGTCGGCTCGAAGCCGGACCTTGTGCAAGCCCTCGGCCCATACGATGTTGTTCATCACAGGGCCGCTGGACCTAGCCCAAGGCCGCGCCTTGCCGGAACCGGGGCGTCGTGCTTGACCATGGTCTATATCGAG
>JBFJPL010000043.1:0-33195 GCA_041617155.1 Kiloniellales bacterium
AGACAATTCCGGTGGCGACCCGACCGTGATCGACACGGCCGGGTGCAATCCGCTCGACCGGCGCGAGCTAGAACGGCTCGGCGATGCGGCCCAGGCCACCGGAGCGGAGCTGATCCTGGTCATGGCGGCCGGCGGCGATGTGCTGGAGTCGGCCGAATACGCCCTGGCCTTCGCGGAGGTCGGCGCGAGCGCCTTGATCACGACCCGTCTCGATGCGACGCGTCGTCTCGGCGCGGTCCTGAGCGCCGCCGATGTCGGCCGTCTCGGCCTCGCGGCGGCGGGCGTTTCGCCAAGTATCGGGGATGGGCTCATGCCAATTGACCCGGTGGCGCTCGCACGCCTGATCCTGCCGGACGCCGCGCGGCAAAGCGCGCCAGCAACCCTAGCGACAGGTACTCGATGATGGACCAGGCACTTAACCTGAACAAGTCGGCTCCCGACAACCAGGCCTCGGACAGGTGCCTGAACATGATCGCGGTGGCCTCCGGCAAAGGCGGCGTCGGCAAGACCTGGCTAGCCGTCACCTTGAGCCACGCCCTGGCCCGTGCCGGGCGCAAGACCTTGCTGTTCGACGGCGACCTGGGCCTGGCCAACGTCGATGTACAACTGGGCCTGGCGCCGAAATACGATCTGGGCGGCGTGTTGACCGGCCGCTACAGCCTGGCGCGCGCGGCTACGGGCTACCAGACCGGATCGTTCGACGTGATCGTCGGGCGCTCGGGTTCGGGCAGTCTCGCCAACCTGCCGGCCGACAAGTTGAAGACGCTGAGCAACGATCTGGTCGCGATCGCACCGGACTATCATCATGTCGTCCTCGATCTGGGCGCCGGCGTCGACCGGACGGTCCGCCGCTTGGCTGCCCGGGCGGGCATCTGCCTGGTGGTCACGACCGACGAACCGACCGCGCTAACCGATGCCTACGCCTTGATCAAATTGACCGTGGCCGAGTCACGCGACGCCGACCTCAGGGTCGTGGTCAATATGGCCGAATCGGAGAAGCACGGCGAGCGCACCTACGCCACCCTGCTCAAGGCCTGCCAATCCTTCCTCCACATATCTCCACCGCTGGCCGGCATCGTGCAACGCGACAGCCGGGTCAAGGACGCAATCCGCAACCAGACGCCGTTGCTGACCCGGCATCCGAACACGACGGCAGCGGACAACGTCGAGCTGCTGGCTCGGAAGCTGTTGGAGGCCACGTGAGCAATGTTCTGCCGCCATCGCTGGGCCTGGCGGCCGCCACGGCGCGCGGCGCGGCGACGGGCGTGCACGGCACCATTACCAACCCACCGTTGGGCATTGCGCAGCTGGCAACCGGCACGATATTGCGCGGCCAGGTGCTGCGGCAGGCCGCCCGCGGCCATATCTTGGTGCGCACCGATCTGGGCACGCTGCAGATACTGAGCCCGGCGCAGATCGCCTCGGGTAGCCAGGTGACCTTGCAGCTGCGCACTGCGGGCTCCCAGCTTCATGTCACGATCCTGCAGGTCGAAGGGCAGCCGGCGCATGGCCCGCGCCCAGTGCCGGTACCAGTCAATCCACAGGCCGGGACCGGGCAACCGACCCCGGTGCAGCAATCACCTGCCCGGCCGGACGTGCTGGTCATAGGCCAAAGCCTCGAAGCGGTCCTGCAGGCCGCGCCGAAGAGCGGCACCCCCGCCACCGCGCGGGAGTCCGGCTCGCCGCCCTTGCCGGCTGGCAGCCACCTGCAACTGCACGTCCTTCGGGTTCATGTACCCAGCGTACCGGGGCTCGGGCCGGCACCCAATGCCGCGCCGTTGCCGGAGGCCCCAGCCATCAGCTTCAAGGCAATTCCGGGAGCACAACTTCCCGGTTTGGTCGCCGGGTCGACGGCATCCGGCCAGCCCTTGGTACAAACCGCCGTCGGCCTGTTGAAGCTCAGTCTGCCAACCAACCTGCCGAAGGGCACTCAGCTGGTCTTCGAGCTGGAAGTCGTCACCCCGGCGGCCAGGGCGGCGGAGAACGACCTTGCGCCGCCGCGGCCGGCCACGCTCATCCACAGCTGGCCGGCCCTTGACGAGGCGCTCAGTTTGCTCCAGCAACTCGACGGCGCGGCGAACCAGGAGCTTTTGGCGGGTTCGAACGTACCCCGCCCGGGCGCGCGTTTGACCTCGACGATCCTGTTCTTCCTGCAGGCACTTGGCCGCGGCGACCTTAACGGTTGGCTCGGGCAGCAGGCGGCCGAGGCCCTGGGCCGGGCGGGTCGCAGCGACCTGTTGCGCCGCTTGGGCCAGGATCTGAGCCAGCTGAGCCGCCTGTCGGACAACGCCGGTTCCGAATGGCGCTTTCTCCTGGTTCCGTTGCTCGAGGGCAGCCATGTGCAGCCGCTGCGCCTGTTCGTGCGCTCGCGTCACGGCCGCGGTGGCCAAGGCGCCGAGGAGGCCGAGGAGCCGACCCGCTTCATTGTCGAAGTCGAGCTCTCGCACTTCGGCGACCTGCAGCTCGACGGGCTTGTCCGTGATCGGCGGTTCGATTTGGTTCTGCGGACCCGCAAGCCGCTTTCCGAGGTCATGCGCCGCGATATCGCCGTGATCTTCGGTCATGCCAACGAGCTATCGGGCACCCAGGGCCAGATCGCCTTCCAGGCGTCCCCCGATTGGTCCTTCATGCCGCTGAAACAACCCGCGGCCGAAGGTGCCGGCCTGGTGGTTTGACCTGCTTGGCGCGGCGACGACCGGGTGGCCGGTTCAGTCGCCCGAAGAGGCCTTGTTGCGGCGGTATATGCTGATGCCAAGTTCGTCGACATTGAGACGATCGCGCCGGTTTCGCTTGTCGGCTTCCCGGTTGTCCTGATTGTCGCGCGCCATTTCGAATTTCTTGAGCTCGCCGAAGGCCTCGGCCACCTCTTCGCGAACCGCTTCGATCTCGGCCTCGAGATTGGCGATCGTGTCGCAGAGCTTCTTGCGCCGTTCGAGCGAGGCGGCCACGAAAGCCGGGTAAGCCATGCCGGCCTCATCGGAACCGTCGGCCGCTTGGCGTTCGGCCTCCAGTTCCATGTCCAGGGCCGTCAGGTCTTCCTTGAGCTTGTCGACGAAGAGCTGGAGATCGGCCAGCTTGCGCTGCCTTTCGTCGAGCATCCAGCGGTGCACACGGACCATGCTGTCGAGCGCCGTCATGCCGCCCTCACATCGTGCGCCGCCGGGTCCTCGGCCGGGTCTGCCGCTTCGGCTTGGTCGGATAGTTCGACTCCAAGTATCTGCGCGAGTTCGGCGTAACCCCGCACCAGATTGCTGTGCTCGGCGCGGTCCTGGGACAGGAAGGATTCGATCTGAGGATAGTAGAGGATCGCCTCGTCGATCATGGCATCGCTGCCGGGCTTGTAGGCGCCGATACGGATCAGTTCCGCCATGTCCTCATAGGTCGCCAGCAGCTCGCGAGCACGATTGACCAGGCCGTTTTCGGCCGGGCTGTTGCAATCCGGCATGGCGCGGGAAACGCTGCGCAGCACGTTGATCGCGGGGAAGCGGTTGCGCTCGGCGATCGAGCGCTCGAGCACGATATGGCCATCCAGAATGCCGCGCACTGCATCGGACACGGGCTCGTTGTGGTCGTCACCCTCGACCAGAACGGTAAACAGCCCGGTGACCGATCCAGCATCGGTTCCCGGTCCCGCGCGCTCGAGCAGTTGCGGCAGTTCGGCGAACACCGAGGGCGTATAGCCCTTGCTTGCTGGCGGCTCGCCGGCGGAAAGCCCGATTTCCCGCAAGGCCATGGCAAATCGGGTCACCGAGTCTATCAGGCAAAGCACGTTTTGGCCCCGGTCGCGGAAGAACTCGGCCAAGGTCATCGTCAAGTAGGCGGCCTGGCGGCGCATGAGAGGTGCCTCGTCCGAAGTCGCGACCACGACGACCGAGCGGGCAAGACCCTCCGGGCCCAACTCGTCCTCCAACCATTCCTGCACCTCGCGGCCGCGTTCGCCGATCAGGCCGATCACGTTGACGTCGGAAGCCGTATAGCGCGCCAGCATGGAGAGAAGGATCGACTTGCCGACACCAGATCCCGAAAAAATTCCCATCCGCTGCCCGCGGGAGCAGGTCAGGAAGGTGTTGATGGCGCGCACGCCCATATCGATCTTTTCGCCCAGGCGCCGTCGGTCGTGAGCCGGAGGCGGAGCGGTGCGAAGCCGGTAGGCCGCCTGCCCGATTGGCACGGGGCCCTTGCCATCGAGCGGTTCGCCGAGCGCGTTGACCACGCGGCCAAGCCAGTCCGTGCTGGGCCTGACGACCGGTTCCGACCCGGCGAATTCGGCCTTGCATCCCAAACCGATTCCCTCGACGGTTCCAAACGGCATCACGAGGGCCCGGCCCTGCCGCATACCGATCACCTCGCTGATCACGCGCCGCCCGTCACGTGCCACGAGATTGCAGCGCGAGCCGATTGACAGCAGGTGATCGAGCCCGGCCACCTCCACGAGCAGGCCGAGAATACCGGCCACACGTCCGTATTGCTGGGTCTCAGGGATCTGATCGAGTTGTTCGATTAGGTTTCCGACCGCAATAGCCAATTGCAAACCCGCCCTTCATGGCAATAAGGCCGCAACCGCGGCCGGGTCGAAGTATGATCCTGGCGGTTTAAGGATAGGTAAAACTTGATAAATTCACTCTTGGCACCTGGAGTAAGCATTTGTTAATAACAGTCCAGCAAAATGGTTAACGAGATTCATTAGCGTTACGGTTTGAGAGCCGGGGGTTTAAAGATGAGAGTGCTTCTTGTCGAGGACGACTCCGCGACCGCCCAAAGCATCGAGATGATGCTGCGGTCAGAGAGCTACGTCTGTGACACGACGGATATGGGCGAGGACGGCCTGGAAATCGGTAAACTGTACGATTACGACATTATTGTCCTGGATTTGATGCTGCCGGATATCGACGGTTACGAGGTGCTGCGGCGCCTGCGGGCGGCCCGGGTTCAGACACCGATTCTCATACTTTCAGGCCTTTCCGGACTGGACGACAAGATCAAGGGACTCGGCGTCGGTGCCGATGACTACCTGACCAAGCCGTTCGACAAGCGGGAACTGATCGCCCGCATCCAGGCCATCGTCCGCCGTTCCAAGGGCCATTCGGACTCGGTGATCCAGACCGGCAAGCTGACGGTCAATCTGGACACCCGTACGGTAGAGGTGGCCGGGCAGCCGTTGCATCTGACCGGCAAGGAGTACGGCATCCTTGAACTCCTGTCGCTGCGCAAGGGCACGACCCTGACCAAGGAAATGTTCCTCAACCACCTCTACGGCGGTATGGACGAGCCCGAACTCAAGATCATCGACGTGTTCGTCTGCAAGCTGCGCAAGAAGCTGGCTTCGGCCACGGGCGGCGAGAACTATATCGAAACCGTCTGGGGCCGCGGCTATGTGCTGCGCGACCCGGTGCAGCGCCCCGGCGACCCGGATCTGGAAGAGAAGCAAGCCGCCAACGGCTGATCACCGCCGGGCGGAATTGGGCCGCCCGACACGGCCGTTCAGCGTCAAAATTCGGCAGGTTTCTGGCGCCCCAAGGTGCCAGCATTTGGTTTTGGCTACCTTTGCCTCATACCAAAGGCCGTTGACCACGACCTTTGGTATGAGCCGCTAGCCGGCCGCCTTGACCATGAAGCTGTCGCTGTCTTGGGCCAGGCCATAGATGCCGCGGTAACCTTGAATCGGCTGGAATCGGTCCGAAACGCCTAGCACGGTCTCGGCCCCGCCCAGGTACAGGAAGCCGTCGTCCGGCATCAGGTCGGCGATATTGTTGAGAACCACCGCTTTGGTCTCTTGATCGAAATAGATCAACACGTTGCGGCAGAACACCACGTCGAAGCGGCCCAGAGTGGACGGGCGGCCCAATAGATTGAAGTGCTTGAAATCGACCATGTTCCGGATCGCATCGTCGATTTGCCAACGGTCGTTGTCCTGTTTGAAATATCTGACCAACAGGTCGATCGGTAGTCCGCGCTGCACCTCGAACTGGGAATAACGTCCCAACCGGGCGTTCTCCAGGACCTTCTCCGAAAGATCGGTCGCGACGATCTCGATATGCCACCCGGAGAGTTGGGCCCGGTTTTCCTTGAGAATCATGGCCAGCGAATAGGGTTCCTGACCGTTGGAGCAGGCGGCGCTCCAGATCCGCAAGGACTTGGTTTCGGCGCGGCTTTCGATGAGGTAGGGCAGCACCATGCCACGAAACTGGTCGAACGGCTTCCTGTCGCGGAAAAAAAACGACTCGTTGGTCGTCATGGCGTCGGTCACGTCGCTCAACAGCTTCTCGTCGCGCGCCAAGCGAATCGCCTGGGCCAGTTCGTCGAAGCCCTTGAAGTTGTAGCGGCGCGCCACAGGATTGAGCCGGCCTTCCAGCAGATAGGCCTTGTCCCGGCTTAGAACCAAGCCCGAACGCTCCTTGAGCAAGCGGGCAATCATATCAAAGTCGCTAACGTTCATGCCGCCGACCTCATGGCAAGCTTGGTTATGTAGGGCGCGATTTCATCGAGCGGCAGGATAGCGCTGCAAAGGCCGTCCCTGGCCACCGCGCCCGGCATGCCCCAGACAACGCTGGACGCCTCGTCCTGGGCGATCACGCTGCCGCCGGCCGCTGTCACGGCCGCCGCGCCCCGTCGGCCGTCGACCCCCATCCCGGTCAGAATGACGGCCAGCAGCCCAGCGCCATAGACCCGGGCCAAACTTTTGAACATGGGATCGGCCGCCGGCCGGCAAAAATGCTCTGGCGGATCATCGTTGAGTCCGATCACGGCCTGACCACCATTCCAGGCAATTTCCATGTGATAGCCGCCTGGCGCTACATAGACCGTGCCGGCTTGCACCGGCTGGCCGTCTTCCGCCTCGTAACACGGCATCGCGGCGGCCTGGCCGATATGTTGCGCAAGCAGGGCCGTGAAGCAGGCCGGCATGTGCTGAGTGACAAGGATCGGCAGGCTGGTGCAGTCCCTCATGCCGCTGAAAAGCTGCAGAAGGGCCTGGGGACCGCCGGTCGAGCTGGCGATCGCAACGGCTTCGGGCGCCGCGATCGGTGCGTCGCGCAACCGAATGCTCTGGGCCGGCGCCAGGGACGCCACTCGCCCGGGCTCAGCCGGCAGATCGGAAGGGTAGCGGATTGTCTGGGCCCGTTTGGCCGCACAGAGCGCTTTGATCTTCTCCATGACGTCGTGTTTGAACGCCGCGGCTGTCCGGCCTTCATAGGAGCTCGGCTTCGTCACATGGTCGGCTGCGCCCAATCCGAGGGCCCGCAGGCTGCTGTCTACGTTCCTTTGCGTCAGCGTCGAGGCCATGATCACCTGGATCTCGGGCCGAGCCTCGATCAGAAGAGGCAATGCGGTCAGTCCGTCCATCACCGGCAACTCGATATCCAGGACCACGGCCTCGATATCCGCCAACGCAAGCGCCCGCAGCGCCGCCTCGCCATTGGCCACCGAGGCGACCACCGAAATCTCGGGATCGGACGCCAGGGCCTCCGAAAGCTGGCCGCGCAAGACGGCCGAGTCGTCCACGACCAACACGCGGAATGGTGCTTCTGAAGTCATGCTGTCATCCTGGGGCATTTCTGTTCGCATCCGGCTTCAGATCAAACCGACCTGCGCGAACTTCGATTGAATGATCTCGCTGTCGAAAGGTTTCATGATGTATTCGTTGGCGCCGGCCCCGATGGCGGCCTGGATGTGGGCCATATCGTTTTCCGTGGTGCAGAACACCACGACCGGCTGGGCGATGTCCGGCATGGCGCGCAGCGCCTGCAGAAACTCAAGGCCGCTTTTGACCGGCATATTCCAATCCAACAGCACCGCATCCGGCATGTTGCGCCTGCAGGCGTCGAGCGCCTTTTCACCGTCTTCCGCTTCCTCGGTCCGGAAATTGAGGCCTTCCAAGATCTTCCGTGCCACCATCCGCACGACCTTCGAATCGTCTACGATCAGACAGGATTTCATCGTGGCACTCCGATTTTGCTCATTTGGTCAACTCTCAATCCCCGTTAGGGTGGTTATGGTTCAACAAACGATCGATATCCAACAGCACCAGCGAATGGCCGGCATGGCGATAGAAGTTGCTGGCAAAATCTCGAAGCCGTGGGTCGACGGCCAGCGGCGTGCGCTCCCGGTCTTCGGCGGCCAGGGCCAGTACGTCGCCCGCGCAATCGACCGCGAGACCGAAAACCTCCGGCCCTCGCTCGACCACGACCGTAACACCGTCGGCCCCAGACTCCCGCGGCGGCATGCCCAGGCGGCGGCGCATGTCGACCACCGTGACGATACGGCCGCGCAGGTTGAACGAGCCGAGAATGGCGCCGGACGCCAGGGGAATCCGCGTTACCGGCCGGGAGGACAAGACCTCCCGTACGTCACCGATCGGCAGGCCGAACTGCTGGCCGGCCAGCCAAAAACTGACAATGGCATGGCTCTGGATGACGTCTTTGACGTCTCTGGAGGCGGTGCCCGCCATCATGCGGCACCTTTGACCTGAGTCAGGTTCGACTGTATGGCCCGCAACACCGCATTCTTGTCGGACCGTGCAACGTAATGATCGAAGCCGACCGGGCGGCCGCGCGCCATATCCGACGGGTCCGCGTGGGAGTGCAGTCCCACCAACGGCGTCTCGCGCCAATTCGTGCTCTGCTTGACGGTTTCGGCAAATTTGAAACCGTCCATCTGCGCCAGCTCGATGTCAGAGACGATCACATCGTAGTTCTTGCCCGCCGCACAGAGCTCCAGGGCCTCGGTCGCGCCCTCGACCGCCGTCACCTCATAGCCGGCCGTGGTCAGTAGCGGCGAGAGGAAATCCCGGAAGAACGGACTGTCTTCGACCAGAAGAACCCGTCCCATGTTCCCACTGCCCCCGCCGGTCCTGCGTTCGACTCCCAACCATTGTCCATAGGCTTGGCTCAGGTAGTAGCCGACGTCGACGATATCGGTGGACTGACCGGCAATGGTGGTGCTGCCCAGACAGCCCGGTCGACTCCCGGCCAGCTCTATGGCCATATGTCCCTCGACGATGTCGACGATCTCGTCGACCACAAGGCCCAGGGGCCGGCCACCGTTGGCGAACACAACGACCGGCTGATAACCTTCCTTGCCCAGTTCCCCGGACGAGCCGATACGCACTAGCGGCATCGACTGGCCCCGATAACGCACCAGGAACTGGTCATGGTTTCGCTCGACCTTGCCGAGGTCGATCTCCTCAAGACGCGCGACAAGCGAAAGCGGCACCGCCTTCAAGCCGCTTTCGCCGCTCCGAAACACCAGGATGGAAAGTGCCTCGCCGTCCCTGCCGACCTGATCGCTCGTCTCGGCATCGGTTCGGCGCCCACCAGTCACGACATGACCGGCCGCGACGGCAATTCCATTCGGGTCGAGGATCATGGCGATGGAACCGTCACCTAGAATCGTATTGCCCGAAAACAGCTTGATGTCGCTCAGGATCGACGGCACCGGCTTGACCACGATCTCCTGGGTATCGAAAACCTGGTCGACGATGATGCCGACGCGGCCGCCACCGACCTGGGAGATGATCGCCGTTCGGCCAGACGCCGGCGTGCCGTCCGAAGCGGGCGCTTCTTCTCTCGGCGGATCCGCGCCCAGCAATTCGCGCAGATCGACCAGCGCTACCGGCCGGTCGCGCAACCGCAACATCATCCGGCCGTCGATCCGTTCGATCACCTGTTCCGGGTTTGCCGGCAAACGCACGAGCTCGAGCACCGAGAGCTGGGGCAGCGCGAAGCGCTCGGTGCGGCACGCCACCACCAGGGCCGGGATGATCGATAGCGTCAGCGGAATCTTCATCACGATCTTGGTGCCTTCGGCCTTGGAAGATGACAACTCGATCGTGCCGCCGATCTTTTCAATGTTGGTCTTGACCACATCCATTCCGACACCGCGGCCCGACACCGATGTGATCACATCGGCGGTCGAAAAGCCTGGCTCGAAGATGTACTGCATGACCTGTCTCTCGCTCAGAGCCGAAAGTTCCGCGGGCGTGGCGAGGCCTTGCTCGACAGCTTTCCGCTTGATCCTTTCGACGCTCAGGCCGCGGCCGTCGTCGGCCACTTCTATCAGGATCTGGCCACCTTCATGGCAGGCGTTGAGCCGGATGGTGCCGGTCTCCGGTTTGCCGGCCGCACGCCGTTCCTCCGGCAATTCAAGGCCGTGATCGGCCGAATTGCGCACCATGTGAGTCAGCGGATCGGTGATTAGTTCGAGCACCTGACGATCGAGTTCCGTATCCGCGCCGGTCATAACAAGATCGATTTTTTTGCCGAGATCCTGGGCCAGATCGCGGACCAGCCGCGGTACCTTGACCCAGGCGTTGCTGATTGGCTGCATCCGCGTCTTCATGACGCCTTCCTGCAGTTCCGAGACAATCCGGTCGAGCCGCTGCAAGGGGGCATGGAGGTCGCTTTCCGATTGGGCCCGCAGGTGCTGGAGGCATTGGTTCCGCGTCAGAACCAGTTCGGAAACCAGGGTCATCAGGTGGTCCAACAGGTCGACCCGCACGCGCACCGATTGGCTGGTGACGCCCGGCTCCTTGGAAAGAGCCACATCGTCAACTGTTGGGAGCGCGGTGGCGGCCGATTCCGCAGGCAGCCCAAGACCAGCGACCGGACCGGCATCGGAGTCCGTCCACCCGGCCTGTTCGGCGCACCCTACGGAAAGGTCGTTAAGCCGGCCGACCAGGCGACCGTCGTGGCCCGGCGGTTCCCCGCCGGATTGCTCGAGGGCGGCCAAGATGGAGCGGATTTGATCCAGGCACTCGAGGATTAGCGAAACCACCTCGGTGGTTACCTCGAGTTGGCCATCCCGCACCTTGACCAACACGTTCTCGCCGGCGTGGGCCACCATCTCGAGCCGCGGCAGGCGAAGAAACCCACAAGTCCCCTTGATCGTGTGCAACAGGCGGAAGATATTGCCGAGCAGGTCGGGATCGTTCGGGTTCTGCTCCAGTTTGACCAGCTCAAGGTCGAGAACCGAAAGGCTTTCGTTTGTTTCGGTCAGAAATTCGTTGAGCAAATCATCCATCAGAGCTGTTCCACACGCCTTACACGGCATGGGCATATGCGGGCGACCGAGTATCGGTTAACCAAAACCCTAAGGCCTCATCGACACTCGCAAAAACAGCTTAAGAACAAGTTACTACTATCTTTTTACTACATTGCGCCTCGGCGTGAGTCGTCGTTGCCGAGGTCTCGGCGCCGGTATCATTCAGACTTTTATTGCGATTGCCTCGCATTTTCACTACAGCTCTTTTCGCGGGACATTGGGCACTGGGTCGGCTATGCCGGGCACCGCCACCCGCCACGGAATGCCTATCGTCAGCGAGGCCGAACAAGAATGAGCCAGGCGCTCCACGACCCGGACCCGATCGCACCGATACCGACCGGAGCCGCCGGCCCGGGTGCCGGGGCCTTTGGCCATGGGCGCCGGGCGGGTTGGTTGACCTGGGCGGCGGTGGCGATTGCGGCTCTTTTCTCGGTGCCTGTGGTGAGCGTGCTGGTCCACCTCGCGATGCCGAGCACCGGTACCTGGCAGCACCTTGCCGGGACCGTTTTGCCGGGTTACCTGGCCAACACCCTGGTGTTGGCGCTCGGCGTCGGATTGGGCGTGCCGGTGATCGGGGCGGGTTGTGCCTGGCTGGTCACCATGTGCCGCTTTCCAGGGCGCAAGGCGTTCGAGTGGGCGTTGATACTTCCGCTCGCCGTGCCGGCCTATGTCATGGCCTACACCTATACCGATTTCCTCCAGTTCACCGGACCGGTGCAAGGCCTGTTGCGCGACGTGACCGGCTGGTCGGCACGCGACTACTGGTTCCCGGAAATACGTTCGGTCGGCGGCGCGGTCGCCATGCTGATTTTCGTGCTCTATCCCTATGTCTATCTGCTGTCACGAGCGGCGTTCCTAGAGCAGTCGGTCTGCGCCCTGGAGGTCAGCCGGACCCTGGGCTGCGGTCCCTGGCGCAGCTTTTTCCGGGTCGCCCTGCCGCTGGCGCGGCCGGCGATAGCCGCCGGCACTGCGCTAGCCTTGATGGAGACATTGGCCGACTACGGCACGGTCTCGTTCTTCGGCGTACCGACCTTCACGACCGGCATCGTGCGCGCCTGGATCTCGCTGGGCGACCGGATCGCGGCCGCGCAACTGGCCTCGGCGCTGCTGGGTTTCGTGCTTGTGGTGTTGATGCTCGAGCGCTGGAGCCGGGGGCGCGCCCGCTATCACCATACCTCGAGCCGCTACCAGCGCCTGCCGGGTTACCGGCTCCGCGGCTGGAAGGCGGTGTCGGCGACACTGGCCTGTGCCGTACCGCTGGCCTTCGGCTTTCTGCTGCCGGCCGCCATCCTGCTTAAGATGTCGATCGAAGCCGGCGACGCGCAGTTCGGCGCGCGGTTCCTTCATCTGGCGGCGAACTCCTTCACCCTGGCCAGCGTTACCGCGGTACTGGCGGTCGCACTGGCGGTGATCATGGCCTACGGTCTACGCCTGCATCCGAACCACTGGGCCATGCTGGCCAATCGGGTCGCCAGCATGGGCTATGCGGTACCGGGAACGGTGATCGCGGTCGGCGTGCTGATTCCCTTCGCGCGGCTCGACAACTCGCTCGACGCCTGGCTGCGGGCCAATTTCGGGGTTTCCAGCGGCTTGATCCTCACAGGATCGATCGCGGCGCTGGTCTTTGCCTATCTTGTGCGTTTCCTGGCCGTCTCGCTCAACACGGTGGAGGCCAGCCTGAGCAAGATCCGCCCGACCATGGACGATGCGGCGCGCAGCCTCGGCAAGGGGCCCGGCGATACGCTTATTCAGGTCCACGCCCCGCTCATGTGGGGCAGCCTGCTGACCGCCGGGTTGGTGGTTTTCGTCGACGTGATGAAGGAGCTGCCGGCGACCCTGGTGATGCGGCCTTTCAACTTCGACACCCTGGCGGTCCAGGCCTACAACCTGGCGTCCGACGAGCGCCTGACCGAGGCCTCGACCGCCTCGCTGGCCATCGTCGCCGTCGGCATCCTACCGCTTCTGATCCTCAGCCGTGCCATCGCCCGCTCGAGGCCCGGCGAGAAGACGCGCGACCGTCATGCTTGACCGCGCGTTCCCCACCGCGACCAACAGGGGAAGTTTACTTCCAACCGACTCGGTCAAAGATCCTCTGAGCTGCCGGCTGGCTCTCGCCGTAGACGGCGACGTTCAGGGTATCGGCTTTGAAGGTTCCGAGTCCCTGGAGGGCCGAGGTCGGCGCCACACCCTCGACCACCGGATATTCGTTGTTGCCGTCGGCGAAATAGTGCTGCGCCTCGTCGCTTGCCAGATATTCCAGGAATTTTATCGCTGCCTTGCGATTGGGCGCGTTTTTCAGCAACCCGGCGCCGGAGATGTTGATATGCGTGCCACGGTCCGCCTGGTTGGGGAAGATCACCGCGATCTTGCTTGCGGCCTCGCGGTCCTCTGGCTTTTTCGAAGTCAGCAGTCGCACGTAGTAGTAGGAGTTCGCCACGCCGACGTCGCATTCGCCCGCCGCCACACTGCGAAGCTGATCGGTATCGCCGCCTTTTGGGTCGCGGGCGAAGTTTGCCACAACACCTTTGGCCCAGTCCTCGGCGCCGCTCGCGCCGTGCGCCGCGATGATCGAGCCCAAGAGCGACTGGTTGTAGATGTTGGAACTGGAGCGGATACAGATCTGGCCACGCCACTTGGGATCGGTCAGGTCTTCATAGCGGGTGATCTCGCCCGGCTTGACCGCGTCCTTGTTCGTGAAGATCAAGCGGGCCCGGCTCGAGAAGCCGAACCAGTGACCGTCCGGGTGCCTCAGCTCGGCCGGCACCCGATCTTCGAGCAGCTTCGAGCGCACCGCCTGGAACAGGCCGGCCTGGTCAGCACGCCACAGACGTCCGGCATCCACCGTAATCAGGATGTCGGCCGGGCTGTTGGCGCCCTCGCTCTTGATCCGCTCGATCAAGGCATCTTCCTTGCCCTCGATCCGGTTGATCTTGATCCCGGTGCGTTTGGTAAAGGTGTCGTAGAGCGCTTCATCGGTCTGATAATGGCGCGAAGAATAGAGATTCACTTCCTCGGCCGCGGCCAGACCGGCGATCGCCGACAACAAGCCGGCCGCTGCAAGCCCGATCCGAAGAGATGCCCGTCCAATGTTCATTTGCTGGTCCCCACTACGGCTGGATCTTTGAACATTAGTAAGAATGCAAGTCATTCGCATTCTCATTCAGCGCCAAGATGCCGTGTCTGAGCGGTAAAGGCAACAGGAAATTGGGCGCCGCCAAAAGCATCCGGGCAGGCGCCCCGCAGGCCCATTGAAAAGGCGCCTAGAAACGGCTTTTCCAACCGGCCGGAGGCTCGATTGGCAGAAGCGGCCCGGCAGCCTCAGGCCGAAGCGACGACCAGGAATTTGACGGCGCCGGGGCCGGTCTCCTCGATCTCGAGCTCGCCGCCGATGCGCCGTGCCAGCAAGCGGGTGAAGTAGCCATGAACGTTGCGCGGAGTGAGTTCCGCCACCGTCACGTCCGGCATCACCCCGGCCTTGGCGTCGTCGCGCAGGCCGGCGTCGGCACCGACTGCCTTGACCTCTAGTTCGGTACCGCCCGCGCCCTGGACCAGGGAGACGCCCACCGTGCCGCCCCTGGGCAGCGCCTCGACGGCCAGGGCGATCATGTTGAGCAGGAGCTTGCCCGCGCCTTCCGGCAGATCGCCGAGCGCCGGACCGGACGGCCAGTCGAGCTGCGACTTGGAGTGCCCCAAGAAGCCTTCGGCCAACTCCCGAATTGGACCTAGGTCGTTGCCCTGGCGTATACCGGCCATGCCGTAGGCCAGGCGGTAGAACTGCAGCAGGCTGGAGGCCTGTCCTGCGCTGTTGGCGGCTAAGACAAGCGCGTCATCGGCCATGCCGAAGCCCTCGTCCTCCATGAGTTCGATGCCGTTGCTCACGGCACCGACCGGCCCGACCAAGTCATGACACAGGCGTGATGTAAGAAGCTCGGCCACCCGCAAATCGATCATCAAATCCATGGCATTACCGTCCATCTCTCAATCTTCTCCCAGCCGCCTGGCCCCGACCATGTACTTTGATTGTCGTTTCCCGGCCTGTGCCCGTCGCTCTTTCATTTGGCCCCGGCCGCGGATTCTCTTATACAATTATTCAACGTCGTATTAAGGATCTTCTTATGGCACAAGATTTGGCGCCTGGCATGCTGGTACGCCACCCCGATGAACCCGACTGGGGCATAGGCCAGGTGCAATCGGCTGTGGGAGAGCGTATAACGGTGAACTTCCAGCATGCAGGAAAGGTACTGATCAACGGTGCCCGTGTCGCGCTAGAGGTGCTCAAAGAAGACGGCGGCTGAGACCGACGAAAATATCGAACTCCACTCCGCGGCGGTCCGAGCGCCGACTGCGTAGGGTAAACTGTGAACTGGCAGGGGCGGGAAGAAGCAGGTCATGTCTGAACTGAAGACCAAGGAAAACGGCCGGGCACGCCGCATTCATCCAGGCTCCGGACGGCGTAGGGGAGCCGATTATCCCAAGGGTCGCCAGCTTGGATCCGAGGCCTTGTCGGCGGTCCGCGCCTTGCTCGGCGACCGGCCGCGGCAGCGCGATTTACTGATCGAATACCTGCACTTGATCCAGGATGCCGAGGGTTGCCTGCCGGCGGGCCACCTGCAGGCGCTGGCCGACGAGATGCGACTGCCGATGGCCGAGGTCTTCGAGGTCGCGTCCTTCTATGCCCACTTCGACGTGGTGCTGGACGGAGAGACGGCGCCGCCGCCGGTGACGGTCCGGGTCTGCGATTCCCTGAGCTGCGAGCTGCGCGGCGCACAGGACCTTTTGGCCAACCTGCCCGACCGGCTGGGAAGCGGCGTTCGAGTGGTTCGCGCGCCTTGCATGGGCCGTTGCGACAAGGCTCCGGTCTGCGAGGTCGGCCACCGCCATGTCGAACAAGCCACGACCGAGACCGTCGAGCAAACCGTCACGGGCGGCGATCACAGTCCTGTGATCCCAGCCTACGAGAACTACGAGGCCTATGCGGCCGCAGGCGGCTACCAGCTTCTGCGCGACTGCCAGGCCGGCAAGCGCTCGGCCGAAGAGGTGATCGGGATCCTGAGCGACGCCGGCCTGCGCGGGCTGGGCGGCGCCGGCTTCCCGACCGGACGCAAGTGGTCGCTGGTCCGCGCCGAAGCGGCGCCGCGTTTGATGGCGGTCAACGCCGACGAGGGCGAGCCGGGCACTTTCAAGGACCGTTTCTACCTGGAGCAGGCCCCCCATCGTTTCCTCGAAGGTACGCTGATCGGCGCCTGGGCCGTGGAAGCCGAGGCGATTTACATCTACCTGCGCGACGAATACCCGGGCCTGCATGAGGTGCTCCTGAAGGAACTGGAGGCAATCAAGACGGCCGGTCTTACCAAGGACGTTTTCGTCTATCTGCGGCGCGGCGCCGGCGCCTATATCTGCGGCGAGGAGTCGGCGATGATCGAGTCGATCGAGGGCAAGCGCGGCCTGCCCCGACACCGCCCGCCTTATGTCGCCCAGGTCGGGTTGTTCGATCGTCCGACCTTGGTAAACAACGTGGAAACGCTCTTCTGGGTGCGCGATATCGTCGAGAAGGGCGCCGTGTGGTTCTCGAACCAGGGCCGACACGGCGGCAAGGGCCTGCGCAGCTATTCGGTCTCCGGCCGGGTCAAGGAACCGGGCGTCAAGCTGGCGCCGGCCGGTATCACGGTGACCGAGCTGATCGAAGAACACTGCGGCGGCATGGAGCCGGGCCACAGCTTCAAGGGCTATCTGCCGGGCGGCGCCTCGGGCGGTATCCTGCCCGCGGCCATGGGCGACCTGCCGCTGGAATTCGGCAAGCTGGAGCACCTCGGCAGCTTCGTCGGTTCGCACGCGGTTGTCGTGCTGTCCGATCAAGACGACATGAAAGCCGTGGCGCTCAACCTCATGCGCTTCTTCGAGGACGAGAGCTGCGGTCAGTGTACGCCCTGCCGCGTGGGCACGGAGAAGGCGGTCAAGCTGATGAGCCAAGAGGTTTGGGACCAGAAATTGCTGGCCGAGCTGTCCGAGGTCATGCGCGAGGCCTCGATCTGCGGTCTCGGCCAGGCCGCGCCCAACCCCCTGCAGTCCGTGCTGAAGTATTTTCCGGAGGACCTGGCATGAGCGAACCTATTGCCTTCGAGCTGAACGGGCGGACCGTCGAGGCCGCGCCGGGCGAGACGATCTGGCAGGTCGCCGAACGCGAGGGCATCGAGATCCCGCACCTCTGCTGGCAGCCGGAGCCGGACTACCGGGCCGACGGCAACTGCCGGACCTGCATGGTCGAGGTCGAGGGTGAGCGGTTCCTGGCGGCCTCCTGCATCCGCCAGCCGACGCCGGGCATGAAGGTCAACACCGTCTCGGAGCGGGCCAAGAAGGCGCGCGAGATGGTCTTCGAGCTTCTGGTCGCCGATCAGCCGGCGCGTTCCGTTGCCCACGACCCGGAATCCAAGTTCTGGGCTTGGACCGACAAAGTCGGCATCGCGGCCAGCCGCTTCCCGGCCCGCGAGAAGCACGCGCCGGACAATAGCCACGCTGCGATCGCGGTCAATTTGGACGCCTGCATCAACTGTACCCTTTGCGTGCGCGCCTGCCGCGAAGTCCAGGTCAACGACGTCATCGGTATGGCTTACCGGGGGTATGGTGCGAAGGTCGTGTTCGACATGGATAGCTCGATGGGCGCGAGCACCTGCGTGGCCTGTGGCGAGTGCGTGCAGGCCTGCCCGACCGGGGCCCTGATGGAAGCCAACTTGCTCGACGAGCGTGGCGTCAGGACCGAGTTCGAGGATCGCAGCGTCGACACGCTCTGCCCCTATTGCGGTGTCGGCTGCCAGACCAAGGTGCACGTCAAGGACGACAAGATCCTCTATGTCGACGGCCGCGACGGACCGGCCAACAGGAACCGGCTTTGCGTCAAGGGCCGCTTCGGCTTCGACTACATCAGCCATCCGCAACGCCTGACCGTTCCCCTGATCCGACGGGCCGACGCGCCCAAGGACGCGGCGCTGGAGATCGACGCGGCCAATCCGCTGAGCCATTTCCGGGAGGCGACCTGGGACGAGGCGCTGGAAGCGGCGGCCGGTGGTCTCACCAAGATTCTCGAGCGCGACGGCAGCCAGGCCCTGGCGGGCTTCGGCTCGGCCAAGGGCTCGAACGAGGAGGCTTATCTGTTTCAGAAGCTGGTGCGCCAAGGCTTTGGCACCAACAATGTCGACCACTGCACGCGGCTCTGCCACGCCTCTTCGGTGGCGGCCTTGATGGAGGGCATCGGCTCTGGCGCCGTCACCGCGCCCTTCATGGCGGCCAAGGACGCCGAATGCATCATCGTGATTGGCGCGCGCCCGGCGCAGAACCATCCGGTCGCCGCGACCTTTCTGAAGAACGCGGCCAAGCGCGGGGTCAAGCTGGTGGTCATCGATCCGCGCGGCCAGGGGCTGTCGCGCTACGCGACCCATCGCCTGCAGTTCAAGGCGGGCCAGGACGTGGCGCTCTTGAACGCGCTGATCTACACCATCATCGAGGAAGAGCTCTACGACCGGCAGTACGTCCAGGCGCAGACCGACGGCTTCGACGAGCTCAAGGCCCGGATCAAGGGCTACTCGCCCGAGGCGATGGCCGAAGTTTGCGGCATACCGGCGGCCAAGCTGCGCGAAGTGGCGCGCCTCTATGCGACATCGGAGGCCTCGATCATCTTTTGGGGCATGGGCATCAGCCAGCACGTCCACGGCACAGACAACGCCCGCTGCCTGATCGCGCTCGCGCTGATCACCGGCCAGGTCGGGCGGCCCGGCACCGGTCTGCATCCGTTGCGCGGCCAGAACAACGTGCAGGGCGCGTCCGACGCCGGCCTGATTCCCATGGTTTTCCCGGACTACCGCTCGGTCGAAGACCCCGTGATCCGCGGCGAGTTCGAAGAACTCTGGGGCCGCGAGCTGGATCCCCAAAAGGGCCTCACGGTGGTCGAGATCATCGATGCCATCATCGCCGGCGAGATCAAGGGTATGTACATCATGGGCGAGAACCCGGCCATGTCCGACCCGGACCAGAACCACGCCCGCGCGGCGCTGGCCAAGCTAGAGCACCTGGTGGTGCAGGATATCTTCCTGACCGAGACCGCCTGGCATGCGGACGTAATACTGCCGGCCTCGGCCCACGCCGAGAAGATAGGCAGCTTCACCAACACCAACCGCGAGGTCCAACTGGCCCGCCCGGTGGTGCCGCCGCCGGGCCAGGCCTGTCAGGACTGGGAGCTGATCCAGGAGATCGCCCAGAGGATGGGACTGGATTGGACCTACACCCATCCCAAGGACGTCTTCGCCGAGATGGCGCAGGTCATGCCGTCGCTGGCCAACATCACCTGGGAAAGGCTCGAGGCTGAAGACGCGGTGACCTATCCCTGCGACGCACCCGACCGTCCGGGCAACGAGATCATGTTCGGCGATGGCTTTCCGACCGCCAGCGGGCGCGGCCGCATCGTTCCGGCCGACCTCACGCCGCCCGACGAGTTGCCCGACGAGGACTATCCTTTGGTGCTGTCCACCGGCCGCCTGCTCGAGCATTGGCATACCGGCGCTATGACGCGGCGCGCCGACCGGCTGGACACGCTTGAACCCGAGGCGATCGCTTGCATGTCACCGAAGGATCTGGCCCGCATGAATCTCAGTCCCGGCGCAGCGATCACGGTCGAGACTCGGCGCGGCACCATCCAGCTGAAGGCCCGTCAGGACCGCGACGTGCCGGAGGGCATGGTCTTCATACCCTTCTGCTTCGCCGAGGCCGCGGCCAACGTCCTGACCAATCCGCAATTGGACCCGATCGGCAAGATCCCCGAGTTCAAGTTCTGCGCCGCGCGGGTCACCCCGGCGCGGGCCGCGGCTGAATAGAATGGCCGGGCCGACTCGGGAGCCAGTGCGCGTGTTTGGGGCCGCGGATGTCTCGGCGCCGGCTCACAGCCGGACGTTGGCGGTGGAATAGACCTCGGCCGAGCCGTAGCCAAGCATGTTCAAGACGACCGCCGCGACCACGGCAAGTATGACGGCGGCGGCACAGCTTGCGATGAAGGCTTTCATTGACCTGCGTCCCTCCAAGACAATCGGAGACCACGGGCGCACGCGCTATTCCGCTGGCGCCGTGATCCGTTTCAGATAAGCGATCAGTTCGGCCCGGTCCCGAGCGTTGGGCATCCGCTGCAGCGGCATCTTCGAACCCGGCGTATAGAGCGCCGGCCCCTCCCGGAACAGGGCGTCGATGGTCTCTTCATTCCAAACCAGGTTGCTGTGCTTCAGGCCTTCGGAATACTTGTAGCCGGCAACGCTACCGGCGCGCCGGCCGAACAGGCCATAGAGCGTCGGCCCGGCCTTGTTTCCGCCGTCTGGAGTCACGGTATGGCAGACGATGCACTTGGCGAACAGCTGGGCACCGGGACCGTCGAAGCCGTTGGCCACCACCACCGGCGTGACGATGCGGCGCGCGCCCTGCTTGCCGATTTCTTCGCCCGTTTGGACGTCCCAGATACGCACCACCTCGTCCGACCCGGCGGACAGCAGGCGCTTGCCGTCCGGTGTGAAAACCAGCGACCAGATCGGCTGTTGGTGGCCGTAGAGGGCCCTCACGAAGGTACCATTCTCCAGGTTCCAGAGCATCACCGCGCGATCGAGGCCGCCTGAGGCGGCCAGGCGGCCGTCGGGCGAGACCGCGACACCGAACACCGGCCCCTCGTGGCCGAACAGCGCCTTCGGCGCCTGCCCGGCCGCCAGGTCCCAGATGTGCAGCGTCTCGTCGACGCTGACCGACACCGCGCGCCGTCCGTCCGGGGTGAAGGCGACGGCGTTGATACCGAACTCATGACCGTTCAAGGTCTCGATCAGGGTGCCGTCGGCAACCCGCCACAGCTTCAGGGTCGCGTCGTAACCGCCGCTCAGGAGCGTCTTGCCGTCGGGCGAAAAGGCGACCGCGTTGACGTTGTTCGAGTGGCCTTCGAGCACGGCCCGCGCCTCGCGGCGCTCGAGATCCCACAAGCGCACGGTCCGGTCCCAGCCAGCCGAGGCGGCCAGCCGGCCATCGGGCGAGACCGCGACCGCCGCCACCTTGCCGCGATGGCCTTCGAATCGATGCAGTATCGCGCTACTGGCCACCTCCCACAGGCAAAGCGTGCCGTCGTCGCTGCCGGAAATCGCCCGCTTGCCGCCGGGCAGGAAGGCCACGGCGTTGACCGCGCCCTCATGTTCGATGAAGTCGCGAATTCGGCTTTGCCCGATGAGATCCCAAAGGATCAGCGAGTAGTCGAAGCTGGCGGTCATGGCCTGACGCCCGTCGGGCGAAACCGCCACGCCCTTGACGAAGCCGCCGTGGCCCGCAAGCTCGGCGGCGGCCGGCCCGGCAGCCGCCAATAGGCCGCCGAGGGCGAGGCCGGCTATCCGGTGTACGATCAGCCGCGGCATACCGGATCGCATGTCCTCTGCGGCGGAGGTTGGAAGGCCGATCGCCTAGCCGCCATCGCGCCGCTCGCTGCCGGGCCCGGCGGCCGGCAGATCGTAGCCGCTCGAACGGTGACGGAAGGCCGGCACCAATTCGCCGCTGCCTTTGTCTACCGCCAGGGTGTTGACCTGAAAGGCCGCATTGAAGTCACCGCCCGGGTTCATGACCGTGATGAGCCATACGGCTCGGTCGCCGACCTGGCCGGACCGGACCCGCAGCACCTCGACATCGAAGGTCTGCGTGACCATCCTCGCCGCTTCGCTCTGGCTTACCGCCGACAGCGCTGGTGTCGAAAGGCCGGCTATGGCGAGGCCAACGGCCATGGCCGCAACGCGTCGTCGGATCGAGCTTTTCATCACAACAGCTCCGCGAAATCAAGGTTGGGTGCCGCTTCCAGCGGCTCACTCGGCCGGCTGGGCCGTCGGCGGGCCGTGGTCGACCGGCGGCGACTCGCCCTTGACTTCGGCCACCCAGATGTTGTGGTGTTCGCGCGCCCAGTTCTCGTCGACCTGGCCGGTGCCCATGGCGTCGAAGGCGCCCTCCATGCCGAGCGAGCCGATGTAGATGTGGGCGACGATGACCACGATCAGAACCAGCGCGACAATGGTGTGCCAAAGCTGCGAAAGCTGCATCTCCTCCATCGGCGTCACCGGGCCCAAGCCGAACAGCGAGTAGGTCGCGTCGAACAGGGGCATGGAAAAGGGGAACATGAGCGACAGGCCCGAAAGGCTGAGCGACAGGCCGCCCAGAACCACGAGCCAGAAAATGATCTTCTGACCGGCGTTGAACTTCCGGGACGGCGGGTGCGAGCCCTTGGTGAAAAGGCCGCCACCCTTGGCGAGCCACTGCATGTCGTACTTGTCGGGGATATTGTGGCGCACCCACAACACGACCATCATCACGATGCCCGCCATGAACCCGAAAGCGAGGTAGTTGTGCGCATACTTGCCACCCATAGTGATCGTGGCAAAGACCGTCGGGCCCAAGATCGGCAGCAGGACGTGCCTGCCATAAAGCAGGTTGAGGCCGGTCAGTGCCAGAACGATGAAGCAGACCGCGGTCAGCCAGTGGGCAAAGCGCTCGATGTCGTTGAATCGCTCGATGGTTCTGCCGCTCGGTCCCGCTTCGATCTTGATACGGCCGCGCGCGACGAAAAACAGGGCGAGCGCGACGACGATGCCGAAGAGGCCGTAAATGCCGCCCATGGTCAAAGGTCCGTTACGCCGGGCGCGCCAGTTGTCGCCCTCGGACTGGATCATCTGACCGGCCTGCTTGTCCGGGATCGAGACCGTGCCCTGGATGCCGCCGCGCACCGCGCGCCAGATGTCGGTGTCGCTGGTGACCCCCAGGGAGCCGCCCGGCACGTTGCCGCCGACCGGCGAGGGCTCGTCGACCGCCCGCTGGTTGGTCTGTGCGAAAGCGTCCTGCGCCGCGCCCGCGGCAAGCAGAAAACCGACCGCCAGCCCGATCACCAGAGCCGCAGCACCGCAAGCGGAGCAAAGTCGCTTCCAATCCACCGTGATGGCGTCCCGCATGCTGCCTCTCCCAGCTAAATGTTTCATATGCCTCGTCTTTCCCGGCCTCATCGAGTGCGCCTGTTCAGTTGCCAGCCTGCTGTGCCGCACGCTGACGCAATTCGTTGACCTGCTCGTCGCTCAACTGCGTGTCCGGCTGGCCGAGGTAGGTGCCTTTTTCGTAGGTCAGGACCCGGCCCTGTTCGTCCTGGTCGCACGCGGCGAGCGCCAGCCCCATGACCATGAAGGCCACAACCTTTAGATCCGAAATACCACTCTGCATGACAATCTGGTCTCCGCTCCGGCCTGCGCTAGCGGGCCCATGGGCCGCAAGACGCACGACCTACCGTCCCATGGTTAAGATCGGTTACCGACTTGGGCGATTCGTCGCATCCCAATCAATCGCTGTTTGAACGTCAAACTCTATTGGCCGGCCAGGCAAAGCGGGGGCGGCACAAGCGGCCGCCCCCAAATTTTTGCGCCTGCCCGCAGATCGGGCAAAGAGTCAGGAGCCCGACTTCTGTTGGTAAGCCGTGCCCCAACCCCAGGCGCCCGATCCGAAACCGCGCGCCACGACGCGTTCGCGGTAGATATCGGACACCACATCGCCGTCACCACCGAGCAGCGCCTTGGTCGAGCACATCTCGGCACAGAGCGGCAACTTGCCTTCGGCCAGACGGTTGCGTCCGTACTTCTGGAACTCGGCGGCGGAATGATCCTCCTCCGGTCCACCGGCACAGAAGGTGCACTTGTCCATCTTGCCGCGGCTGCCGAAATTGCCGGCTTGCGGATACTGCGGTGCGCCAAAGGGACAGGCGTAGAAGCAGTAGCCGCACCCGATGCAGAGGTCCTTGGAGTGGAGCACCACCCCTTCCTCGGTCTGGTAGAAACAGTCGACCGGGCAGACCGCCATACAAGGCGCATCGGAGCAGTGCATGCAAGCGACCGAGATCGAACGCTCCCCGGGTTTGCCGTCATTTATCGTGACGACCCGCCGACGGTTCACGCCCCAGGGGACCTCGTGCTCGTTCTTGCACGCGGTGACGCAGGCGTTGCACTCGATGCAACGCTCGGCATCGCAAAGAAACTTCATACGTGCCATAGCTCAGGTCCTCCTTACGCGGGCTCGATTCGGCACAGACTGCATTTCGATTCTTGCATCTGAGTCACCGAATCGTAGCCATAGGTCATGGCCGTGTTGGCGGCTTCACCCAAGACATAGGGATCAGCTCCGGATGGGTACTTCGACCGGCGGTCTTCGCCCTGCCAGTGACCCGCGAAGTGGAACGGCATGAAGGCCACGCCGCGCCCGACACGCTCGGTCACCATGGCCATGACCTTGACCTTGGCCCCCTCAGGCGTATGCAGCCAAATCATCTGTCCGTCCTTGATGCCGTTCGAGTTGGCATCGAAGGGATGGATCTCCGCGAACATATCCTGCTGGAGCTCGGCCAGCCATGGGTTGGACCGGGACTCGTCGCCGCCGCCCTCGTATTCCACGAGCCGCCCCGAGGTCAGAATGATCGGATAGTCCTTCGAGAAATCATTCTTCTGGATCGAGGCGTAGAGGGTCGGCAGGCGATAGGCCTGCTTGTCGGCATAGGTCGGGTAGTCCTCCACCAGATCACGCCGCGAGGTATAGAGCGGCTCGCGGTGCAGCGGAATCGGATCCGGGAAGTTCCACACCACGGTCCGCGCCTTGGCGTTGCCGAAGGGCGCACAACCGTGCTTGATCGCCACCCGCTGGATGCCGCCCGAAAGGTCGGTCTTCCAGTTGGTGTTGTCCCCGGCGACCTTCTCGATGGCCGCCCGTTCCGCCTCGGTCAGGTCCTTGTCCCAACCGAGCTTCTTGAGCATGGCCATCGTGAATTCCGGATAGCCGTCCGTGATCTCGGAACCGACCGGATAACTGCCTTCGGCCAGCAGGTTGTCGCCGTCCCGCTCGACGCCGAAGCGTGCCCGGAAACAGAGACCACCTTCGGCCACCGGTTTCGAGGTGTCGTAGAGGATCGGCGTCCCCGGATGACCCATCTCCGCCGTACCCCAGCAGGGCCAGGGCAGACCGTAGTACTCGCCGTCGACCGGACCGCCGACCGCTTGCAGTGTGGTCTTGTCGAAGGTCGACTGGTTGGCCATATGGGCACGCAGGCGCTCGGGCGACTGGCCGGTATAACCGATCGTCCAGGTTCCCCGGTTGAACTCCCGGGTGATGTCCTCGACCAGGGGCTCGGTTCCCTCGACCTTGATGTGTTTGAACATCTCGTCCGAGAATTCGAGCTTCTTGGCCAAGAGATACATGATCTCCTGGTCGGTCTTGGACTCGAACAGCGGCTCGAAGACCTTCTCGCGCCACTGTAGCGAGCGGTTCGACGCCGTCACCGAGCCATAGGTCTCGAACTGAGTCGCCGCCGGCAGGAGATAAACCCCGTCCTTGCGATCATGCATGATCGCGGTCGCGGTCGGATAGGGATCGATCACGACCAGAAGATCGAGCTTCTCCATGGCCTTTTTCATTTCCAGACCGCGCGTCTGCGAGTTCGGCGCGTGGCCCCAGAAAACCATGGCCTTGAGGTTATCGGGTTGATCGATGTTGTCCTTCGATTCGAGGACGCCGTCGATCCAGCGCGACACCGGGATGCCCTTGCTCTCCATCAGCTCCTTGTTGGCGAAGCGGCCGAGCAGGTAGTCGTAGTCGACATCCCAGACCCGGGCCCAGTGCTTCCACGAGCCGGTCTTGAGGCCGTAGTAGCCCGGCAGGCTATGCGACAGGACGCACATGTCCGTCGCGCCCTGCACGTTGTCATGGCCACGGTAGATGTTGGCGCCGCCGCCCGCGGTGCCGATCACGCCGAGGGCCAGACCGAGCGCGCAATAGGCGCGGGTATTGTTGTTGCCGTTGGTATGCTGGGTGCCGCCCATGCACCAGATGATGGTGAAGGGCCGGTTGTTGGCCAGCGTACGGGCAACGCGCTTGAGCTGGGAACCCGGCACACCGGTCACCCGCTCGGTTTCCGCCGGCGTCCACCTGGCGACCTCGGCTCTGATCTGGTCCATGCCCCAGACCCGCGAGCGGATAAATTCCTTATCCTCCCAGCCGTTCTCGAACACGTGCCAGAGAATGCCCCAGACCAGCGCAACGTCGGTGCCCGGCCGCAACCGGACGTATTCGTCGGCATGGGCCGCCGTCCGGGTGAAGCGCGGATCGCAAACGATGAAGGGAGCGTTGTTCTGCTCCTTTGCCTTGAGCATGTGCTGCAAGGCCACCGGGTGCGCCTCCGCCGGGTTGCCGCCGATCTCGAAGATGGCGCGCGAGTTGTGGATGTCGTTGTAGCTGTTGGTCATCGCGCCATAGCCCCAGGTGTTGGCAACACCCGCGACCGTGGTGGAGTGGCAGATCCGCGCCTGGTGGTCACCGTTGTTGGAGCCCCAGAAGGCGTAGAATTTGCGGAACAGGTAGGCTTGCTCGTTGCTGTACTTGGCTGAGCCCAGCCAGTAGACCGAATCGGGACCCGACTGCTTGCGAATCTCAAGCATCTTGTCGCCGATTTCGTTGATCGCCTGGTCCCAGGAAACCTTTGTCCACTTGCCGCCGACCAGTTTGGTCGGGTGCTTCAGGCGGCGTTCGCCGTGCGCATGCTCGCGCACCGACGCGCCCTTGGCACAATGGGCCCCAAGATTGAACGGGCTGTCCCAGCCGGGCTCTTGCCCGGTCCAAACGCCGTTCTGCACCTCGGCGATCACCGTGCAACCGACAGAGCAGTGTGTGCAGACCGATTTGATCTGCTTGATAGCGCCGGCGGCTGGGCCGGCGGCCTCAGCCTTCTTGACCATGCCCGAAGACAGGCTGGCGGCAGCCACGGCACTACCCGCGGCCAGACCAGAACGCTTCAGGAAGGTCCGGCGGTCAACTGCGCTGCCGACCACGCCGGCCAACGCCTTGGACAAACGGGGGCCATTCGCAACCCCATTCGTCTTTTTGGTAAGCATCGACCTCTCCTTACCTTGTCTTGATCTTGATTCTAGAACCTGGACAGTTCGTAGTACTTCTTCACGTGCGCCGTCTCGCGATAGCCGGCGCTGTTCGACGCGGGCTTGGTCGTCTCTGCCTTGCCTTGCTCGGCAGACAGTCCGACAGCGGCCGCGCCGACCGCACCGGCGCCAAGGCCGGCCTTACGGAAGAAGTCACGACGCCCGACGGACACCACTTCCTTCTTCTTGCTCATCTGCTCACCTTCCTTCCTTGGTGAACGTTTTCGAGGCGGATGGTTACCTAGGTGGGCCCGCCCCCGAACCCTGTGAGTAACTTTCTCGCTGGCGCTAGGCCGCCATCTCGAACGCCTGGCTTTCGACCGCCATGAACAGGCGGCCGACAGTGCCGACCGGCATATAAAAGACGGTCGAGGGCGAGGCCTCCAGGTTCTCGAAGAACCGAGGCGCCCAACAACCGATGTGATCGTCGAAGAACTTGCGCTGTGCGGACAGTTCGACCGGCTCGCCGAAGCTGCCGATAATCAGACCCGCCATCATGTCGCACAAGGCGGCGATGTGATCCTCCGACTCCGGCACGCCCTCGCTGCGTGCGATACCGAGAAGCGCCATGTCGTCGCGCAGGCGCGCCAAGGGCTTCTCGTGCAGAAAACCGGTGAGATAGTAAGAGCCGTAGGGCACCAGTTCGCTCTGCCCGACGCCGATGAAGAGGTCGAAGTACTCCTGCTCAATGGCCCGGGCGGATGCCGTGGTCGCGGCGCCCTTGAGCGCGCGCAGCGCGGCGCCCAATTCGGAATCGTCGCCGTCCAAGCCGCGCAGAACGGCCAGCAGGGACTCATCCGCGGGCGCGGCCAGCAGCCGTGCCAACAGCGAATACCAACTCGCCCGAAGATTATCTTCTTCCGCTATGGGTTCTTGCGTCACCGCTATTGCCAACTGCGGACTACGCCTCCCTCCCGCAACAACAAGACTCTGCACAGGCCGCTTGCTAGCTCGGCGACAGCCGCGTGCAGGGTTCCTTGCCCAAATTCCGAGCCAAATTTTTTTCTGTTTTTCCGGCCTCTGGGGAAATTAGAGACCCATTCCCGATTCCTGTCAACCAGATCAGTTGCTGCAACTGCTAACACACAAAAGAGAGGTGATTTGCGCGACGCAAGAATCCGAATCGCCATCACCGGTGCCAAGCGACTCTTCAACTTGAGCGGTGTTTTCTCGACTCGAACAACCTCGTCACGAGCATTTGTCGTGACTTTCCCGTACGAGAGGCGTCGCGGTGCCAGGACAGGTCGGGGTGATCCTGCGCGCGACGTGGGCTTAGGAGCCCTTGAAACGCCCCCAGCGCCGCTCCGCCGCCGAGGTTTTCGCGGCCGCCCCCGCAGGCTCGATGGCGGCTCGAGTCGTCGCGGCGGCCGACGGCTCCACCGGTAAATGTTCAGCGGCGTCGGCCGCCTCGCCGTCGTCGACCGCAGGCCCGGAAGACGACTCCTCTTCGCGTCTCTCGAGGGCCCGGTCTTGAGACGAGATTTCCGCCGTCCGCGCGTTCTCGCTCGACCCCGCGTCATCGGCCGTCCCGGGCGTTGTTTCGGGCTCGTCCGGGTCGACCATACCCTTGCCAACCTGATAGACCGTCTTGACCACACCCTGCAGCGCCGAGGTGGCAAGGGTGAAGTCCTCGTCGTAGTCGTTCAGTCCATCGAGATTTGCGAACACCGGGTTGAGCCGCCACAAGCGACTCAGTGCCTTGCGGCGCAGCGCTTCGGGCACGCCCTGCTGAAAAAACACCGTGAAGTCCGACTCCTCGGTCAGCGTCTCGACGTCGGGCAAGGCGGCGACCAACTCGTCCGAGGCGGTCGACTCGTACGGCGCCGGTGCCGCATCGTCCGGCGCCTTCGGCGCAACCTGCGCCTTGTCCGGTTCCCGGGTCTCGCGCCGCCGCGCCTGCTTGCGCCGCGACCAGCGGGAGGCGAAGCTGTCCTTGGACTCAGCCATCGCGGCCGTTGCCCCGACGTCCGGCGGCCGCCATGGGACGCCGTCCAAAACTCTTGTCGCCGGTGTCGTAACGCTCGCGCTTGCGCTTGCGGAAAGGCTGGTCGACATGGTGCTTGTCTATGTAAGCCTGGACGAAGGCGACCACGCCCTCCGGCATGAGCACCGCTTCGACCGTTTCCTCGCCGCTGTCCAGATAGTCCTGGGCCTCGTAGGGGCAAGCGGTGACCAGAAATGGCACCAGATCGTGGGCGCAATCCATATCCTCGCCGCCGCGCAGCACCAGAAACAGGCGCGGCGGATCCTGCGACAGGTTGACCTTGTAGCCCTCGGTCTCCTTGCGGAACAGTTCGAGCAGCAAGGTGCCGGCATGATAGCGGGCCCAGCCCTCGCCCTGGGTAAGCGCGATCCAGTCACCGCGCGGATCGAGCGGCCGCGCACCCGGTATGACCGCCACCGGCTGCCAGGTGAAGTCCTGCCAGGGGTTGTCGAGGCGGCGCCGCTCGAGCACCACGCCGAGCGGCAGGGTCTCCTGCTTGGACACCTTTTTCTCCCTTTTGCCTAGCTACATTCTAACGTGCTTTTTCGCTGTTTTTGTCGTCTTTTTGCCAGCCTCGCTGCCATGGTAACGTGATTCATGCCTTCCGACACAGAGGACCGCCGCCCCCGGGTCTGGCTGCTGACCGGCAAGCGCGCCGGCGACCGCGCCCAGATGGTCAACCTGGCCGAGGCCCTGGGCTGGCCGTTCGAGGAGAAGCGCCTGGTGCACAGCTGGTTGGGCGCCCTGCCGAACATGGTCATTGGGGTGTCCCGGCTTAGCCTCGATCGTCGGCGCTCCGCCGCACTGGGGCCGCCGTGGCCCGACCTGGTGATCGCCAGCGGGCGGTCGAGCGCCCCGGTCGCGCGCTGGATCGGCGCCCGTTCGGGCGGGCGTACCCGCCTGGTTCATGTCGGCCGTCCCTGGATGCCGCCGGCGCTGTTCGACCTGGTGATCACGACGCCACAGTATGCCCTGCAGCCGGCGCCCAACATCTTGCACAATTCCCTCACCCTCAACCGGCCCGCGGCGTCTGGCCTGGCCGTCGCCGCGCGCGCCTGGGAGCCCCGCTTCGCGGATTTGCCCCGGCCCTGGACCGCCGTGCTGGTCGGCGGCAATGCCCGGCCCTATCTGCTGGATGACGAGAGTGCCAAGCGTCTGGCCGGCGAGGCCAACCGCGCCGCCGAGCGCCGCGGCGGATCCCTGCTGGTGACCACGAGCCCGCGGACCGATCCGCGCCGCGTCCGAACCTTGCGCGCCGGCATATCGGTAGCTTGCCACTTCCACGGCCTCGATCCGGCGAGCCAGGGCGAAAACCCCTATCTCGGGTACCTGGCGTTGGCCGACGACTTCATCGTGACCGGCGACAGCGCCTCGATGCTGTCCGAAGCCTGCGCGAGCGGCCGTCCGGTGCTGATCTTCGATCTGCCGGAAAGGCCGGACGCGCGGTTGAGGCTGGCGCGCTGGCTGCGCGCTGCCGCGCCGGCCAAGCTGTTCGAGCGTCTGGTCGAACTCGGCCTGGTCAGTTCGACGCGCGACATGACCCGCTTCCACCGAAACCTGATCGAACAAGGCCTGGCCGCCAGACTGGGCGATCCGGCGCCGGCCGGGCGGCCGCCCGACACTCTCGACGATCTGGCCCGGGCGGTCGAGCGGGTGCGCGAATTGCTGGCGCGGCCAGCGGCCGCAGAAGCGCCCTGCCGCGCGGCGTCTGAGGGCTGACGAAAAAGACTCGCGGATGCGCTGGGCCGGGGTTTTAGGGCTTGACGACTACGCCGCCAGCGCCGGCGTGCGGTCGAGCAGTTCCAGGGTGTCATGGCGGATGTGGTTCTTGGCCATCTCCTGGCGCAGCAGCACCTCGGTCACGATGCCCTTGTCGAGACACTCGCGCAGCAGGCCGAAGAAGAACTGCTCCTGCCGCGGGTCCGGGTGCGGCAGGTAGCGGCCCTCGGGATAGTCGCCCAGCAGGCGGTTCTTGGCGCTCCGCAGCCAGCGCTTGGAAATGAAACCCCAGCGCTTGTCGCGCACCGTGTAGTCGACCGGCAGGCCGGTCTTCCATGGCTGGGTCTTGCGCTTGGTGTTGTGCAGCAGCTTGGTCTCTTGGTTCAGGGTATCGAAGTGATTCCAGCCGTCCTCGAGCAGGCCGATGGTCTCGCGCGGCTCCCGCGCCAGCTCGATCCAGTCGACGTAGTCCAGCTCGAAGTCGAACATCTGATTGAACTGGGTCTCGCAATGCCAATGGCCGAGCTTGGCGCAGTCGAGCAGCATCACGCTGGTGGCAAGGTAACGCTCACTGCGGTTGTGGCCGGGCCGGGCCCGGCACATCACTGCCCTGCCCTCCATGTCTCGGCTCAACAATTCCCAGACGTCGCCGACGGCGAAGACGTCGGGGTCGATGACCACGGCGCGGCCCTGGTAGCCCATCAGTTCGGGCGGCATGAACCTGAGCGGCGTGAAGGATTGCAAGTCCTCGTTCAGCCAGATCCGCTTCTCCTTGCCGCGCAGGAAGGCCTGCCCCTCGCGCGCGGCGAAGAAGGGATAATCCTCGTGGCGGATGATCTTGACCTCGAACTTGCCCAGCTGCCGGGAGTTGCGCTGCAGCGAGTAGGCCGAGACAAGGGCGCCGGTCAGTTGTCGGTGGTTGGTGTGGACGAAGACCGTATCCATCACGTCGATCACCTCTGGCAAGTTGCGGGCACAGCCATAACCAAAACCGACGCTCGATTCAAGCCGGACACGCTATGGCGATCTGGGCCCATGCCATCTTTTCACACAATAGCCATAAGAATTCTAGGGACATTTCCAGCATGCTTTGTTAGAAGGGTGCGCCGGCCGGAAGAAATTTTTCCCGACCGCTTCAATATGGCCTCTGGACACCCTACCTTGCGAGACATGACCTATCTTAACTTCGAGCGTATTAAGGAAATCGACCCGATCGTCTTCAAGAGCAGGAAACCCTATCCTTGGATCAACCCGGAAGGCCTTTTGACCGACCAGGGTTACCAGAGCCTTAAGGAAACCCTGCCCGACGTATCCGGCTTCGAACGGCGTTTCGGCGAAGCGCGCAAATTCGGCCAACAAAGCCACGACCGCTTCAACCTGGAATACAAGCCGGGCTGTCCGCTGTCGCTGGCGTGGCAGGGCTTCATCGACGAGTTGCAGGGCCCGGCCTATCGCCGCTTTCTCCAGCGGCTCTACGGCACCGACGCCCTGGAACTGCGCTTCCACTGGCATTATACGCCGGCCGGCCGCTCGGTCTCGCCGCACTGCGATTCGAAACACAAGCTGGGTTCCCACCTGTTCTACTTCAACACCGAGGAGGACTGGGACAGGGCCTGGGGCGGCGAAACCCTGATCCTGGACGACGGCGGACGCCTGCCCCGGAAATCGGGTCCCAAGTTCGAGGACTTCGACAACGCGATCGCCGCCGAGGCTCTGGGCAACCGCAGCCTGCTGTTTCGTTCGACCGGCAAGTCCTGGCACGGCGTCAAGGCGATCAACTGTCCGGAAGACCGACTGCGCAAGGTCTTCATCGTGGTGATCAACCGCCTGAACCCGACCGACCGCCTACGCCGCCTGTTCGGCCGCCCGATCAAGGGCCGGGGGGACTAGAACTCACCCCTACGATTGCGACCACTGACACCCTTGCCAGGTTCCGGCAAAGGGCCGCACCAGTGCGCGCTCCACCAGTTCCAGGCGGTCCTGGCCGAAGAACATGTCGCCGTCGACAAAATAGGTCGGCGAGCCGAACACCGATCTGCGGATCGCTTCTTCGGTGTTGGCCTCGTAGGTGGCCTGCGCCTCCGGCGAGAGCGCAGCCGCAAGCAAAGGCGCGGGGTCGAGGCCGACCTCGCCGCCCAAACGGGCCAGGGTCTCGCGGTCGGCCAGGTCGGCGTCGTCGCGCCAATGGGCCTCCAGCATCCGGTGCGCGAGCCGGTCGATCTCGATGCCTTGCTGGAGACCGGCGATCAACATGCCGTTGGCCAGGGTCATGTCCTTGTCGTGGTGGCTGGGCCAGCCGGCCATGACCGGGGCCGAGCGCACCTCCGCCCAGCGCTCGATCTCGCGGCCGGAGAAATAGGCCTTCCGGGCCGGGGTGCGTCCATTGGTCGCGCCCGGGCCGGTCACCGCGACAACCCGGCGCAGGTCCATGGGCCGGTGCGCGATACGCCGCCCGGC
>JBFJPL010000044.1:0-32993 GCA_041617155.1 Kiloniellales bacterium
AAGATCACCAATGTCTTCGAGAGCCCGGTCGGCGGCACGTTGCGGCGCCGCGTCGTCGCCGAGGGCGAGACCGTGCCGGTCGGAGCCCTGCTCGGCGTGGTCGCCGACGCCTCGGTCACGGACGCCGAGATCGACGCCTTCGTCGAACGCTTCCAGGCCGATTTCGCGGTCGCCGCCGAGGCCGCGGCCGAGAGTGCGGCGCTGGAGCCGGAGACGATCGAGGCCGGCGGCCACCAGATCAACTATCTGAAGAGCGGCGAGGGCCCGCCCCTGGTGCTGATCCACGGCTTCGGCGGCGACCTCAACAACTGGCTGTTCAACCAGCCGGCGCTGTCGGAGGGCCACAGCGTCTACGCCCTCGACCTGCCGGGCCACGGCCGCTCCGGCAAGGCGGTCGGCGAGGCCGGCATGGCGATGCTGGCTGCCGTGCTCGGCGGCTTCATGGATGCCCTGGAGATCGAGGCCGCGCATATCGTCGGCCACTCCATGGGCGGCGCGCTGGGCCTTGCCTTCGCGCTTGAAAGGCCCGAGCGGGTCAAGAGCCTCACCCTGATCGCGCCGGGCGGCCTGGGGCCGGAGATCAATATGGGCTTCATCAACGGCTTCATCGAGGCGGGCCGGCGCAAGGAGATGAAGGCAGTGCTGGAGCTGCTGGTCGCCGACTCCTCGCTGATCAGCCGCGACATGGTCAACGACGTACTTAAGTACAAGCGCCTGGACGGCGTCGAGCCGGCACTGCGCGGCATCGCGGCGGCAATTTTTCCCGGCGGCCGTCAGGAGATCGCCCCCGAGGGCCGTTTGGCGAAGCTTTCCGTGCCGGCGCAGGCGATCTGGGGCCGGGAGGACAAAATCCTGCCGGCCAAGCATGCCGAAGCCTTGCCCAAAAGCGTCTCGATCCACCTGCTCGACAAGGTCGGCCATATGCCCCACATGGAGGCCGCCGGCGAGGTCAACCGCCTGATCGCGGCGCTCGCGGGCTGAGGCGACCGCACCCTAAGCTTTTCAGCCAAGGACATTTGCCCCCTCAGATCGGCGGCCGCTGGTCGGCCCAGGGGCGGGCCTGCTCCAGGGCCTTGCCTATCTCCAGCACGCCCAGGTCGTCGAAGCGGCGGCCGCAGATCGAGAGCGCCGTCGGCAATCCTTCGGCGGTAAAGCCGGTAGGTACCGAAAGCACCGGGCATTGGCCGACCAGATTGAAGGGCTCGGTCATGAAGCGGCTGTGCAAGCGGCCGTCGGCGCCGAGCTGGGCGCTTTCGCCACTCTTGGCCTCGACCCGCGCGGCCGGTTGCGCCATGGTCGGCGCCAGCAGCGCGTCGTGGCGCGCCAGCACGCGGGCCAGCTCGCGCCACTGCCGGCTGCGCAGGATCTCGATCCGCTTGTAGTCGACCGCGCGCATGGCGTTGCCGGCCTCGATCAGTGTCACCACGTCCGGGTCCATCCGGTCGCGCCATTGCGCCAGATGCTGGCCGAAGTAGGCGGCCATGAAGACGCCCCACATTTGGGTCCAGGCCCGATCCAGGTCGGCGCTCCAGTCGAGTGCGACTTCCTCCACGACCGCGCCCTGATCGCTCAGGGCCGCGGCCGCCGTCCGGGCGTTGGCCGCGATCTCGGGGTGGACCGCGTAGCAGCCCAGATCGAGGCTGAGCGCCAGGCGGCGGCCGCGGATCTCGCCCGGAATCGGATCGGGCAGCTCGAGCGGGGTGCCGTTCGACTGGATATCGCGCTCGTCCGGCCCTTGGGCGGCGGCCAGGAACAGCGCCGCGTCGTCGACGCTGCGGGCCAGCGGGCCGAAGTGCGAGATGTTGTCGAACAGGCTGGGCAGGATGTCCATGGGGATGCGCCCCAGGCTGGGCTTGAGGCCGACGATGCCGCATTCCGCCGCCGGCGTGCGCACCGAGCCGCCCATGTCGGTGCCTTCGGCCAGCGCCACGCAGCCGCTGGCCACCGCGGCGCCGGAGCCGCCCGAGGAGCCGCCGGGCGTAAAGGCCGGGTTCCAGGGATTGCGGGTCACGCCCCACAGCGGGCTTTCGGTGAAGCCGGCGTGGGCGAACTCCGGCGTCGTGGTTTTGCCGACCATGATGGCGCCGGCGCCGGTCAGCCTTTCGACGATGGCGGCGTCGTGGTCCGGCACCCAGTGCTCGTAGACATAGGAGCCCAGGGTCGTGCGCTTGCCCTTGGTCGGCGTCAGGTCCTTGATCGCGATCGGCACGCCGCACAGCAGGCCCGGGTCTTTGCCCGCCATGACCGCTTGCTCGGCCGCACGGGCACCTTGCAGCGCCTCCTCCGGATAGACGAAGCAGAAGCAGTTGAGCTTGGCGTCGACCGCCTCGATGCGGGCCAGGGTGTTCGCCATGACCTCGACGGGCGAAATCTCCTTGGCGCGGATCGACCGGGCGAGTTCGCTCGCGGTCCTGTAGCAGAGGTCGAGGTCGGGCATGGCGCGCTCGCTTTCCGGCGGTGGTTTGGCACGAGGTCGATCATAGCGGCCACCGGACCGCGACCTCCAGATATCCGGCACGCTCACGAAAACGCGAGGCGTCGTGACCGCCCGTTTCGGGGCGCCAAGGGGATGGCCGGGCGGCCCCCCCGTATTACGCCCTACGACGACACGTCAACCTCTTCGGGAGACCCGCTATGAAACGCCTGACGAAATTTCTACCGATCTGCGCCGCTGCCCTGCTGTTCAGCGCGGCGGCGCCGGGCATCGCCGCGGCGGACCATGGGCGGTCCGGCGGTTACAACAAGGGCCAGCACCAAGTGGCCAAGCAGCACAGGTACCAAAGGTCGCCCAAACACTTCAGCCGTCCGGATTACCGGCGACGGGGCCATGGCTACCATCGCGGCTACGGCTACGGCCATCGCCGGCATTTCCGCCATCATCGCCGGCAGTTCTGGCACGCCCGACGCCACTATGGCTACAATCGGCCCTACTACGTTTACGCGCCCTACTACGGCTATCGCGGCTACCGCTACTAGGGACCTTGGCCGGAACGCCGGGGCCGGCACCGACTTGTTCAAGATGGGCCGGCCCCGGCGCGTTTCCGGCCTTGGCCCCGGGAAAAGCCGAAAATAGGAAAATGATCCTGGGGATATGGGGCCCTTTGGGGCCGTAACACGCACTGAGATCGATAAGACAGGTCTGGAGCCTTGTAATGAGCAAATTAACGAAGGCGATTTCCCTCGGCATGGCGGCGGCACTGTTGAGCGCAAGCCTGCCCAATCTGGCGGCCGCCGATCATGGCGACCGTGGCCGCCGCTACCATGCCCGCGAGTACCGCGACGACAATCGCCGTCACCGGGACTACAAGCGATACAAGAAGGAATGGCGTCAACCGCATGTGAAGGAGCGCCGCCACAAGAAAGTCGTGGTCCACAAGCATCACGAGAAGCGCGTGGTCGTGCACAAGCATAAGCACAAGTACAAGCACTCCTACGACCCTTGGCCACTGCTGGCGGTGGTCGGCATCACGGCGGCCGTTCTGCACGCCAACGCGGCCCAGGCCCAAGCCCGGCCTGCCGTGCGCTATGTCGAGCCGCAGCCGGCGCCGCAGTACGTCCCTGAGCCCGAGCCCCAGGGACCGGCCTCGACCTGCCTGATGACCCGCGAGTATCAGACCCAGATCGTGGTCCACGGCAAGCTGGTCGACGGCTACGGCCACGCCTGCCTGCAGCCCGACGGCTCGTGGTACCGGGGTCCGGCCGTGGCGATCAACTACTGACCAAAAGGTTTCTTCGCCAAGCCATGCTCCTCCCCCCGTCGCCTCTCGGCGACAGACTCACCCGCCCCTCCTGGCCCGCCAGGAGGGGAATTTTTTGCTTCAGCCGGTCGCGGCGCCGGATTCCAATGGCGCCTTCGCCTTCTTCCAGGCATCGATGCCGCCCTTGATGTGGCAGGCGCTGCCGAGCCCGGCTCGCTGCGCCGCCTCGACCGCCATGGCCGAGCGCTCGCCGAAGGCGCAGTAGAAGACCAGCTGCTTGCCGGTCGACTTGGCCAGTTCGTGCAGCAGTCCGCCGGGCCGCACGTTTTCCGTCAGCTCCGGATAGGGCGCGTGGACCGAGCCGGGGATCACGCCGTGGCGCTCGCGCTCCGCCTTGTCGCGCAGGTCGACCAGGATCAGGTCGGGCCGGCCGAGCAGTTCTTCAGCCCGGTCGCAGCCGAGCGACCAGCCGCGCGCCTCGATCTCGTCCTGGGACAGGCCGACGTGCAGGTTGGCCGGCACCGCCACGTCCATCATCTTCGGATTGGGCAGGTTCAGGTTGTTCATGATCTCGACGTACTGCTCGACGGAATCGACCTGGAGCCGTGGGTTGCAGGCCTTTTCCTCGCCGATCGTGCTGACCGTATCGCCCTTGTAGTCGTGCGCCGGGTAGACCAGCGTCTCCTCCGGCAGCTTCAGCAGCTTGTTGAAGATCGAGTCGTACTGCTGGACTGGATCGCCGTTCTGGAAGTCGGTTCGCCCGGTGCCGCGAATCAGCAGCGTATCGCCGGTGAAAACCCGGTCGGCCATCAGGAAACTGTAGGAATCGTCGGTGTGGCCGGGCGTGTAGATCGCCTTCAGGCAGAGGCCCTCGATCTCGACCTCGTCGCCCTCGGCGACCCGCATGGAGACCACATCGACGCCGCTTTGCTCGCCCATCACCGTGATACAGCGCGTCCGGTCGCGCAACGCCCCCAGGCCGGTGATGTGGTCGGCGTGTACGTGGGTATCGAGCGCCTTGATCAGCTTCAGGTCGAGCTCCGCGAGCAATTGAATGTAGCGGTCCACCTTGTCCAGCACCGGGTCGATGATCAGCGCCTCGCCGCCGTGACGGCTGGCCATCAGGTAGGTGTAGGTCGAGGAGACGCTGTCGAACAGTTGGCGAAAGATCATGATGCAAAACCGGCTTGAATCGATCCGTGACCTGTAGCGCACGCCATGATAACCGATGCGGTGCGGACTTGAGAATTAGAACAGATCGTCAGGCTGCCGAATATGATCGAGATCAAGATCTCGGACGACATCGAAGCCGCCGGCATCGAGGTCACCTTGGGCTGTATCGAGTGCGGCGTGAGCGTCACCAAAGACGATGCCGCGCTCGGCGCGGCGCTGGAGCAGGAAGCGCTGCATCGCAAGGCGGAGCTCGGCGGCCGGCCCGTTTCCGAGTTACCCCGGATTGCCGCGACCCGGCGCGCCTACAAGGCGCTCGGCAAGGATCCGTCCCGCTATCGCCCCTCGGCCGAGGCCCTGCTGCGCCGCGTCGCCCAGGGTAAGGATCTCTATCGCATCAATGCGGCGGTCGATGCCAACAACCTGATTTCGCTCAGGACGGGCTTTTCGATCGGCGCCTACGATCGCGCCGCGTTGCGGCCACCCGTCGGGCTGTATCAGGGGCCCGAGGGCTTGAGCTTCGAAGCTATCGGGCGCGGCCCGATCAATCTGGCGGGCTTGCCGGTCCTGATCGACGCGGCGGGAGCCTTCGGCAGCCCGACCAGCGACAGCGAGCGCAGCAAGGTCACGCCCGAGACCGAACGTCTGCTCATGGTGATGTTCGATTTCGGCGATCCGCCCGAACTCGAGAGAGCGTTCGACTTCGCCGTCGAGACCTTGGCCAAGCATTGCAACGCGACCGATGTTGAAACCTGGCTGGTCGACAACCGAAGCTGACGAACCTCACCCACCCACCGCCCGCCAGCCGATATCGCGGCGGCAGAAGCCTTCGGGCCAGTCGATACGGTCGACGGTCTGGTAGGCGCGGGCTTGCGCCTCGGCGATGGTCGGCGCCACGGCGGTGACGCCAAGCACCCGGCCGCCGTTGGCCAGCATCTGACCGTCTTCGCCGAGCGTGGTGCCGGCATGGAACACCATCACGTCGTCGCTTTGCACCGCGTCCGCCAGGCCGCGGATCGGCGTGCCTTTCGCGTAGGGCCCCGGATAGCCCTTGGCCGCCATGACCACGGTGAGGGCCGCTTCCTCATACCAGCGCAGGTCGAAGGAGGCGAGCACCCCGTCGGTGGTTGCGATCAATGCCGGCAGCAGGTCGGACATGAGCCGCATCATCAGGACCTGGCATTCCGGATCGCCGAAGCGCACGTTGTATTCGATCAGCTTGACGCCGTCGTTCGGCGTCACCATCAGGCCGGCGTAGAGCACGCCCTTGTAGGGCCGGCCTTCCGCCTTCATGCCCCGCACCGTCGGCAGGATGATGCGCTCCATGACCTCGCGTTCGCGCGCCTCGGTCATCACCGGCGCGGGGGAATAGGCGCCCATGCCACCGGTGTTGGCGCCGGTGTCGCCGTCGCCGACCCGCTTGTGGTCCTGCGCCGTGGCGAGCGGCAGGGCGGTCTCGCCGTCGAGCAGGGCGAAAAAGCTCGCCTCCTCGCCCTCCAGGTATTCCTCGATCACCAACTCGGCCCCGGCCGCGCCGAAGGCACCGCCCAGCATGGCCGCCTCGACCGCCGCCTCGGCCTCCGCCAAGCTCATGGCCACGGTGACGCCCTTGCCGGCGGCCAGCCCATCGGCCTTGATCACGATCGGCGCGCCTTGCTGCGCGATATAGGCCTTGGCAGCCTCCGGGTCGGTAAAGCGCCGGTACTTGGCGGTGGGAACGTCGTACTTGGCGGCGAGGTCCTTCATGAAGCCCTTGGAGCCTTCGAGCGCCGCCGCCGCCGCGCTCGGTCCGAAGGCCTTGATGCCGGCTTCGGCCAGGCGGTCGACCAGGCCCAGCACCAGGGGCGCCTCGGGGCCGACCACGACGTAGTCGATGTGCCGCTCCTGGGCGAAAGCGACCAGGCCGTCCAGATCCTCGGCCTCGATCGGCACGCAGGTGGCGTCCCGGGCGATGCCGGCGTTGCCCGGCGCGCAATAGAGCTCGGCGCACAGCGGCGAGGCCGCGATTGTCCAGCACAGCGCGTGCTCGCGCCCGCCCGCACCGACCACCAGAATCCGCATCTCGCCGCCACCTCTTCGCGCTGGTCTCCGATGGGCCCGTCTTGTAGCATAGCGCCGGCTGTCCATGACCGATATTTCTTCTGAACAGAGCCAGACTCCGGTGCCCGGCGGCAACCTGCCTGAGCTCACCGTTTCCGAGTTGTCGCAGGCGCTCAAGCGCGTGGTCGAGGGCAGCTTCGAGCACGTGCGCGTGCGCGGCGAGATCTCCGGCTTCAAGAAGGCCGCCTCCGGACACCTCTACATGTCGCTGAAGGACGAGAACGCGGTGCTCGACGCGGTCTGCTGGCGTGGCGTTGCCGGGCGCCTGGCACTGAAGCCGGAGGACGGCATGGAGGTGGTGGCGACCGGCCGCCTGACCACCTATCCCTCGCGCTCGCGCTATCAGGTCGTCATCGAGTCGCTGGAACTGGCCGGCGAGGGCGCGCTCCTGAAGCTGCTCGAAGACCGCCGGCGCAAGCTGGCCGCCGAGGGTTTGTTCGACCAGGACCGCAAACGCCCCTTGCCCTATCTGCCGGAAGTGATCGGCGTGGTCACTTCGCCGACCGGGGCCGTAATCCGGGATATCCTGCACCGCCTGGCCGACCGCTTTCCGCGCCGGGTCCTGCTCTGGCCGGTGCTGGTCCAGGGCGAGGGCGCGGCGGCCCAGGTGGCGGCGGCGATCGAAGGTTTCAACCGCCTGGTACCCGGCGGCAAGGTGCCCCGGCCGGACCTCTTGATCGTGGCGCGCGGCGGCGGCTCGCTGGAAGACCTCTGGGCCTTCAACGAGGAGGTCGTGGTGCGCGCGGCGGCGGCCTCCGAAATCCCGCTGATCTCGGCCGTCGGCCACGAGACAGACACCACCTTGATCGACTTCGCCTCGGACCGGCGCGCGCCCACGCCGACCGCGGCGGCCGAGATCGCCGTACCCGTACGTGCCGAGTTGCTGGCTAACGTTATCGATCGTACGCGACGGATGGTCGCTGCGGCCGGACGACTGTTGGAAGAGCGGCGCGTACGCGTAGAAGGTCTGGGCCGCGGCCTGCCCGACCCCGTACGCATCGTCGAGGAGAAAGCCCAGCGGCTCGACGACCGGGCCGAGCGGCTCGCCAATGCCACCGCCAACCTGCTGGAACAGCGCCGTGCCCGTCTTGCCGAAACCTTCGCAGGTCTGATCCATCCCGAGCGGCAACTGCGGCTCGCCCGGCGGGACCTCGATCGTCTCGCTGCGAAACAGCGTTTGCGCGAGGCATGGCAACGCTTTTGTAAGGATCGGGAAGGCAAGCTTGAGGCCCTGGGACGGATACTGGAAAGCACCTCCCACAAGAACGTTCTGAAGCGCGGATTCGCCCTTGTACATGGTCCCGAAGGCCTGATTGCTCACGCCAAAGCCATAACGTCCGGTTTGGCGTTGGAGCTCGAGTTCGCCGACGGGCGGGCCAAGGCGATCGGCGGAACGGGCGGCGCCGCGGGGTCCGGCGGAAAACCGAAACCGGACCGCAAGGCTGGCCGCGGCGACGATACCCAAGGATCTTTGCTATGAGGATATCGATTCTACTCCTGCTTCTGCTCACCGCCTGGCCGGCGCGTGCCGGCCTGTTGGAACTGGAGGGCCATTTCCAGCAGGGCGGCCTGGTCTACGGCAAGACGGAACCGACGGCGCAGGTTACGCTGAACGGCCGCGATGTACGCGTCACATCAGAAGGCCGCTTTGTCATCGGCTTCGGGCGCGATGCCGGGCCGACCGCCGCGTTCTCCGTACGCTTTTCCAATGGCATGACCGAAGGTCGTACGCTGCGGATCAAGAGCCGCGAGTACAAGATACAGCGGATCGACGGCCTGCCGCGCAAGATGGTCACGCCGCCGGAATCGGAATGGGACCGGATCAAGGCGGAGAACGCCCGGATCGCCGAGCTACGCGCCGTCGACCTGCCGGAACCGCTGTTCGAAAGCGGATTCGCCTGGCCGGTCCTGGGACGGGTCAGCGGCGTCTTCGGCAGTCAGCGAATCCTGAACGGCGAACCCAAGCGGCCGCACTTCGGTGTCGACGTTGCCGCGCCGGTCGGTACGCCGATCGGGGCGGCGGCCGATGGCATCGTCGTCCTGGCCCATGAGAACATGTATTACACCGGCGGCACGGTGATGCTCGATCACGGGCACGGTCTGACCTCGGTCTATTCGCATCTGAAAGAGGTCCTGGCCAAGGAGGGGCAACGGGTGACCCGCGGCACGCCGATCGGCACCTTGGGGGCAACCGGCCGCGCCACCGGGCCGCACCTGGATTGGCGTGTCAATTGGTTCGGTGAACGCCTCGACCCGGCGCTCCTGGTCGGGCCCATGCCGGCCGCCCATGCGACCGAGTAGACGCGTCTCCGAAAATCACCTTTTTTAGCTCCGCGGTAACGTCGCCGTGCCGTTCGAGGCCCTTGGGCGTCGCCGCCAAATTGGCTATACGACCCGGACGGTGCGGGGGAGAGGTCCGCTTGTCCGAGGCTAGTGAAACCCTGTTGGCTTTCGTCCGGGATCTGGGCGCCGACGGCGACCGCCCGGCGGTGATCGCGCTGCGTCGCAGCGGGGCGGTCACGGTGACACGGGCCGAGCTCGCGGCGACCAGCCTGCGCCTTGCCACGGGTCTTGCGGCGCATGGCCTGGGCGTCGGCGAAACGGTCGCGATCGTGGCGCCGAATTCGGTCCAGCAGGTCGTGCTTCGCCTGGCGCTGGGCGCGCTCGGCGCGGTCGCGGTAGCTCTCGACGAGACGGCGAGCGACGAGGAAATCGCCGTGGGGTTGGTCGAAAGCCGTGCCGGGCTGGTGTTTGCCAGTCCGGGGCAGGCGAAGCGGCTGGTCCGGGTCCTCGGGGTGGACGGTCCGGCGCTATACCGGCTCGACCGGGCCGGCGACCCTGGTTTCGAGACCGCCGCCGGGGTCTCCTGGTTGGACCTGCTGGCGGCTTCGCCCGGGCCATTGACGGAACCCGATCCGGCGGCACCGGCGGTTCTGGTGCTGGGCGGCGGCAGCGGCAGCGCATCGCCGCCCTTTTGCCTCAGCCATGAAAACCTCCTGGCCGGTGCGGCGGCGCTTGTCGAGGCCGGCTTGTTCACGCCGGGCGACCGGGTCGTCCTGGCCCTGCCGATGGATCAGGTCTATCCGCTGTCGGTCGGGCTCTACGGGGTTCTGGCCAGCGGTGCCGGCCTGGTGTTGCCCGAGGCCGTGACCGGCCGGCAGCTGCGCCGTGCGATCCGACTTGCCGGCGCGACCGCCGTTATCGGCGTACCGGCGCTTTACGAGACCTGGCTGAATGGCATCGCGGGCCGTGTCGCATCGCGCGGCGGTGCCGCGGGTCACTGGTTCAGAGCCAAGCATGCCGTCTCGCGCGGGGCCGCGGCTCGCTTCGGCCCGCGCCTCGGCCGCGGCCTCTTTCGGTCCCTGCATCGCGAGATCGGACCGCGGCTGCGCAGCTTGATCTCTGGTGCCGATCGTTTCAACCGGCCGACCGCGTGCGACCTGGAAGCGCTTGGCTGGCGTGTCATAAGCGGCTACACGGTGAGCCGGGTCGCCGGATTCATCGCCTTTGGCCGACCTGGCCGGCATCGGAAGGGCGATACCAGCCGGCCGCTTCGGGGCCTGAAATTGCGCTTGGCCCGGCCGGACGAGCAAGGACTGGGCGAGATCGAGCTGAGCGGCCCTCAGGTCGCCACGGACATGGAACTGCCCTGCCCCCTGCTCAGCGACGACGGGTGGTTGCGGACCGGCGATCTCGGGACCCTCGATCGCCATGACCGGCTGAACCTGGTGGGCCCGGTGGCGGCGCGGATCACATTGGGAAACGAGAGCCTTTTCACCGAACAGCTCGAGGCGGTCTACGGCGCCTGCCCGCTGGTGCGGGAGATCGCCGTTCTGGCACGGGACAACCAGGTTCATGGCTGCGTCTTGCCCGACCTGGACGCGGTTGCGGCTTATGACAGCCCCCGGATCGAGGACGTCGTGCGCCTGGCCCTGGCGCGGCAATCCGGCGGGCTTCCAAACAGCCACGCGCTGGCCAGCGTGGCGATCCTGCGCGCGCCCTTGCCGCGCACCGCGCTCGGCCGTCTGCGGCGGGACCTGCTGCCGCGGCTTTTCGAGCAAGCCGTCAACAAGCGCCACCAGCTGCGCGCGGCGGCGTTCTCGGACGCCGACCGGGCACTCCTCGCCAAGCCCCGGGTGCGGGCGGTGTGGGATTGGCTGCAGGCCCGCACCCCCGGACGGGCGCTCGGCTTGAACCTGCATCCCCAGCTCGACTTGGATATCGATTCGCTGGGCTGGCTGGTGATCGGCCTCGAGCTGGAACAGCACTTCGGCCTGCGGCTCGAAGAAGATACCATGAGCCGCATGCAGAGCCTGCGTGAGTTCATGATCGAAGTTAAGCGGGCGCCTGAGACGGCCGCCTCGGGCCCGGCTTCGGCCGCGCCGCGCCTAACCGCGCTGGACGAAGCGCAGCGCCGGTCGATCGCGCCGCCTGGGGCGGGCCTCAAGGCGCTTGGCGCGGTTCTCCACGGCATGGCCCGGCCCATGGTGCGGCGCTTGTTTCGCCTGCGGGTCGATGGGTTGGAGAACGTGCCCGGTGAAGGCAGCGTGATTATCGCCGTCAATCACCCGAGCGGTCTGGACCCGTTGGTCATTGCAGCCGCCTTGCCCCACGGTTTTTTGCGGCGCACCTATTGGGCCGGTGCGCGCTCCTGGCCGGGCGGGCTGCTGGCCCGGGCTCTCAAGATCTTCGCGGTCGACGAGCGCGCGCCGGGCCGGTCTCTGGCCATGGCCCATGAGGTGGTGTCCCGCGGCCAGTCCCTGGTCTGGTTTCCAGAGGGCCGCCCGGTGCCAAACGGCGGTACGCTGCAACGGTTTCTGCCCGGAATCGGTGCGTTGGTTGCCGAAACCGGCATTTCGATTGTGCCGGCGCGTATCGTCGGGACTCGCCAGGCCATGCCACCGGGGCGTTGGCTGCCCCGGCCCCACCCGGTCAGGATCACCTTCGGCAAACCCCGGGCGGCCCGCGAGTTGATCGCCCGCGCCGGCGGCCGGGCGGATTTCGCCGCCATCGCCGAGGCCGTCCGCGAGGAAGTCGCGGCGCTGCCGGCGGACGACCGGGGGCGCGCCAGGCGCTTTTCGGTCCGGCGCCGTTTGCGCTGGCTCTTGGAGGCAGGGGCCGCCTGGGTTCTCTATGGCTTCCTGGCCCTTCTGCCGCTCGATACGGCCTCCGGTTTCTGCGGCTTGCTGGCCCGGAACGTTGGCCCACGTCTCGGGCTCAGCCGCAGAGCGCGCCGCAACTTGCAGCGCGCTTTTCCAGAGAGCACGCCGGCGGAGATCGACATCATCATACGCGAGATGTGGGACAACCTGGGCCGCAACGTCGGCGAACTGGTCCATCTCGGCCACCTCGGGATCAACGGACCCAACCCGCGCATCGAAGTGGTCGGACTGGAGCACGTCGAACTGATCAGACAGGGCGGCAAGCCCTGCATCGTCTTCACCGCGCATCTGGGCAACTGGGAAGTCGCGGCCTTGGCCGCCGCCCTGTACGGCCTACCACTCACCTTGATTTACCGACCGGCCAACAACCCTTATGTCGAGGGTCTGATTCAGCGCTGCCGTAGGCCTCAGTGTGGCGAATACGTGCCTAAGGGCAAGAGCGCCGCGCAGCGCATCGCCTTGGTTATGGGCCAGGGCGGCACCGTCGGCATGCTCGCCGACCAGAAGACCAACAACGGTGTGGCGGTACCCTTCTTTGGGCGAGAGGCCATGACGACACGGGTCCTGGCGCTCTGTGCGCTCAACCGAGACTGCGTTCTGCTGCCGGTGCAGGTCGAGCGGCTGAAGGGCGCCCGCTTTCGCGTCACCGTGCACCCGCCGCTCGAGATTGCGCCGAGCGGCGACAAAGAGGTCGATATGCGGACAATCACGGCTCAAATCAACGCGAAGATCGAGGACTGGATTCGCCAACGTCCGGCCCAATGGCTGTGGCTGCACAAACGCTGGCCCGACTAGCTGGAAACTGCCGCAAGCTGCCCCAGGAGGCGGTCGAGGAGATCTGTTTGCTGCCAGGTGACCTCGACCGGCAGGACGGTGACTTTCTCCCGGTAGGCCGCGGGCAGGCGGGCGGCGTCCTTTTCGGTCGTGACGACAGTTGCCTCTAGGGCTTCGGCGCGCGCCAAGGCAGCTTCGAGTTCGCTGGACCTGAAGGCATGGTGATCGGCAAAGGACCGAGCCTCGAGCAGCTCGGCGCCCAGGTCCCGGAGCGTGGCAAAAAACTTCTCCGGCCGGCCGATTCCGGCGAAGGCGAGAACGCGGCGCCCGACCAGATCTTGACCTGCATCGACCGGGACCAGATTGGCCCGGACGATCGGCAGGTGGCTCGGTACCAGTCGGCCGACATCCTGCCGGTCGGGGCCCAGCACCACAATGGCATCGGCCCGGGCAAGGCCGCGCGACACGGTCTCGCGTAGCGGCCCGGCCGGCATCACCCTTCCGTTGCCGAACCCGGTTTCGCCGTCCACTGCCACGAACGAGAGGTCCTTCCGGAGCGCCGGGTTCTGGAACCCGTCGTCCATGATAAGGATTTCGGCCCCGGCTTGGGCGGCGCGGCGTGCGCCGGCCACCCGGTCGCGCGCCACCCACGTCGGCGCCGCTGCGGCCAGCAGCAGGGCCTCGTCACCGACCTCCGCGGCATCGTGTCTGGCTGGATCGACCCGGAGCGGTCCGGCCGCCCGGCCGCCGTAACCGCGCGTCAGGAAGTGCACGGCATGGCCGCGTGACGCCAGGCGCTTGGCGAGCCCGAGCGCCACCGGGGTCTTGCCGGCGCCGCCGGCTGTCAGGTTGCCGACGCAAACGACCGGCACGCCGCAGGCGACGGGTCGGGCCAGGGCGAAACGCAGCCTGCCCGCCAAATCATAGGCGATCCCGAAGGGCGCCAGGAGCCGCGCCGCCGCGCCATCGGCCGACCAGAAATCAGGCGCCCGCATGATCGACCGCGCCGGGCGCCGGGGCGGGCTCCACGGCCGCCCGGCCCAGCCGCCTGTCGGCTTCGGCGGTCAGCCTGTTGAGCTGCTGCTCGAGCAGCAGGCGCAGCCGTTCCAGTTCCGTAGGACCGGCGTCCCGCGGCACGACGATCGGCGCGTCCCAGAGGATCAGGCCGCGCGAGAACGGCAGCGCCAGGCAGAAACGATCCCAAGAGCCGAGAATGCGCCGCCAGCGGACCGCTCCGCTGATCGCGACGATCGGCATGCCGCTCAGCTGCGCCGCCTTGATCACACCGGGTTTCACTCGCATGCGCGGTCCGCGCGGCCCGTCCGGGGTGATCGCCACCACGTCGCCCCGCTTCAACAGCCTGTAGAGCCGGCGCAGCGCCGACGCGCCGCCACGGCGGCTCGAACCGGAGATCGTATCGACATCGAGATGGGCGATGACACGTGACACCAACACGCCGTCGCGGTGCCCGGATATGAGGATATGCACGGGCCGGCCGCGCGGTTGTGCGGCGGCCATCATGACCATGCGGCCGTGCCAGAAGCAGCCGATGAAGGGCTGGCGTGCGGCCACTATGGCCTCGGTCGCCGACGGGCGTTCCACCGTCCAGCGCGTCGTCGCCCGGATCAGCCGGACATAGCCGGCCGCGAGCCAGGCGACGATCGCACCAACGGCCGGGTTGTCCAACAATCGCTTGGGCCGGCTCATGGCAATACCAAAGGTCGTTGATAATGACCCATTTGACCGGGTTCCTTTGCCCGCTCGTTAGGCGCGGTTCGCGCCGTGGTGCCGGCCCACCACAAGCGAGCCGCAACGCGGCGAGCGGTCAAAGGAGCCCGGCCTCCGGTGGCACGAAATGGCCTCCTGGGTGCGTTGCGGCGCTTGCCCGATGCGCACGGCATCGCGCTTCACACCGCGCCTACCCAGGAGGCCATTTCGTGCCATCAAATGGGTCATTATCAACGACCTTTGGTATTAGGCTTGAGCGCGCGCGCCCTCGGACGGCGGCACGGCGCCTTCGTCCGCGGCGTCCAGGGTTGCCTCCTCCGCGAACTGCAGGGCGTGAAGTCGCGCGTAGCTGCCGCCTCGGGCGAGCAGCTCGTCGTGGCTGCCCCGCTCGGTCACGCGGCCCTCCTCCATGACGTAGATCAGATCGGCGTCGACCACCGTAGACAGCCGGTGCGCGATCACCAGCGTGGTGCGCCCGGCCATGAGCGTCTTGAGCGCCTGCTGCACCTGCCGTTCCGATTCGGTGTCGAGCGAGGAGGTCGCCTCGTCGAGCAATAGGATCGGCGCGTTCTTCAGCATCGCCCGGGCGATCGCGATGCGCTGGCGCTGACCGCCGGACAGCTTGGCACCACGCGGTCCGACCAGGGTGCCGTAGCCTTCGGGCAGGTCGGCGATGAAATCGTGGGCACCGGCGTGGCGCGCGGCTTCCTCGATCGCTTGCTTTCCGGCGTCGGGCCTGCCGTAGGCAATGTTCGCGCCCACGGTGTCGTCGAACAGCAGGATCTCCTGGCTGACCAGGGCGATGGCCGCGCGCAGCGACTCGAAGGTCACGTCGCGCAGATCCTGTCCGTCGATCATGACGCGACCGCGATCGGGATCGTAGAAACGCGGGATCAGGTTCAGCACGGTCGACTTGCCGGCACCCGACGGGCCGACCAGGGCGACGGTCCCGCCGGCCGGCACGTCGATGTCGATGCCGTGCAGGGCGGCGGTCTGCCGGTCGTAGGAGAAAGCTACCTGATCGAACTCGATCCGGCCGCCGCTCACTTCCAGCACCCGGCTGTCGTGGCGTTCGCGAATGTCGGGTTCCCGGTCCATCAAGGTGAAAACGCGCTGTGCCGCGGCCAGCGCCTCCTGCAGTCCGGCATTCAGCCGGGCCAGGCGCTTGACCGGTTCATAGGCCAGCAGCAGGGCGAAGATGAAGGCGAAGAAGGAGCCCGGCGCCTTGGCGCCGCCGATCACCTGGTGGCCGCCGTAGAGGATGACCGCGACGATCGCCAGGCCGCCCAGCAACTCCATGACCGGGTGCAGGATCCCGCGGGTCTTCGCGGCCTTCAGGTTGAGCCGGAAGACTTCGTCGATCGCCCGCCGCGCGCGGCCGGTCTCGTAGGCCTCCATGCCATAGGCCTTGACGTGCCGGAAGCCTTGGAAGGCCTCGTCCAACAGCGTGGTCAGGCGACCCATCTGGGCCTGGGTGATGCCCGACACCTTGCGCATGCGCCGGCCGATTCGCACGATCGGCAGGATCGCGCTGGGAAAGGCGAAGAAGGCGACCAGCGCGAGCAGCCAGTCCTCGTAGAACATCACCGCGACCAGGGCCGCGGCGGTCAGGGCATCCCGGCCCACGCCGACCAGCGTGGAGGAGACCGCGTTGCGCAGCAGGCTGATGTCGTTGATGAAGCGCGCGATCAGCTTGCCCGGCGAATTCTCGTGATAGAACGCCAGGTCGGCGCCCATCAGGCGCTTGAAGAGGTCGAACTGCAACTCGGCGACGATGCGCTGGCCGACGACGCTCATCAGGACGGTCTGGCCGTAGGTCGCCAGACCCTTGGCCACGAAAACCACCAGCGCCGCAACCGAGATCGGCCACAGCATTGCCGCGTTACGGGCGACGAAGATCTCGTCGATGATCGGCTTGATCAGTTGGGTGAAGGCCGCCGTACAGGCGGCGACCACGACCATGCATACCAGCGCGGCGGCGATACGGGCCAGGTGCGGGCGCACGTAACCGGCCGCGAGGCGCCTGACAAGCGCCCCGGTCGGTGCCTCGAAGGGGCTTGCTTCCGCCGTCGTGTTCTGTTCGGACAAGCGCTTCAATCACCCTGGCTTAAACCGGCGGACCATACCACGCGGCCACGGCCCGAACCAACCGCGCCCGCGCCGGCTTCTATCGGGTGTCATTGAAACTTTTCGCGGTCAAGCGGGCCGTACGGGCCCAGACGGCCAAGTGTCTCTTGGTGTTCCCCGGATTGGCGGCGATTCGCGCCGCGGCATAGGCCGTGACCATATCGCCGCTTCCGCATGCATAATCGGGGAAGCCGGAATCTTCGGATATTATCGGTTGATCAACGCGAATCTTCGTAAACTGCCCAATGCGTGAATTGCCCGCAACGGCCCCTGACCGTCCGAACAAGCCGCGCCGGCTTGTCCTAATCTACAATCCCACCGCCGGAGGACGGAGCCGCCACCGTTTCGAAGCCACCTTGGCGGCGCTTCGAGACTTTGGCAGTGATCTCGAACTGCGTGAAACAGATGGCCCCGGGCATGCGGAAAATTTGGCCCGGTCCGTGACTCCGGAGGACGGCGATGTCGTGGTCGTGGCCGGCGGCGACGGTACGATCAACGAGGCGGTCAACGGACTGGTCCGACGTGAAGCGCAGGCTAAGCCGCTGCCGCTGGGGATCATCCCCCTTGGCACGGCCAATGTTCTGGCCGCGGAGATCGGGCTTGCCACGGAACCTGGCGCGGTGGCGCGCACCCTTGCCGAAGGTTCGATTCGTCCGGTATCCGTGGGACGGGCCGGCGACCGTATCTTCACCATGATGGCCGGTGCCGGATTCGACGCCCACGTGGTGGCCAACGTGGATACCGGCCTGAAACGCCGGATTGGCAAGGGTGCCTATGTGTGGGAATCGGCACGGCAATTTTGGCGTTTCGGATTTCCCGACTACCGGGTGACACTGGACGGGGTCGAGCGTCGCGTCGCCTCGGTCATCGTGGCGAAGGGCCATTTCTATGGCGGGCGATTCATCTGCGCCCCCGAGGCGCGCCTCGAGGACCCCAGGTTTCAGGTCTGCCTGTTCGAACGCCGCGGCGCCTGGAACGCCGCGCGCTATGCGCTGGCGCTCTGCTTCGGGCGCTTGGCAAGGCTGCCGGACGTGCGGGTGGTGCCCGCGCGCGAGGTGCGGATCGACGGCCCGCAGGGCGATCCGGTGCAGGGCGACGGCGATATCATCGGGCATCTGCCGATCGTAACCCGCGTCCTGCCGGACGCGCTCAGGCTCGTCATGCCACCCGACCGAAAGTGACGCACCCAAGGTGCCGCATTGCGACATCTTGAAATGCCGTGAGCCCGCCATGCGCGCCCTTGGCGTTAGACCGCAGGCGATGGAAAACCGAATCAGGGGAAGGCCGAACATGGCCGCCATGAATCGCCTTGTGCTTGCGGCACACTTGCTTGCTCTCGTTCTGTCGGGCTGCGCGAATGGTCGGGCCGAGCCCGTCACGCCGCGGCTCGGCGGCGAAGCCGCATGCTACGTTTCGATCGACCCGGCCAAATGCAAGCTGGCACGCGACAAGGCCGGCGGCCACCCGTTCCGGGTCCAGGGCTCGGTTCGATAACCGGGCAGCCGTGCATCGTCAGCCGCCAGCAACGGTCATCCCCTCGACCCGCAAGGTCGGCGCATTGGTGCCGTAGCGGAACTCGAGGTCACTGGCCGGGGTCAGCTGCGGGAACATGTCCTTCAGATTACCGGCCACCGTCATCTCGCTGACCGGATAGGTCAGTTCGCCGTTTTCGATCCAGAAGCCGGCCGCACCACGGCTGTAGTCGCCGGTGACGCCGTTCACGCCCATACCCATCATTTCGGTGACGTAGAAGCCCTGCTTGATGTCGGCCATCAGTTCGGCCGGGCTGAGCGAACCCGGTTCCAGATAGAGATTGGTGGTCGAGGGGCCCGGTGGTGAGGAGGTGCCGCGCGCCGCACGGCCGTTCGTCCCAAGGCCGAGCTGCCGGGCCGAGGCCAGGTCGAGAATCCAGCTGGTCAGACGACCGTCCTCGATCACATCGAGGCGGTGGTTGGCGACTCCTTCGCCGTCGAAAGGCTTGGAACGAAGGCCGCGCGGTCGGTGCGGGTCGTCGACGATCCTGATTCCCTCGGCGAAGATCCGCTCCCCCATCTTGTCCTTGAGGAAGGAGGTGCCCCGGGCGACCGCCGCGCCGTTGATCGCGCCGGCCAGATGGCCGATCAGGCCGCCGGCCACGCGCGGGTCGAACACCACCGGCACCCGGCCGGTCGCCGCCTTGCGGGCGCCCAGGCGCTTGACCGCCTTATGGGCAGCTTTCCGGCCGACTTCCACCGGGTCGTCGAGGTCGCCGCCATGAACGCTGGTCGAGAAGTCGTAGTCGCGCTCCATCCCGAGCCCTTCGCCCGCCAACACGGAAACGCCCAGCGAATGACGCGAGATGGCATAGCTGCCGGCAAATCCGTTGGAGCCGGCCAGGGCGATGTGCGACAGCGACCAGCCGGCCTCCGCGCCTTCCGAGTTGGTGATACCGGCGACCGAACGGGCGGCATCCTCGCAGGCCCGGGCGCGTTCGATCACGGTTTCCACCGGCGGCTCGGTCTCGTCGCAGATGTCGAGCTCGGGAAACTCGGTCGCCAGCAAATCCGGTTCGGCAAGGCCGCAGTAGGCATCCTCGGGCACGGAGCGGGCCATGGCGACGGCGCGTGTCGCCAGCTCGTCGAGCGCAGCTGGGCTCATGTCGGTCGAGGAGACGACGGCCTGACGTTTGCCGATCAGGACTCTGAGGCCCAGGTTGTGGTTCTCCTCGCGCTCCAGTCGCTCGAGCGCGCCGAGACGCTGGGCATAGGACAGGGACACGGCGCGGGCGACCAGCGCGTCGGCGGCCTCGGCACCGGCGCTCTTCGCCTTGGCGATCAGGCTGTCGAGCAGCTCGAGCGCGTCTTCATTGGTGGTCATGGATATACCTCGAAACGGGCGGGGGATTTGCAGCGGCGGCGGCGACGATATGGGAAGCCTTGCCTGCGTTTATATGGGAAGCCTTCCCTAAGTTGCACCTATCGATGACAGGAGGTAGTTCTGGAACGACCATGGCCGAGACACTCGACATTCTGATCCTCGCCGGCAGCCCGCGCCGGGAATCCTATAGCCGGGGTCTCGCCCGCCGGATCGGCCGCGCTTTGGAGGCCCACGGTGCCGCTCCCGAGCTGTTCGATCTGCATGAGACGCCGCTGCCCCCGCTTGAACCTGCGTTGAGGAGCAGGGCCGAGGATCACCCGGACGCCGCGGTTGCCCGGCTCAACGCTCTGGTCGCGCGCTCGGCGGCCTTTGTGTTGGTTTCGCCGGTCTATCACAACAGCTATTCAGGGCTGCTCAAGAACGCGCTCGATCACCTGGGCGTGCGCAATTTCGCCGCGCGCCCGGTCGGACTCGCCAGCCATGGCGGCCGTTCGAGCCAGGCGGTCGACCATCTGCGCCAGGTGGTGCGCGCGCTGCACGGCGTTACCATCCCGACCCAGGTCTGCACCGGCCGGGAGGACTACCAGGAAGCCCCGACGGCGGCCGGTCCCTACGAGCTGACGAGCGCCGAGATCCTGGAGCGTGTCGACCGCTTCACGGTGGAGCTCGTCAATTTCGCGCGCAAGCTGGGCGCCGACGGGACTTAATTGATGGCCACAGGGGCGGGAAAGGTTGGGCCGGTCCGTCGCGGTTCCTAATCCGCTGCGGCCCGGCCCCAATGCCCGCTTGAAAGGTTGCTGTCGTCGGTCGTCAGTCGCCCAGAATGCGCTCCAGGCGGTCCATGTCGTTGATCACGCGCCAGGCGCCGCCGCCTTGCTCGATCCGGCCCTGCCAGTATTCGAGACGGTCCATGTATTCGCGCGGATCGATGTTGTCGCTGCGCAGCTTGGTGACGTTGAGGGCGACGACCTTGTACTTGTCGACCTGCAGCGGGATGTTTTTCCGCTTGTAGCCTTTCTTCAGGTCCTCCTTGAGGTCCGAGAAGATCAGGATGGTCTTGCGCCCCGGGTTTTTCTCGTTGAGGTACTCGATCGCCTGCAGGATGCCGCCGGTGATGTCGGTGTAGGAGGCCGGCTTCACGTTGCGGACGAATTCGTCGATCATCTGGCGGAACTTGCGCTTCTGCTGGTTGGCCATGCTGGGCCGATCGTCGAAGGTGATCTTGGCGACGATGTCCTTCTCGTTGAAGCTGCCCGTGTCGATGCGCGCCACGGCGAAGGAATCGCCCGGCTCCAGGCGTGCCAGGATGGCGTTGATGATGCGCTGGGCCTGGGCCAGTTCGTTGGTGTAGGTACCCGAGGTGTCCATCAGCATGTAGACCCCGCGGCCCGGCGGAAGCGGCTCGTCACAGCCGCTCAGTACCAGTGCGAGGGCGATGCCTGCGAGCGATATGAAACGTTTCATCATGGTGTCTTCCTCACGGCTGTCCCCGGGCGGGCTTACGCAGACCCCCGGAATGTGACTTCATCTGGTTCGCCAGGAACACCGGCACGCAGATGATCATGTCGTAGAAATGGACCAGCCAGATGCCGAGATGGCGAAACGCCAAGCCCACGAAACGAAGCGCAAGCGCTAGACCGCGCAACCCGCCCGCCGCCGAAATGCCGAGCACGGTGCGCAGCGAGTGCACGAAGGTCTCCAGCGGGATCGCCACAAAGGTCAGCGCGTATGGCAGGATGAAGCCCATGCCCATCTGAGCGACCGTGGTGATCCACTGGAACTGAACCTGATAGGTGGCAGCGTCGCCGCCACGCAGAATGGCGCTGGTGGCCAGTTCGTCCTGCACTAGGATCTCGCGCATGTAGGCCAGGCCGGCCTCGACCACGGCAAGACTGGTCAGAATGCCCAGGGTGATGAAAATCATCCTCCGGCGCATCTGGTCCGAGAGCGCCCCGATCACCGGGAACAAACGCGTGATGCGCAACGATTCCATGAGAAACAGGCCCATGGAGACCTCGACCAGGATGATGACCAAGGCGGCGATGTCGGCGATCTTGAAACTGCCGATGTAGTTGCCGCCGCCGACCATCTCGGCCATCGGCCGGGCGATCAGGTTGAAGTTGATGATCGCGCCGCCGACCGCGATGCACAGCACGAAGAGCGAGACGAAGAACTGCACCAGTGACGACGACGACAAGGTGCGCTCGGCACGGTCGGTCTGCTTGAGGATGTTCTCGTATTCGTCGATATGGCGATCGATGATCTGAGTCCGCTGCAGCAGGCTGGTCACCTTGCCGTCGACCTCGCTGAGCAGCGTGTTGGTCTTGCGCCAGTAGGGCACCATGTTCTTCAGGTGCGTGTGCCGATCCTCGGTCGCCTTGCGATAATCGTTCCGGGCCTGATCCTGGGCCTTGACCAGCGAGGTCTGGATCGCGTCCAGGATCTTGGCCACCATGGGATCGCCCTTGGAGTCGATGTCGGCCACCGCCTTGACCGCGTTGACCCAGCCGGGCGGTGTCGGGGGCACAACTTTGCTCTGGTCGTGGTCCTCCTCCATCTTGGTAACCTGTTCGCTCAGTCGGCGATTGAGGGTCGGGCACTCCGAAAGGTCTCGGCGTACGCCGGCATCGATTCGCTCGAATTCGCGTTCGATGATCCGCTCGGCGGCTTCCCGGCCGGAGCCCAGGAGCACTTCCCGGTTGCGATGAGCGAGCTTTTCCGCCGCGCGCATCAGCGAAACGGAAGCCAATCGCATGCTACCGTGGATCACGCGGGTGAAGGAATGAATGGCGAGGTGAGCTGGTGTCCTCGCAAAGAACATGGCCATGATCAGCGCGAGGACGGCAAGCACAATCGCCAGGGCGGGGTTCGCCGAAGACATGAACAGATCCGCAAACGGCATGGTGGCCTCTCGATGTTTTTGCTCTTGGGCGTGAGCCCAGGCGAAGCCGTGGGCGCAATTCTCGTCCGATTTCAGATAATCGCGGTGAAAAGTGTTGAAACGGTTAAATCGAAGACTTGTCCGGACTCCGCAGAAAAATAAAAGAGAATCGTGGTAAGCATGGCTTCGAGCGGCAACGAAATACGTCGATTCTTTAACGATATATTACTTTGAGATAGCCAATTCGGCGCCGAGTACACGGCGTTGGAACTAGGTTTGATCAATTGCTGGAATTCAGTCAATTTAAGCATGCGCGCTGGGATGGAGCCGTTACATGTAAACTCGGCATTCCACAATCTGCCCGTGTCAATTTTAGGGCAGCAGGGCGGCGATTAGATGGCTTGGTATTACTTCCAGATCGGCTTGCCGCTGCCCGGCAGGCCGTAGTCGGCCCACTTGCGGGTGACCTCCTCGATCACCTGGTCGCTCATGCGGATCTCGGTGCCCCAGGCGCGCTTGGTCTCGGGCGGCCATTTGTTGGTGGCGTCCAGGCCGATCTTGGCGCCCAGCCCATCCTCCGGCGAGGCGAAATCGAGGTAGTCGATCGGCGTGTTCTCGATCACCGTGATGTCGCGCCCGGGGTCCATGCGGGTCGAGATCGCCCAGATCACGTCCTTCCAGTCGCGCGCGTTGATGTCGTCGTCCACCACGATGACCCACTTGGTGTACATGAACTGGCGCAGGTAGGACCAGACGGCCAGCATCACCCGCTTGGCGTGGCCCGGGTAGGCTTTCTTGATCGCGACCACGGCGACCCGGTAGCTGCAACCCTCGGGTGGCAGCCAGAAATCTCGGATTTCCGGGAACTGCTGCTGCAGCAGCGGCACGAAGACCTCGTTCAAGGCCTCGCCCAGCACCGAGGGCTCGTCCGGCGGCCGGCCGGTGAAGGTCGAGAGATAGATCGGCGCGCGCCGCCGGGTGATCGCGGTCACGGTGAAGACCGGAAAGGGCTCGACCGCGTTGTAGTAGCCGGTGTGGTCGCCGTAGGGACCTTCGTCTCGAGTGTCGTCCAGGCTGACCTCGCCTTCGATCACGATCTCGGCCTGGGCTGGTACCTTGAGCGGCTGGGTCTTGCAGTCGACCAGTTCGACCTTGCGACCGCGCAGGAGGCCGGCGAAGTGGTATTCCGACAGGGTATCGGGGACCGGCGTCACGGCGGCGATGATCGTCCCCGGGTCGGCGCCGATCACCGCCGCGGCGGGCAGAGCTTCGCGCTTTTCCTGTTTCCAGCGGGCATGGTGCTGGGCGCCGCCCCGGTGTTTCAGCCAGCGCATCAGGGTTTGGTCCCGGCCGATCACCTGCATGCGGTAGATGCCCAGATTGAAGTCGTCCAGCCGACTCCTGCCGGGCCCCTTGGTCACGACCAGAGGCCAGGTGATCAGCGGCGCCGGCTCGCCGGGCCAGCAGGTCTGCGCCGGCAGTTCGGCGAGATCGATGTCGGCGCCCTTGAGTACGACCTCCTGGCAAGGCGCTGAACCCACGGATTTGGGCTTCATGGCCATGACCTGCTTTAGAAGCGGCAGTTTGTCCCAGGCCTCCTTCAAGCCGCCCGGCGGCTCCGGCTGGCGCAGGAAGGCCAGGGTCTCGCCGACCTCGCGCAGCTGCGCGGGCGTTCGCTCCATGCCCCAGGCGACCCGTTCCACCGTGCCGAAAAGATTGGCCAGGACCGGCATGTCGTAGCGGCCGCCGTCCGGGCGCACGACCGTCTCGAAGACCACCGCCGGCCCACCTTCGGCCAGAAGCCGGGTCTGGATCTCGGTTATCTCGAGGTGCGGCGAGACCGGTGCCGAAACACGCGTCAGGCGGCCTTCGCTTTCCAGGCGGGTGATGAAGTCGCGCAGGGAGTCGTAGGGCATGGAGGGATCTTCCCGGATTGCGGCCGGCCCTATTGACGCGGTCGGGGCCGCCGCCGTCAAGCCGGTGTTCCGGTCAGGGTTTTGCGAACGGCCGTCGCAAAGGTCTCAGTTTGCCAGAAGAGAGGGGATTTCCGGCAGAAGTTCGGTGAAGAGGTTGTGTCGCGGTCGATGGCCCGTGCTGTCTTTGCGCAGCCGGAACTGCCGGTCGACCAGGTGAAAGCCCGGCACCATATCGAAGCTGGCCCGGCCGCGCATATCACGGGCGCTCACTACGACGTGGACGTTGGTGCGCTGGTCCAGGCCGAAATGCTCGGCCCACATGCGCGCGTCTTCGACATCCGGTGCCTCCATGAAGAAGTCGTAGAGCAGAAGATGGATCAACACCAGATCGCCCTCGCCCAGGGTCACGCCGCCGGCATAGTCGGGCAGGTACCGTTCGATCGACGCCAACCCGTCCTGCGGCGTCAGGCCGTTGAAGCCGCCGTTGACCTGCGCTCCGGCGAAGGCGTTGCAGGCGGGACAGTTCATGCCGACCGGCTCGACCAGCAGAACCTTGCCGGCGAAGTCCGACAGGCGGCGCTTTGTGCCGTGATGGTCGATCACCTGCAAGTCCGGGTAATGCTGTCCGAGCTTCGGCGGCCAGGAGCCATCCTCTCGGCAGCCCGACAGCAGTACCGCCACGGCGATCAAGACGGCCAACGACTGGATAAAGCCGCTGGCCGTGCACTTGGATGCCGCAACCGTGCCCATCTCTGGCCGTCCAATCCGCGATAGCTAAAATGCAAGCTATTGATTTCGCGAAATTATTATCCGCGGGTGGGGTTAGACATCTGTTAAGGCGGGAGCCGCGCCCGGCGTGCGGCCTTGCCGGCCGGCTCAGCTCGGTTTGACCTGGAGCACCGTCCCTTCGACCCGGGTGACCTCGACCTTGGCGCCGGCCGGCAGGTCATCGCTGCATTCGATCTTCCAGGTCGAATCGTCGACCCGGATCTTGCCGAGGCCGTTGACGATCGGTTCCGCCAGGGTGAAATGACGGCCGACATACTGCTCGCCGCGGCGGTTGAGCGTCGGGCGGTCGGTTTCGGTCGGGTGGCTCTTGAGGTAGAAGCGCCAGCCGACCACCGAGGCGACCGAGAGGGCCGACCAGATCAGAAGCTGGATTTTCCAGCTGGTATCGGGCAGCGCCAGCATGACGAAGCCGACCACGGCGGCGGCGGCGCCCAGCCAGATGAAGAAGGCGCCGGGCGCGAAGATCTCGATGATCGCCAGCAGGACCGCGCCGATCCACCAGTGCCAGAACTCCAGCTGTTCGAGAAAGCCGATCACCGGCCGTCTCCGGGCGTGCCGCCCCAAGGCCCGGCGTCACGCGGCGTGGGCGGTGCGCTTTCCGGCTTGCCGGCGGCGACGCTGCTCCTCGGCCGCTTCGGGTCGCCGGCCGGCTTGCCGCCCGGTCCACCGCCGCCCGACCCGCCGCCGCCGAAAGTCTCGCGGGCGATCTCGCCGATTCCGCCGATGGCGCCGATCACGCTGCTCGCCTCCAGCGGCATGAACAGGATCTTCTGGTTCGGCGAGTTGGCGAACCTGCCGAGCGCCTCGACGTAGCGTTGGGCCACGAAATAGTTGATCGCCTGGACGTTGCCGGCGGCAATGGCGTCGGAAACGAACTGGGTGGCCTTGGCCTCGGCTTCGGCCTCGCGCTCGCGCGCCTCGGCGTCGCGGAAGGCGGCCTCACGGCGGCCCTCGGCGGCCAGAATCTGGGCCTGCTTCTCGCCCTCGGCGCGCAGGATTTCCCCCTGCCGCTGGCCCTCGGCCTCCAGAATGGTCGCGCGCTTTTCGCGCTCGGCCTTCATCTGGCGGGCCATCGAGTCGACCAGGTCGCGCGGTGGCGTGATGTCCTTGATCTCGATTCGAGTCACCTTGACGCCCCAGGGTTCGGTGGCGTCGTCGACGATGCTGAGCAGCCTGGCGTTGATCTGATCGCGCTCGGACAACAGCTCGTCCAGGTCCATCGAGCCCATCACGGTACGGATGTTGGTCATGGTCAGGTTCAAGATGGCCCGCTCCAGGTTGCGCACCTCATAGGCCGCCTTGGCCGCGTCGAGCACCTGGTAGAAGACCACGCCGTCGACCTGGACCACCGCGTTGTCCTTGGTGATGACCTCCTGAGACGGCACATCGAGCACCGTCTCCATCATGTTCATCTTGGCGCCGATGCGGTCGAATATCGGGATGATGAAGTTCCAGCCCGGCAGCAGCGTGCGCGTGTATCGGCCCCAACGCTCCACGGTGTATTCGAGCCCCTGAGGCACCGTTTTCATGCCGGCAAAGAAAGAGACGACCACGAGCACGACAATGGCGAGCACGAAGGTGTCGGAGCTGAATATTTCAAACGGCATAGGGGGAACTCCCGGATTATGAGTCGGGGCCGCGCTCTGGCGACGGTGAGAGCCGGCCATAAATAGCAGCGATTCCGCCCCTACCGGTAGCAGCAAAATGGTAAACGACGACTGTACGCTTTCAATTGGCTCGGAAGGGCCGAGCGTCCGGCGAAATGGGGCTGATGTTGATCCTGTAAGGTCGGTGGCGAAATAAAAATCGTTGTAGTCGGTTTTTTTAGTGGTTATCCGGGAAAATTTTTCTTAGGATTCGGAGAATATTCTGGTGTTCTTTGGTTTCCCGAACACGCCTAGTTGGTGCGTTGACTCGGGCAGCCGACGGAGCGATAGAACAAGAGGCGCGCAGGCTATGGCGCAATACTGGGTGGTCGGTGGCGAGTACGCCGATACGAAGTTCGAAGAGATCGGCGGCCCGGAAGAGCAATGGATCGGCCCCTTCGGCGACTACGAGGTGGCCAAGCAGGAATGGGCCAAACGGGCCTGGCGTACGGTCGATGAGTGCACCATCCGCTACCGCATAGAGCGAATCGACCCGGACGTACCACCGCCCTGTACCGACTAGCCGGACCGTGCCCTGGAAGCTGCCGGACAGTGATGGAGAGCTCCTGAGGCTCGCCAAGGGGTATCCCTATAGCGTCCCTTCGGGATCCTATCTGTTCGTCTCGGGCGAAGCCCGCCCGCTGGCCGCCGGGCAGCGCGACGGCAAACTCTTCCACGACCGCGTGCCCGTCATCGCCCACGGCTCCAACCGGGCCCCCGAACAGCTTGCCCGCAAATTCGGCAACGGTTCCGAAATTCCGGTGTCGCGTGCGCGCCTGCACGACTACGATGTCGTCTACTCGGCGCATATGAGTCGATATGGCGCGATCGCGGCGACATTGCAGCATGCGCCCGGCGTCGAAGTGGAGGTCTTCGTAACGTGGCTGACGGGCGTTCAGTTGATCCGTATGCACGATACGGAACTGGGCGCGGAGATCTATGGCTACGGCGAGATGCGCGGCATTCGCCTCGCGCTCGATGCCGGGCCGGCCGAGCGGATCGAGCAGGCCGGGATCTACCTGAGCGGGCACGGCTGTCTTTCGTTCGGCGGCGGGCCGATCGGCCTCGCGGCGGTGCCGGCATCGGGTCGGCGCACCCGCTCTCTGGAGCAGGCGGAGGCTCTTGCCCTGGTGCAGGCGCGGCTGCGGCCGGCGGTCAGTATCGACTCCATGATCCTGAGCGCGATTCGCCAGCCGGACTTTCGCCACGGCCTGATCGGCGACATGCGCGCCCAGGCCGCGCCGCCGCAAGCGCCACACTTCCAGCCGCTGGATCCATAGCGCGTGCCGCCGCCGGACCGCGCCGGCTTGCGCGCCGGTTCATGCGGTCCGCGATGTTTCTGCCGCTCGCCTTGACGGCCTGCGCCGGGCCGCACACCTTTCAGTCCGAAACCCGGCCCGCAGCCACGGCGCACGCGGTGTTCGACCCGGCCACGGTGCACGCGGTGTTCGATCCGGCCACGGTGCTTCAGGACGACTGGATACATCTGCCTTTGCGCGGCACGACCGACTACCGCATGGCCTTTGTGGACGGACACCCGGCGCTCCGCGCCGAACCGTGGAACTCCGCCTCGGGCCTGATCCGCCGGGTGACGATCGACCTCGACCGTTGCCCGATCCTGGAGTGGCGATGGCGGGTCGATCGCCTGCAGCCGGACGCCGATCTGCGCTCGAAGTCAGGCGACGACGTGGCGGCCTCGCTCTTCCTGCTGTTCGGCGATCCCGGCATGCTGAGCGACCCGGAGCCGGTGCCGACCTTGCGCTATGTCTGGACCAACCACCGGGTTGAAGAGGAGACGGTGATCGAGAACCCCTACATGCCTGGCATCGTCCACAACCTCGTGGTCGAAAGCGGCACCCGCCGGCTCGGCACCTGGGTCACGGAACGGCGCGACATGGCGGCTGATTTTTATCGCGCCTTCGGCCGCGGACCGGGTCAGGCCGTGGGCGCCGTCGCCATCTTCACCGACAACGACCAGACCGGCCAGCCGGCGCTGGCCTATTATGGCGCCGCGCGGGTCCTATGCCGGGACTAGGCGCCATACGACGGCGTTGCGCAGGTCCGTGTCCTCCAACTCGCGCGTGGTCTTGACGCCGTAGGCGATGACCCGCTCGAGGCCGGCCTTGGGCAGGTAGGTTCGGCCCGGGTCGCCGATCAGAACCTCGGTTCCCGCTGCCGCGAGCCTTCGGAGCCAGGATTCCACCCGTTCCGCCATGGGGACCTCGTAAAAAACGTCGCCGGCCAGGACCAAGTCCCAACCGGAATTGGTGGTCTCTACCAAGTCGCCATCGAGCAACGTGATGTCGACTCCGTTCAGCTTTGCGTTCAGGCCGATTGCGGCTCGGGCGAAGGCGTCGATCTCGCTCGCCTCGACCCGGGCGGCGCCGGCCAGGGCGCCGGCTATGCCCTGCAGGCCGGAGCCGGCGGCGAAATCCAGCACCCGGCGGCCCGCGACCTGTTCGGGATGATCCAGCAGGTAGCGCGCCAGCGCCTGGCCGCCGGCCCAGGCGAAGGCCCAGAAGGGTGGCGGCAGGCCGGCTGCCGCCAATTCCGCCTCGGTCGAATGCCAGAGCGGCACGACCTCGCTGGCCAGGTGCAGCTTGATCTCCGGGATCAGCGGCGGCGCTTCGACCGCCGTGTTGGCCAGGACGAAAGCGCTCGGGTCCTGGACCGTCATAAGGTTGGTGCGCCGGCCAGGACGATGCCCAGCAGCAGGATCCAGCCGACGAAGCGATTGGATCGGAAAAGCGCGAGGCAGGAAGCCGGGTCGTCGATGTCCAGTGCGGTCACCTGCCAGGCGAAGTGGAGGGCGACCCCGGCGACGCCGACGACGAATGGCCAGCCGAGGCCGGCGGTAAGACCGGCCGCCAGCATCAGCAGCAGCGTCAGGCCGTAGAATCCGGCGAGCCAGGGTTTTGTCGCCCGGCCGAACTTCAGCGCCGTGGACTTCACGCCGATCAGGGCGTCGTCCTCCTTGTCCTGGTGGGCGTAGATCGTGTCGTAGCCCAGCGTCCAGGCGATACCCGCGCCATAGAGCAGCAGCGGCGGCCAGGTCAGCCCGCCGGTCACCGCCGCCCAGCCCATCAGGGCGCCCCAGTTGAAGGTCAGGCCGAGCCAGGCTTGAGGCCAGTAGGTAATGCGCTTCATGAAGGGGTAGGTGAAGACCAGCGTGAGCGAGGCGACACCGAGCCCGATCGTGAAGTGGTTGAGCTGCAGCAGCACGGCGAGGCCGATCAGCAACTGCAGGATCAGGAAGCCGGCCGCGCGCTTGACCGAGACCTGGCCGCTCGGGATCGGCCGTTCGGCGGTGCGCGCCACCTTGGCGTCGATGTCGCGGTCGACGATGTCGTTGTAGGTGCAGCCGGCCCCGCGCATGACCAAGGCGCCGACCGCGAACAGCACAAGCAACCGGAGGTCGGGCCAAAGCTGCCACTGGGACAGCGCCAACCCGATTCCCCACCAGCAGGGAAACAGCAGCAGCCAGGTGCCGATCGGTCGGTCGACGCGCGCGAGTTTCAGGTAGGGCCGCACCGCGGTCGGGGCCAGCCGATAGGCCCAGTGGGCGCGCCGGATGTCGCTGGCCGTTGTCTCAGGGGTGCCGCTCATGGCCTAATCAATACAGAGCTTTCGGGCGGTCCGAAAGCACCCGAGGCTTTGGACGTCGCATATCCTAGTCATGCCCGGGCTTGCCCCGGGCATCCAGGGTTGCAAGGCCGCCCAGGATTGCCGGGCTGCGTAGCAGGGCGCGAAGCGGGGCCCGGCAATGGCGGTTCCGAGGTCTCGAGTTTTCGAGTCAAACCACTAGGTCCCATTCTATGCCGACAGGCAAGATCGAGACGCGGCTTTATCTGGAAGACGACTTGGCGGAGGGCTGCACCCTAGGCCTGGACCACGCCCGTGCGCACTTTCTGCGTAGCGTGCTGCGGCTTTCGCGTGGCGCCTCGCTGGCCCTGTTCAATGGCCGCGACGGCGAATGGCTGGCCCGGCTCGATGGCCTGGGCAAGGGCTGGGCCTCGCTGGTGGTCGAACGGCAACTGCGCGCGCAGAGCACGTCGGCGGACCTATGGCTCGTGTTCGCGCCGATCAAGCGGGCGCGCATCGATTTCCTGGCCGAGAAGGCGACCGAGCTGGGTGTGACGCGGCTGCAACCGATCATGACCCGCTACACCGCGGTCAGCCGGGTCAACCGGGAGCGCCTGGCGGCCAATGCCCGCGAGGCGGCCGAGCAGTGCGGCCGGCTCGACGTGCCGGAGGTGCTTGCGCCCCGCGAGCTGTTCGATCTAATGAGCGATTGGCCGGCCGAACGGCGGCTGCTGCTCTGCGCCGAGGCAGGGCCGGCCCGTCCGATCGACGAGGTTTTGCGCGAACAGGTCGGCGCGGCCGCGGCCTCCGGGTTCGCGGTGCTAACCGGGCCGGAGGGCGGGTTCGCGCGATCGGAACTTGACGCGCTTTCGAAACTGCCTTTTGTTACCCCGGTTGGCTTGGGACCACGGGTACTGCGATCCGACACCGCGGCCCTGGCCGCCTTGGCCTGTTGGCAGGCTGTGGTGGGCGACGGCCGGGGGCGGCCGCCGGCTCACGGCGCCTAGCCGCCTTTCGCGACAAGGTACCGACACGGCAAACCGCTCCGCAGGTCAGGCAGGAAGACACCATGTCCGCTCCACCGCAAAGTACAGGCGAGACGATCACCGACAAGGCGCAGCTGGTCTCCTACATCGAGGCCGGTTGTAAGCCCGCCAAGGCGTGGCGGATCGGCACCGAGCACGAAAAATTCGGTTTTGCCCTCGGCGACCTGCGGCCGCTGCCCTATGACGGGCCGCAGGGGATCGGCGCGCTGTTGAACGGCCTGGTCGAGAGCTTCGGCTGGCAGCCGGTGTTCGAGGGCGACAAGGTGATCGCTCTGCTCAAGGACAAGTGCAGCGTGACGCTGGAGCCGGGCGGCCAGTTCGAGCTGTCGGGCGCACCGCTCGAGACGATCCACGAGACCTGCAGCGAGGTTCACACCCATCTGGATCAGGTGCGCCAGGTGGCCGGGCCGCTGGGCGTCGGCATGCTGGGCATGGGCTTTCAGCCGAAGTGGGTGCGGGACGACATCCACTGGATGCCCAAGGGCCGCTACAAGATCATGCGCGCCTACATGCCGACGAAGGGCAAGCTCGGCCTCGACATGATGCTGCGCAGCTGCACGGTGCAGGTGAACCTGGACTTCGATTCCGAGGCCGACATGGTGAAGAAGTTCCGGGTCTCGCTCGCCCTGCAGCCTCTGGCCACCGCGCTGTTCGCCAACTCGCCCTTCACCGAGGGCAAGCCGAACGGCTACCTGAGCTACCGCAGTCATCTCTGGACCGACACCGACCCGGACCGCTGCGGCATTCTGCCTTTCGTGTTTGAAGACGGCATGGGGTTCGAGCGCTATGTCGATCACGCGCTCGACGTGCCCATGTACTTTGTCTACCGCAAGGGCGAATACCTCGATGCCAGCGGCCAGTCGTTCCGCGATTTCATGGCCGGCCGCCTGCCGGCCCTGCCGGGCGAGCGGCCGACCACCAGCGATTGGGCGGACCACCTTTCGACCCTGTTCCCCGAGGTCCGTCTGAAACGCTTCCTCGAGATGCGCGGCGCCGACGGCGGACGCTGGAATTCGCTTTGCGCCCTGCCGGCCTTCTGGGTCGGTCTGTTATACAATCGGGATTCGCTCGACGCCGCCTGGGACCTGGTCAAGGACTGGACGGCCGAGGAGCACGCCCGGCTGCGTGATGAGGTGCCGCGGCAGGCCCTGGCCACGCCGATTGGCGGCGAGACGCTGCGCGAACTGGCCGGCCGGGTGGTCGAGATCGTCGAGGCGGGACTCAAGGCGCGCAGCCATGTGGACTGGCTCGGTCAGGACGAGACCCAATACCTGAGCACGCTAAAGCAAACGCTGCAGAGCGGCCTGACTCCGGCCGAGGAGAAGCTCGAAGCTTTCCACGGCCGGTGGCAGGGCAGGATCGATCCGGTCTTTACCGAGTACGCCTACTAGTGGTCTAAATCAGACATATGGTACCCCTAGGATCGCCTTTGCCGTTTCCTCGGGGCGTCAGACACGCTTGACGATGCGCACGGCATCGCCCGCGCGCGTCTTCCACCCGAGCAAACGGCAAAGGCGA
>JBFJPL010000045.1:0-32911 GCA_041617155.1 Kiloniellales bacterium
GCAGGAGGTTGGCGTCGACCGAGAACGGTGCCTCGCCACGCTTGTCCTTGGCGATCGGGATCTGGTGCTTCTCGGCGAAGTCGATCAGCTTGGTGCGGCTGTTCAGGTCCCATTCGCGCCAGGGCGCGATCACCTTGATGTCCGGCTTGAGCGCGTAGTAGCTCAGCTCGAAGCGGACCTGGTCGTTACCCTTGCCGGTCGCGCCGTGGCACACCGCGTCGGCGCCGGTCTCTTGCGCGATCTCGATCTGGCGCTTGGCGATCAGCGGCCGGGCGATCGAGGTGCCGAGCAGGTAGCAGCCCTCGTAGAGCGCGTTGGCGCGGAACATCGGAAAGACGTAGTCGCGCACGAAGACCTCGCGCAGATCCTCGATGAAGATCTCCTTGACGCCGAACATCTCGGCCTTCTTGCGCGCCGGCTCCAGCTCCTCGCCCTGGCCGAGATCGGCCGTGAAGGTCACCACCTCGCAGCCGTAGGTTTCCTTCAACCATTTCAGGATGACCGAGGTATCCAACCCGCCCGAATAGGCGAGCACCACTTTCTTGATTTCGCTCATGACACCCCTGCAACCTCAAGGCCCGGCCCCAACGGCCGAAGCCGGCGCGGAGTATAGGCCAAGGTCGCGCCCGGGCAAGCGGAGCGCGCGATCACCCTGGCCATCGGCCGCCGTTCAGAGAAGCTCGGACTCGAACGGATAGCTCGACAAGGTCTCGCAGCCGGTCGCGGTCACCAGCACCATTTGTTCGAGCTTGGCACCTTCGCCGCCCCTCGCCGAGCCCGTGTAGCTCTCCACCGAGAGCACCGTGTTAGGCTCGATCACGCCGTCATAGCCATTGTCGGCCCAGTCCTGCCGATAGTGGATCTTGGGGTACTCGTCGGTCAGGCCGACACCGTGGGCAAGGCAGGGGTAGCGGCGGGCGATGAAGTCGTCGCGGGGCCGAAAGGCGCGCGCGGTCAGCTCCCGGAAGCTGAAGCCGGGCCTGATCAGCTCGATGTTGTGATGAACCTTTTCATAGGCATGGCGATAGACCTCGCGCTGCTGTTCGGTCGACGCCGCCGGCCCGCACAGCGCCAAGTCCGCGAGATATCGGCGCAATAGGCGAAGGGACCGATCATATTGGTATCGAGGGCAACCAGCTCGCCGGCTTGGATGATCTCGTCGCTCGCCTCCTGAAACCAGGGATTGGTGCGCGCGCCGGCGCGCAGCATCCTGCCGTCGATCCATTCGCCGTCGTGCGCGATGTTGGTCTGATGCAGCATCGACCAGAGCCGGTTTTCGCTGATCCCCGGCTCGAGGGCGTCCTGCATGGCCCGCATGGCATGCTCCACCACGGCGATCGCGTGGCGCCTGCAGTCGAGCTCCTCGGACAGCTTGACCGAGCGCACCCGTTCGAGCAGGCCGTCGGCATCGCGCACCTCGAGCCTCGATTGCAGCAGGGCCTGCGTCGTGCTCGGGTTGAGCCGCTCGGCGGCGACCCGCGGAAAGGCATCGCCGATCCCGATGTCGCGCAGGAAATCCTTCACCTCGCCGGCCAGCCGGCGTCCGTGCTCGCTCAGATCGAAGCCGCCGTCGAAGGTATTGAGGCCGTGGGCCGGCCGATACTCGTCGATCACCTCGGAGGACTCCGCGAAGGCTCCGTGCATGACGACCGGACCCTCGGCCGCCACGAACAGGGTGTAGGTCGGAATGCACGATTGGAACGAGGCGTAGACCCGATGATCTACCGCGTATCTGAGGCTAACCGGGTTGCTGAGGATCGCGAGGGGAGTATCGGCCCGGCGAAGTTCCGCGCGCAGGCGTTCGAGGCGGCCGGTGCGCAGCCGCGCGAGGTCGATCTCCGGCTTCTCAATCAGCCTCAACCATCGCCCCCCTATCCGGTTGGCTGTTGCCCCTGGTGCAGGACCTGCGTCATGCTAGCGTGCCGGTTTACGTTAGAGTCTCTGTTGCCATGAAACCACCCCTCGAAGGCGGCTGTCACTGCGGTGCGCTGCGCTACCGGATCACTGTTCCGCCGGTCGACAGCGGCTATTGCCACTGCCGGATCTGTCAGCACACGACCAGCGCGCCGGCAACGCCCTGGGCCTCGGTGCCGGCCGCGGGTTTCGTCATGACCCAGGGGAAACCTGTGGTCTACAAGTCCTCGTCCTGGGGCGAGCGGCACTTCTGCGGCGCCTGCGGCACCCAGCTCTTCTACTGCGAGAGCGAGGCGCCCAAGACGGTCAGCATCAATATCGTGAGCCTGGACGATCCCGAGGCGATCAGGCCGGAGCGGCATATTTTCACGGCCAGCCGGATCGGCTGGTTCGAAGTGGCCGACCAGTGGCCGCGCTACCAGGATGCCGGCCCGAATGCCGGCGCGTGACCGCCAAAGATTTCTTTACGTCCCGCTAAGACTGTTCGGTCACTCTCGCACGCGCACGAAGAGTGGCCGGGGCTTTATCTTGGCCTCGGACGCTTGCTAGTGTGGCGCCGGGCCGACTTGGGCGGCCACACGATGGAGACGGTGCGGACGGAAAGCGGATGCGACGCAACGCGAGCCCTCAGGACGATCCCGGCGTCGAGCCGGAGGAGATCGACGGCGGCGGACCGGTCAAGAGCGCCGGTCCTTTCGACGGCACCCAGATCCGCATCGACGGCAAGCCGCTAGCCGTCGACCTCCTGGTCGGCCGCCTGGGCAAGAACGAGATCGATCTCTATCCGGAGTTCCAGCCCAAGGCCGGGCTGTGGAGCGCGGTCGAGCAGAGCCGGCTGATCGAATCCCTGCTGATCCGGGTGCCGATTCCGGCCTTCTATTTCGACGCCAGCGACGACCGCAAATGGCTGGTGGTCGATGGCCTGCAGCGGCTCACCACCCTGAAGGCCTTCGTGGTCGACCAAAAACTCAAGCTGAAGGGCATGGAGTTCCTGGACGAGCTGAACGGCAAGAGCTTCGGCGCTCTGCCCCGGCACCACCAGCGCCGCATCCTGGAGACCCAGGTGACCGCCTTCCTGATCCGCGAAGGCTGCCCGCCGGAGGTCAAGCACAACATCTTCCGGCGCATCAACACCGGCGGCACGCCGCTCGGCGCACAGGAGATCCGCCATGCGCTCAACCAGGGCCAGGCGACCCGCTTCCTCAAGCTCCTGGCCGGATCGAAGGACTTCAAGGCGGCCACCGGCGACGGGGTCGGCAATGCGCGGCTGGCGGGCCAGGAATGCGTGTTGCGTTTCCTGGCCTTCCGCATGACGCCCTATGGCGACTACAAGACCGGCGATCTGGACCGATTCCTGGCCGCCCAGATGCACCATCTGGGCGGCATCGACGGCAAGGCCCTGAAGCAGCTGCGGGCGGATTTCCAGCGGGCGCTCGGCGCCGCGCGGGCGATTTTCGGCGAACACGCCTTCCGCAAGCGCCTCGCGCTCGAGGCGCCGCCGGCACCGGTCAACAAGGGCCTGTTCGAGGCCTGGACCGTGGCCCTGGCGAAGCTGGAGCCGGCCGATTTGGACCGCTTGATCGGCCGCAAGGAACCGCTTAACAAAGCATTCATGTCTTTGCTGTCGAATAGCGTTTCCTTCGTCGATTCAATTTCCTATGCGACGGGCGACCCGAAGAAAGTCAAGGTTCGCTTCCAGGAAATAGAGAAGTTGATCCAGGAAACGCTTGGATGCTCACCAAACTGACACTGACCAACTTCAAGTGTTTTGAGCGGCAGGAACTCCCCTTAAGAAATCTCACCATGCTCGCCGGCATGAACGGCATGGGCAAGAGTTCCGTCATTCAATCACTGCTGCTGCTGCGCCAGTCCCACGAGCAGGCGCTGCTCGCCACGTCGGGCGTCACGCTGAACGGCGACCTGGTACGGATCGGCACGGCGCAGGACGCGCTCTTCACCGGCGCGGCCGAGGAGATGATCGGCATCGGCCTCGATTTCGAGGACGGTCTGGAGGCCGACTGGCAGCTCGATGCCAGCGCCAGCAACGACATGCTCGACCTGGTCTCGCCCGAGGTCGACGCCAAGGTTTTCGAGCAGGCGCTGTTCACCGCCGATTTCCACTACGTCCAGGCCGAGCGGCTGGGCCCGCGTACCAGCTTCGAGGTTTCCGACGACCAGGTCCGGCGGCGGCGCCAGCTCGGCGCCAAGGGCGAGTTCACGGCCCATTTCCTGGAGGTCCACGGGCGTGAGCCGATCGGCGTGGCGGCCTTGGCGCACCCGGAAGCCAACTCCGATTCCCTGCTCGACCAGGTCGAGGCCTGGACCGCGACCATCTCGCCGGGCACCCGCATCCACACCCAGGCGATCGACCAGGTCGACCTGGTGCACCTGCGCTATTCCTTCGTCACCGATCGGGCGGTCAGCAACGAGTTCAGGGCGACCAACGTCGGCTTCGGCCTGACCTATACCCTGCCGATCCTGGTCGCCGTGCTGTCGGCCGAGCCGGGCTCGATGGTGCTGATCGAAAACCCCGAGGCCCACCTGCACCCGCAGGGCCAGATGGGCATCGGCATGCTGTTCGCGCGCGCCGCCACCGCGGGCGTGCAGATCGCGGTCGAGACCCACAGCGACCATCTCTTGAACGGCATGCGCCTGGCGGTCCATGACGGCTCCGCCGCGCCGGACAAGATCAAGCTGCATTTCTTCGAGCGGAAGGCGGTCGGCGACGTCGCCCAGGCGGCGGTCACCTCGATCGAAGTCGACGAGAACGGCCGCCTGGACCAGTGGCCCGACGGGTTTTTCGACCAGTGGGACAAGGCGGCCAGCGCGCTGCTCTTCCCGGCGCCCCAGGTCGCATGACCGCGGAGCTGGTCCTCAACGAACTTTCCCTCGACCATGCCCCGGCGGTCGAACCCGCCCGGGACTGGATGTTCTCGCTGATCCACACCTGCTTCCTGGCCCAGACGGCCGGCGCCAGCCGCATGCTGCTGCTGCCCGAGGACGCCGTGCAGCGGGAGCTGTCCGACGGCTATTCGATTTGGCACTGGGCCAACGATCCCCTGGTCGACATCGACCTCAGGCGCAAGTTCCTCTCCATGGCGACCTACGGCCCCTTCACCGAGAAGGTGCTGGGCCCCGAGGCGCTGGAACGCCTGGGCATCTCGGAATACTTCCACGACGAGCGCTCCGCCAAGGGCCTGAGCGCGGCCCACGTGCTGGACGCGCTCGCGGTCAGCATCCCCTCCGGCGAGACCTGGGACCAGGTGACCGTCGACGTCAAGATCATCTCGCTCGACGACGCGGCCGATCTGGTCGAGGGCCAGGTGCAAATCCGCCATGCCTGCAGCCCGGACCACGTCCTCGGCCACAAGGACTGGCTGACGGCGCGTCAGCGCGCCCAGGTCGGCAGCGGCAGCGACATCTGGGAACAGCGCCAGGAGCTGTTTCCCGCCCTGATCTTCTGCGAACGGGTCGAGGCGCAGCTGCGCGCCGTCAACCGCGGCGACCCGCACCTGCGCCAGGTGCTCCGGCGGCTGTGCCAGCTGAACGACTACTTCGCCGCCTGGGTCAAGGGCCCCTTCGACCGCACCGCGATCCTCGACTGCGACCCTGAAAGCCAGGTCACGCTGCAGCAATTCGGCGCCCAGCACACCTTTCACTGTCCCGACGGCAAGCAGCGGGTGTTTTCCTGGCACGTGCCCATGACGCCGGGGGCGTGGCGCCTGTTCTTCTATCCCGACGGCCGCAAGCGCAAGGCCTTCGTCGGCCACATCGGCCCCAAGCTGCCGAACGCCAGCTACGCGACCTAAGCGTTAAGCGCCGGCCTCGGCCAAACGCTCGCTCTTCTTCTTGCGCTCGCTGGCCGACTTGAGCTGGCCGCAGGCGGCCATGATGTCCTGGCCGCGCGGTGTGCGCACCGGGGCGGAGAGGGCGGCGTCGTTGAGGATCCGGGCAAAGCGTTCGATCGCCGGGGCGGTCGAGCATTCGAAGGGCGCGCCAGGCCAGGGGTTGAAGGGGATCAGGTTGACCTTGGCAGGGATGTCCTTCAAGAGGCGCACCAGCTGGCGCGCATCGGCTTCCGTGTCGTTCACGTCCTTCAGCATCACGTATTCGAAGGTGATGCGCCGGGCGTTGTGGACGCCGGGGTAGTCGCGGCAGGCGGCCAGCAATTCCTTCAGCGGGTACTTCCTGTTGAGCGGCACGATCTCGTCGCGCAGCTCGTCGTTGACCGCGTGCAGGGAGACCGCCAGGTTAACGCCCAGCTCCTCACCGCAGCGGCGCATGACCGGTACCACGCCGGCGGTCGAGAGCGTGATCTTGCGCTTGGAGATCGACAGGCCCTCGCCGTCCATGACGATCTTCAAGGCGGCTGCCACATTGTCGTAGTTGTAGAGCGGCTCGCCCATGCCCATCATCACCAGGTTGGTGATCTGCCGCCCGTCGGGCGGCGAGGGCCATTCGCCCAGGTCATCGCGCGCCACCATGACCTGGCCGACGATCTCGGCCGGCCCCAGGTTGCGCACCAGGCGCTGGGTGCCGGTGTGACAGAACTTGCAGGTCAGCGTGCAGCCGACCTGACTCGAGATGCACAGCGTACCCCGTTCGGTCTCTGGAATGTGGACCGATTCGACCTCCTGGCCGTCGGGGAAGCGAAGCAGCCACTTGCGCGTGCCGTCGAACGAGGTCAGCACCGTGGCAACCTCCGGCCGGCCGACCACATAGTGTTCCGCCAGGCGGGCGCGAAAAGCCTTGCTGAGCGAGGTCATGAGCGCGAAGTCGGTGACCCCGCGGTGGTAGATCCAGTGCCACAGCTGGCGCGCCCGGAACGCCGGCTCGCCGAAGGCCGCCATCTCGGCGCTCAGCGCCGCGCGGCCCAGGCCGACAATATTTTTTCGGCCGCCGGCGCGGTCAGGCGGCGGGGCGAAATGTTCGGCGTGGGCAATACGGCTCATGGCGCTCTAGATAGACCGCCGGCGGCCTCCGGGCAAGATCCCGCTGTGCGTCCTGGACCCTTGATGCGACGCGAGCCCAAGCGCGTGAAGCCCCATCCATGCAACCGAAGCGCGGATACGCTCGCCCGCCTCCGGGCGGCTCAAGACCTAGAGGCCGCAGGCCTTGTTGATCGCCCGGTAGGCCTTGGTGAAGCCCATCAGCGAGTAGGTGTCCTTGGTCTCCGTGCCGCGCGAGGAGGTGCCGCGCACGACCATGGTGTTGCCCGCGCGCATGGCCGAGACAAGCTGTTCGTCGAGCTTCGAGTCCGGCGCCCAGGCAACCGAGCCGTAGGGCAGAAGCTTGAAGGTCTTGCCGTCGATCGCGACCTCGACCGGGTTGCTGTCGTCGTAGCTGTAGCCGGCCAGAAGGCTGACCACATCGCGGGTCTTGTCCGACGGGCGGTGGGTGACGATCGCGAATATATCGCCGCGAGCCTTGTAGTTACCTTCATGCTTGGTCGGCGCGCTGGCAATGTAACAGGCCTTGGCGCCGTCATCGTCAAAGGTGTAGGCCTGCCAATCGCCGTAGACACCCAGCGGCTTGCGCTCGTCGGCGAGCGCCGCGCCGGCAGCGAGGCCGACCCCGGCGGCGAGCAGCAGGGGCGCCACCCCGGCCGGGGCTGAAAGCTTGATCCCGAGCTTTCCGCGATGCCCGGTCTTCGCCGGGCCCTTACGCTGTTTCTGTCGCATTGTTCTTAACCTTCGCTTGCATACCTGGGCCTGATTTCCCGGCCCTTGTCTTCGGTTACGGATTATAGAAGTCCTTTGTCCGGGTGGCAGTGGACTCCTTCACTTTCATGACGGTTAACGACTCCTCACGATTTGTGCGCCGTGCACATGGGCCGACGTGGCCTCCACCGTGGCACGCGGGTTGACCGGACGGCGCGGGTGACGGCCGAGGCTGATCATGCGGTCGTACATCACGATAGCTCCTGCGACACCCAAGTTGACGCAGAACTTTGTCGGAATTTGGACGAGAAACTCACAACGTTCGATTAAGGCCGGCGAAAGACTTCCGCGTTCGGGCCCCAGCACGTAGGCCGCGGCGTTCGGGTGGCGAAAGCTCGGCAGCTCGACCGCGTCCTCCGTCAGCTCGACACCGACCAGTTGACAGCCGCGCGGCAGCGTCAGCTCATCGACCGTGGCGTGGCTGTAGAGCGGCAGGTGCTTGGCTGCCGCCGAGGTGTCAGAGATCGCCACCTCGCGCGCCTGAAACGCCGGCGCGATGGTAAAGAAGAAGCTGGCGCCGAAGGCGTGCGCCGAACGCAGCAAGTTGCCAAGGTTCATGGGCTTGCTGATGCCCTCGACGCCGATTGCGAAATAACCGCGCATGGTGCGAAAACTTGCATGGCCGGCAGGCGCGAGGCAAGCTGCTTCACGATCGGCAGAGGAAGTTTGAATCACGTCGCAAGGGGCCGTGCGGAGGGCTGATCCATGGCGTTCGCAAAAGAAAAACTCGAAGATTCCGGCCGGCCGCTGGGCCCGGACGACGCCGGCAACCCGGTCTTCGTGGAGGTGACCCGGGGCGACATGGTGGAGAGCACCCACCGGGCCGCCTTCGCGGTGACCGACACGGCCGGCAAGGTCGTGATGCACGCCGGGAACATCGAGCGGCCGGTCTATCCCCGCTCCGCGATCAAGCCGCTTCAAGCCCTCGCCCTGGTCGAAAGCGGGGCGGCCGAGGCCTTCGACTTGGGCGACGCCGAGATCGCGCTGGCCTGCGCCAGCCACGGCGGCGAGCCGCGCCACGTGGAGACGGTCGAGCGCTGGCTCGAGCGGATCGGATGCTCGGTCGACGATCTGGAATGCGGGGCCCACCTGCCGTCGAACGAAAGCGCCATGATCGATCTGATCGCCGGCGGCCGGGAACCGAGCGCGCTGCACAACAACTGCTCGGGCAAGCACACCGGGTTTCTCACCTTCGCCCGGCACCTCGGCCACCCGACCGCCGGTTACATCAAGTTCGAACATCCGGTGCAGCAGCGCGTGCTGGGTATTCTGGAGTCCATGACCGGCTGCGACCTGGCTCACGCGCCACGCGGCATCGATGGCTGCGGCATCCCGACCATCGGCGTGCCGCTCGGCAATATGGCGCTGGCCATGGCCCGCCTGGCCGACCCGGCCGATCAGCCGGACCGCCGCCAGACCGCCGCCGCGCGCATCCGCCGGGCCATGGCAGCCGAACCCTTCATGGTCGCCGGCAACGACCGCTTTTGCACCCGGGCCATGGAGCTGACCGGCGAAAAGGCACAGATCAAGACCGGCGCCGAAGGGGTCTATTGCGCGTCCCTCCCGGAACTGGGCCTGGGCGTTGCGCTCAAGGTCGACGACGGTGCCGGACGGGCCGCCGAAAGTTTGATGGCCCGGCTCCTGGTGCGTCTCGGCGTGCTGAGCCAGATTCAGGCCGAGAGCCTGATACCGCCGATCGTGAACCGGGCGGGCCGCCGCGTCGGCGAGCTTCGCACGGCGACGGACAGCGCCTTCTAGGAGCCCACATGCGCGCGGTCCTGTGCAACGGCTGGGGCGGGCCGGAAAGCCTGATCCTCGATGAGGTCGAGCCACCCGACCCGGGACCGGGCGAAGTGCTGGTCGCGGTCGAGGCCGCCGGGGTCAACTTCGCCGACATCCTGATGATCGCCGGCCAGTATCAGGAGAAGCCGCCCTTTCCCTTCAGCCCTGGCCTGGAAGTGGCCGGCAGGGTCGAGACGGTCGGGCCCGGCGTCGAGCGCGTGGCGGCAGGACAGCGCGTCCTGGCCCTGACCGATTGGGGCGGCTACGCCGAGCGGGTCTGCGCAAGAGAGAGCGACGTTTTCGTTCGGCCGGACGACATGGACGCGGTCACGGCCGCCGGCTTCCCGATCACCTACGGTACGGCCCACGGCGGCCTGGTCTGGCGCGCTGCACTAAAGCCGGGCGAAACCCTGCTGGTGCACGGCGCCGCTGGCGGGGTCGGCCTGGCGGCGGTCGAGGTCGGCAAGGCGCTGGGCGCCACGGTGATCGCCACGGCCGGCGGACCCGAGAAACTGGCCGTGGCCGAGGCCCACGGCGCCGATCACCTGATCGACTACCGCAGCGAGGATATCCGCACCCGGGTCAGGGCGCTGACCGACGACCGGGGCGCCGACGTGGTTTTCGACCCGGTCGGCGGCGCGGTCTTCGAGGCCAGCCTGCGCGCGGTTGCCTGGGGCGCCCGCCTGGTGGTGGTCGGCTTCGCCGCCGGCAAGGTGCCGCAGATCCCAGCCAACATCCTGCTGGTCAAGAACCTGGCGGCGACCGGGCTCTATTGGGGCTCCTACCGCAGGCACGCACCGGAGCTGGTCGCCGCACAGTTCGCCGAGCTGTTCGACTGGTTCCGGGCCGGCAAGCTGAAGCCCCACGTGTCCCATCGGCTGGGTCTCGATCGGGCGGCCGAGGCCATGGCCCTGCTGAGCGGCCGCAAGTCGACCGGCAAGGTGGTGCTGACCACGGCAGGCGCCTGAAGAACATGGACGATCCGGTCAGCCGGCAGTACGAGGCCTACCCCTATCCGGCGCGCGATCCGGCCGAGGAGGCCGGGCGCCTGGTCACCGGCTCGCCCAGCGAGCTGGCCGAAGTGAACCACTACCTGTACGCCGGCCGGCGCAATTTCGCCCGTGGTTTCCGAGCCCTAGTCGCCGGCGGCGGTACCGGCGATGCGGCGATCATGCTGGCCCAGCAGCTGAGCGAAGCCGGCGGCGGCGAAGTGGTCTACCTGGACCTCTCGGCGGCGGCGCGGGAGATCGCCGAGGCCCGGGCCCAGGCGCGCGGGCTCCAGAACATCACCTTCGTCAGCGGCACGCTGGAGGACCTGTCCGAACTCGGACTCGGCGCTTTCGACTACATCGACTGTTGTGGCGTACTGCACCATCTGGCCGACCCCGCGGCCGGCCTGAGGACGCTCGCGGCGTGCCTGGCGGAAGGCGGCGGCATGGGCCTGATGGTCTATGGCGAATACGGCCGCACCGGCGTCTATCCCATGCAGAAAATGGTTCGGCAATTGGCCGGTGACCTGCCGCTCGACCGCCGGGTCGAGCTGGCCCGGCGCCTGATGGCGGCGCTGCCGGCGACCAACTGGTTCAAGCGCAACCCCTTCCTGGGCGATCACAAGCGCAGCGACGCCGAATTGGTCGACCTCTTGTTGCACAGCCGCGACCGCGCCTACCGCGTGGGCCAGCTGGCCGAACTGGTCGCCGCCGCGGGGCTCGAGCCGGTCGCCCTGATCGAGCCGGCCCGCTACGAGCCGGCCAGCTATCTGGCGGATGCCCGGCTCCTCGAGCCCCTGAAAGGGCAGGGCTGGCTGGAGCGCGCGGCCTTCGCCGAGGCTCTGGCCGGCAACATCAAGAAGCACATCGTCTATGTCGCCAGGGCCGACACCGCGGCGCGGCGCATCGCCCGGCCCGACCGGCCCGAGGCGATACCCCGCCTCGCCCGCCTGCCGGCCGCCGGCCTGGCCCAGGCCTTGCGCCGGGAGGGTGCGCTGACGGTCGAGCTGGACGGCATCACGCTCAGCCGACAGCTATCGCCCCTGGCGGCGGACATCGTTGCCCTGATCGACGGCCGCCGCGATCTGGGCGCGATCCACGAGGCGCTCCAGGCGCGCAACCCGGGACTCGACTGGTTCGCCTTCAAGGCCGCTTTCGACCAGCTCTACGACGTGCTGGGCGGGTTGAATCACCTGTGGATCTCGTATGCCAGCTAGGCGCGGATAAGGCCCTCCATCTGCGGGCGATCCGGCAAATGTAAGATAGACCGGCCGTACTCGGGTGAGGCCGCCCGTCTACGTCGCCCTCCGACAGACGTTGGATTCTCCTGTCCAGTCTCATGCTGCAAGCTCGTGGACGCGTGGCCAACCATGTTGGAGGACACAGCCATGTTTGCGTGCAGGTCGCGGCTAGTACCGCGGAGAATCATCTTTCTTGTTGGGCTAATGGCGGGTGGCTTCGTGCTGGGGATCCTTGCGCAAGCGGCCTTGGCCGGCGACGCCGAGCCAGAGATTTTGGACGACCAACGCATCGGAAAATATTGCTCCGCCACCGCCTGGGCTGCCCGGACAGCTTGCAGCAAAGGGCTCGAGGATGACTTCTGGATTGCCCTGGGCAAATGCATCAACACCTCCGACCCGCTCGAAAGATCCGAATGCATCGGAGACGCGAAGCAGGAGCAAAGAGAAGGCCGCAAGCTCTGCCGCGAGCAGTTCGCGGCCCGTCTCGACGTCTGCAGTCTGGTTGGAGAAGAACGCCATGACCCGGACTTCGACCCGGACAACTTCGTCGATCCCGGCACGATCGGTACGACCGTCGATCCGAACCCCTTCCTGCCGCTCATCGTCGGCAACAAGTGGACCTATGAAGGCGGCGGCGAGGTGGTCATCGTCACGGTCACCGACAAGACCAAGCTGATCGAGGGCGTGACCTGTCGCGTCGTCAACGACGTGGTCCTGGATGACGGCAAGGTGCGTGAGGACACTGACGATTGGTTCGCCCAGGACCTTGATGGCAACGTCCACTACTGCGGCGAGGAAGTGAAGGACTTCGAGGTCTTCGAGGGTGACGATCCCGTGGCACCGGAGCTGGTAGCGATCGACGGTTCCTTCAAGGTCGGCCGCGACGGCGCCAAGTCCGGGATTCTGGTGCCGGCCTTCCCGGAGGTCGGTGATTCCTACCGCCAGGAGTTCTTGCTGGGCGAGGCAGAAGACGTCGTGGAGGTGATCAGCACGACGGGAAGCGCATCCGTACCCGGCGCGTCCTGTGACGGCACCTGCCTCGTGACCCGCGATTTCTCACCGCTCGACCCCGGACCGGAAGAGAACAAGTTCTATGCCCCGGGTGTGGGGCTGGTCCTCGAGGTGGATCTGGAAACCGGCGACCGGCTCGAACTCGTGGGATTCACGACCCCTTAAGAAATCGAGACACTATCCGGATGGGCGCGGCTATCGCCGCGCCCATTCGATTTGACGTCGTTCGACGAGACCGCCGCTGGTCCCGCAGACCATGACCGATACGCGGACAGGCTCCTAGCAGGCGCCGCGGTCGAGCCCGATATCCCTTAACTGGCGGCGGTCGACAGCGCGTAAGCCCCGGCGCAGGCGCAAATCCTGCTTGGCCTCGGCGATTTCCTGGCGCAGTGCGACGAAGTCCATCCCGAAACCGGCGACAACACGGTGCAGGAAAACCGCAACCCCATGGCCCGATACGTTCCGGCCCGCGACGAAAGTGGCGTTGGTCATGGCCTTGATTCCTCTACTTGAGCCGGGTCCTCTGGGGCGCGCTCCGGCAGGTTTTGCAGCTCAACATCTGAAGCGCAGATAATCCGCTTTCGGCTTTTCCACCAGTGCCGAATTGGCCGAGACGCCATGCGAAAAAAACATGGATCGCGTCAACCGAATCGAAAGTATTTCGGACCGGGAACCGGTCTTCGGCACTACCTCAGCACCGGGGTCAGCCGGTCCATGGCTTCGGCCAAACGCGCGCTGCCGCTGGCGAAGCAGAGGCGCATATGACCTTCGCCGCCGGGTCCGAAGGCGGCGCCCGGGGCCAGCCCGACGCTGGTACGTTCAAGAATCTCCTTGGCGAAGCCGAGGCTGTCGGTCAGGCCCTCGACGGCGAAGAAGGCATAGAAGGCGCCGCGCGGCCGGGCGAGGCGCACCTTGGGCAGAGCGGCAAGCCGCTGGAACACCAGCTCACCGCCGACCCTGCAGCGCTCGACCATTTCGGCCACAAAGGGCTCGCCCTCGCGGACCGCCGCGATGCAGCCGTGCTGCAAAAAGGCCTGGGCGCCCGAGGTGTTGAACTCGATCAGGCGGTCGAAGGTCGGCGCCAACGAGGCCGGATGGATCAGCCAGCCCAGGCGCCAGCCGGTCATCGCCCAGGCCTTGGAGAAGCTGTTGACAACGATCAGCGGGTCCTCCGGCCGTGCCCACTCCAGAAAGGAAGGCGCGTGGGGCCGGTCGTAGGTGAAGCGGGCATAGACCTCGTCGGCGATCAGCCAGACGCGCCGCCGCCGGCACAGCTCGAGCACCGCCTGCTGCTCGTCCGGTTCCATGATCCAACCGGTCGGATTGCCGGGCGAGGCGATGAAAAGGGCTCGGACGCCGTCGTCCAGGGCCGCCGTCAGGCGGTCCAAGTCCAGTCGGAAACCGCCCTCGGGCAAAGGCTCGAGCGTGAGCGGCGCGACCACGCCGCCGGCGATGCGAACCGCCGAGAGGATGTTCGGCCAGATCGGCGTGACCACGGCCACCTTGTCGCCCGGTCGCACCATGGTTTGCAGCACCAGGGTAATGGCGTTCATGCCGGAGGAGGTGACGCTCACCTGCGCAATATCAACGGCGCTGCCGTAGAGGTTGTTGGTGTAGTCGGTCAACGCCCGGCGCAAATCGGGCAAGCCACGCTTGTGGGTGTAGAAGGTATGGCCCTCGGCGAGCGCCCGGCTGGCGGCCTCGGCGATGAAGGCCGGCGTCGACAGATCGCCCTCGCCGACCCACAGCGGAATGAGGTCCTCACGGCCGAAGCCAAGCGCGAAGACCTGGGCGATGCCGGAAGTCTCCAGGCTTTCGATCTCGGGGCGCAGTGGTGCGGGAAAGGCTTGGCTGTCGGTCATCTGTCGATTTCACGAGGCAGGTCGCGGCGGCCGGCGGCGGCGGACGTCTCAATGGGCGCCGCCGCGCCGCCTGTAAAGGCCGTCGCGCAGCTCGTCGAAGAAATGGTCCAATACCGGATGGCGGATCGGCCGGCCGCTCGGGTCGGCTTCGAGGTTGCGCTCGGTGACATAGGTCATGTGATCGGCATCATGCACCAGCACGTGATACCAGGGCTTGTCTTTCGGCGGCCGGGTGCGGGCCATGGCGTCGTACCAGGCCTCGCTGCCCTGGAAAGTGGCGTCCACATCGACCACCACGCCGCGATAGTCGAACAGCTTGTGGTGCACAAGTTGGCCGACCTGAAACTTGGCTCGGGCTTGTTCCATGGCTTCGAGATCTTCACTTGGCCGAAATTCTGCCGGCCAACTATAGCAAATGTGATTGACGGTACCTCTTGGTTTCAGCCGGCCAGTGCCGGTTGCCGACGCAGCCCGCCAAGGGCCTGCGCCACGACCGCCAGAAGAATCACGGCGCCGCCCAGGAGGGTCTGGCCGCTCGGCACCTCGTTGACCCAGAGCCAGACCCAGATCGGCGCCAGGACCGCCTCGCTCAGTGCCAGCAACGGCACCTCCGCCGCCGGCACATGGCGCGTCCCCAGGGTGATCAGCAGAAATCCCATGCCGAGCTGGCCGCAGCCGAGCAGGGTCGACATCAGAAGATCGTTCGCCGAGACGGCGAATCCAGCCACCATGAGGGCGGCGACGGTCGCGGCGATGGCGCCGCCCAGACAGGTCGCCGGAACCATGTCGACGGCGCGGCCGCCGCGCAGTCCGATCACCATGACCGCGAAACAGAGCACGGCGCCGAAGGCGGCGAAATTGCCCGCCATGCGGCCGGCGCCGAGATCGCCGGCGACCATGATCGAGATCCCGCCCAGCGCGGCCGCGATCGCCAGCCAGGTACGCACGCGCACCCGCTCGCCGAGCAGCAGCCAACCCAGGATCGCGGTCAAGAGCGGGCCGGCGCTGAGGATGAAGACCACGTTGGCCACCGTGGTCAGACTGATCGCCAGAAGGTAGAGCAGCGAGCCGGCGCTGAAGGTCAGTGCGACCAGCAGGCCGGCCCGGCCGATCGCCAGGAAGGCGCGGCCGATCCCCGGGCCGTGGCGCAGCAGCAGATAGATCAGCAAGGTCGCGACGAAGGCGGTCGAGCGGTAGAAGGCGATCGACCAGTAATCAGCCTGCTCGACGAAGCGCACCAGCAATCCGCCGAAACTGAGACAGGCGCCGGCGGCCACGACCATGGCCACGCCGAGCGGATAGCGGCGGTCGCGGGCGGCCAGCGGGTCCCCGCTCATGGCGCCGGCGGGTCGACCGGCAGCCGGTCGGCCAGACCCGTCAGGTCCTCGAGCAGGGCGGCGGCGGTCAGGGCCGCGGCCTCGCCGCGGGGCGGCGCGACAATCTGCAGGCCGACGGGAAGGCCCGCGCCGGTCAGGCCGGCCGGCGCCGAGAGCGCCGGGCAGTAGGTCAAGGTGATCGCGAAGGTGATGCCGACCCACTCGATGTAGTTGTCGAAGCGGTGGCCGGCGACCTCCTCGATGTAGCGGACATCGACATCGAACGGCGGCACGATGGCGGCGGGACAGAGCAGCAGGTCGTAGCGCTCGAAGAAGCGCACGACGCGCTGATAGAGCTCGCCGCGCGCCAGCTCGGCCCGGCCGATGTCGTCGGCGGTCAGCGCCATGCCCTTTTCGATGTTCCAGATCACCTCGGGCTTCAGGAGTGCGCGATGCTGGCGCAGCAGCGGCGCCATCTGGGCGGCGAAGAGCGCGGCGCGCAGGGTCTGGAAGGTCTCGACCGCGCCGGCGAAGTCCGGGCACGCCTGCTCCACCACCGCGCCGAGCTCGGCGAAGCGTTCCGCCGTCCGGCCGCAGATCTCCGCCACCTCGGGGTCGACTGGAAACAGGCCGAGATCCGGGCTGTAGGCGACCCGGGCCGGCACGCGCTTCTCGCGCAGCCGCGTCAAGAACGATCGTTTCGGCGACGCCAACGACAAGGGGTCTTCGCGGTGCCGGCCCGCGAGCGCATCGAGGAACAGCGCCGTGTCGGCGGCGGTGCGCGCGATCGGCCCGGCCACCGCCAGGGTCGCGAAGGGCAGCGGGTTGGGCCCGCGCGGGACCCGGCCCGGGCTCGGCCTGAGGCCGACCACGCCGTTGAAGCTGGCCGGCGTGCGCAGACTGCCGCCCAGATCGGAGCCGCTGGCCAGCCAGACCTGGCCGGCGGCCACCGCCGCCGCCGCGCCGCCCGAGGAGCCGGCGACCGACTTGGCCGGATTCCAGGGGTTATGGGTCTTGCCGAAGACCTCGTTGAAGGTGCTGGCCCCGGCGCCGAACTCCGGCGTGTTGGACTTGCCGACGACGATGGCGCCCCGCGACTCCAGGCGCTCCACCAGGATGTCGGAACGCTCCGGCACGTGGTCGCCATAGATCGGCGAGCCGTAGGTGGTGCGCACCCCGGCGACATCCTCCAGGTCCTTGATCGCGACCGGCAGGCCGCCCAGCCAAGGCTCCGGCCGCGCATCACCCGGGGCCGCCGCCATGATACGCCGGGCATGGTCGCGGGCCCGATCCAGGCACAGCGTCGGCAGGGCGTTGAGCGCCCCGTCGGTCGCCTCGATGCGCCGGGCCGCCGCTTCGACCAGGTCTAGCGGGCTGACCTCGCGCCGCGCCAGTAGCTCGACGGCCTCGACGGCGCCGAGCCGGCAGAGTTCCGAGGGTCCTAGCGAATCACTCATGCGACCTGCGCCGTACAAACCGCAAGGCTAGCGGTTTACGATTCGCTCAGCCAGGGGTTTCTAACCAGCCGGCGATGGGACGCCGCGGTTCAGTGCGTATCGAAGGCCGGGTCTCGCGCGACCCACCAACCGGCGGCGCGCCACAGCCCATAGGTCAAGACGGCCGCCACGTAGCCATCGATGGCGTAGTGCCAGGCGAGGTGGACCGAGCCGATCATGATGATGACGGCGAAGAGGGTGAGCGCGAGACCGAGCAGGCGATGGGCGCGCCAGCCGAGCAAGGCGAACATAACAGCGGCCGCCACGTGGATGCTCGGCATGGCCGAAATGCCGGTGCCGAAGTTGTATTCGCCCAGAATATGCGAGCGCCACAGCCAGTCATGGAGCTGCAGCGCCCAGATCGGCGCCACCTCGTTGGCGGCCTGGAGATAGTCGAGCAGCGGCTGGAAGGGGTCCACGAGCTGCGTCACGCGCCCGAAATAGACCGGGCCGACCGAGGACAAGAGGGTTGCCATGAGACCGCCGAGCAGCGACCAGACGAGCACGAAGGTCAAGAAGAACTGCATGCGCAACCGCGGGTCGCGGACGCTGAAGGCCTGCCACAGCAGGATGCCATAGAGCACGAAGATCCACAGGTGGTAGAAGAAATTGATCCCGCTGCTGATCCACGGGTATCCCAAAACCGGCTGCAGCAACTGCCACGGGTCGATGCCGCCGTGCAGCCACCTATCCCACTCGGCAAATCGCGGATCCCAGGCGTAGGGGTTGACGACCGGTATGAGGGTCTTGAAGACCGTGAAGAGGGATATGAACCGGGGCAGCAGCAGGAGTATCAGGCAGCCGCCGGCCAGGCGTTCCAGGGTCAGCCAGTTGGCGTTGATATCGGTGGCCAAATACTGCAGCAGGCTGGCCGGCCGCACGAACACCATGACGCACAGCGGGTAGAGAATCGCAAAAGCGACCGCGAAGATGCCCGTCATCTTCAGCGCCAAGGCGGAATAGAGTGTAAAGGTCATTTTCTCGGGCCGGTCGACGTACCCGAGAACCGCGAAGCCGGCGGCGAAATAGATCAATATGATCGCCAGCAGCCAGCGGTGGAGCCACAGCACCCGGGCCAGCCGGACCGCAAGCCCCCGGGCGTCGATCTGAAGGGCTCTCGATTGCACGGTGGAGGTTCTCCCGACCCAGAATCGCGGTGGGCCGGATTGTGCTATAGATTGGTTAAGGCTTAGTGCGGCCCCGGCCTGCGCTTGTAGACGTCATAGGTCCCGAAATTCACCAGCAGCTCGTAGCGCGACCAGATCTCCGCAAATCGCGGATCCTTGGAAAAATACGCGAGATAATCGAACCGAAGGCCGCCGAAATAGGATTTCTCCTCGCGCATGTCGACGATGACCACCGCTGGCGGCCGCTTACCGAGATCGGCCACCACGGCGTCGATCAGAAATCCCTCGATCTCGTCCAGAAGGGCCCGCCGTTCGCCGGTCATCGGTGCCGCCGGGGCGCGCCGCGCGCGTTCCAGGCCGGGCAGCAGCCATAGGGCCGAAAAGCGCGAGGACCACTCGACCCCCGCGTAGTTGACCAGGGGAAAGGCGCGCGACACCTCGGTGGTGAGCACCAAGATCGAGGACCCCGCGGCATGCTCGCGCACGATCGGCGCGAACGCCTCGGTGTAGGCATTCCGATAGCCGCCGCGCCAAAGCGCCGCGCCGACCAGCATCATGAGAGCGATTGCCGCCGTCAAAATGGTGTTGAAGGCAGGTCGCTTCCCGAGTGTGACCGGAACCTCCGCTGGTGCTGACAGCGGCGTGCCGAAAAGCATGGCACCCGCCGCCAGCAGCAGACACGCCGAGGCCGGATAGAGATGATACAGCCACCCCTTCATCTGGATGAAATAGACGACGTAGAAGCAGACCGCCGCGATGACGAAAACATCGCCGAACGCCTTCGAGGCGGTGCGGGGACGGGCGACCAGATGAAGCAATGGAAGCAAAACCACGAAGAGCGTCTCCTGACGCCACAGAAGATGCGTAAGGGAGTTCCTGTAGGCGTCGTTGTAGACCGCCAGCGCGTAGGGAACCACACGTGTCACATAGTCCGGCGTGACCGCGAGAACCGCGCCGCCGTAAAGCAGCAGGACCGCGGCCATGGCCAGGGTCTCGGAACGGAACAGGCCGCCGAGGCGCTTGCGGCGCAGCAGGAGATAAAGCTCGAGCCCGGCGAGAACCAAAAGGAAGTGCGGCTTGAGTCCGAAACCGAGCGCCGCCAGCACGCCGACCGCGACCGCCATCGACCGACCGAATTCCGCCCCCGACGCGCGGCCGGCCAAGAGCAGCAGGTAAGGCAGCGCCAGCACCAGCATGAGATGTTCGCGTTGCCCGAACACGTGCGCCGGGGCGACCACCAGCGCCAACATGGCGGCGAACAGCAGACCGCGCCCGAGCGGCCGGTCCGAGCGAGCGGGCAGCAGCTGCCAGACCAAGATCAACGACAGCGCGATCAGGCCGAAAACGTAGACGACGAAGACATCGACCGGGAACAGCCCGGTCAGTCGGGCCAGATAGGCCGGCGGTACCGCGAGATAGAACGCCAGGGGCGGATTGACGTCGAAGAACACGTCCCGGTAGAGCCGACCGCCGTCGAAAAAAGCCGCCACCGACTGGAGATACCATGCGGTGTCGTGATTGATCATTCCGGACAACTGCGCGTAAAGGCCCCAGAGGCAGAACCCCACGAAGACCGCGGTCCCGAGTGGGCCGGCGACGCAGGCCCGGACCCGGGACCCGTCGGAGCGCCCTGTCAGACCGGCCAGGCTCATGTCTCGGCTCGGCGCGCAATCATGAGTATCGACACACCTGCGGGCAGCCAGACGCGGCCCAGCAAATGACGCTCGCTGGCGAACAAGGCGGTCAGCAGCCGATTGACCAGATTGCCTGGCATGGCCTCGCCGTCGGCCTTGTCGATGCGCAGCAGGCCTTTCACCAGTCGCACCAGGGCGATGACCGGGAACAAAAGGGTATTGAAATAGGTGACCTTTACGGGACAAAACCCAGCCCCTGTGACAAGCCGCATCAGCTCCGCCTTGCGGTACCGCCGTTTGTGGTGATGTATCTCGTCGTGAGCGCTCCAAAGAAATGCAAAGGCGGGCACCGTGATCACCAGCCAACCGCCGGGGCGCAACTTGTTCCGCAAGGTTGCCAGGCTTGCCGAATCCTCCTCGACATGCTCCAGGACGTCGAGCGCGGCCACCAGATCAAAGGTCTCCGCGTCGAAGGGCACTTCATCGGGAAGCCGCCCTTCACGTATTTGAAGCCCCGATTCCCGGCCGACGATCCGACGGGCCCCGGCATCGGGCTCGAATGCCGAAACCTGGCCGAAGCCGGCCAGCATGGCGAGATTGCCGCCCATGCCGCAGCCGGCTTCGAGCAGGCGCGCGCCGTCCGGCAGGCGAACATATCGCTGCAATACCGCTGCCAAAATCCGGCGCCGGGCGACGAACCACCAGTGTTCGCCCTGGATCGCCGCCATCTGGGCATAGATCTGTTGCTCCAATGGCAGCTCCGTCAGTCGTCGGTCCGGCGTCCACCGGATGGTTTCAAGGTTTCGCCCGTCACTGCGACCCCGCCGCTTCCCGCTCGACCGCGTAGAGCGAGAAGAAAGAACCCTGATGAACCGGCGTCAGGAGCGATGGAAAGGGATTCTCCGCGGTTTCGACATCGAGCATCAGAAGGTTTTCGAAACGCTCCGGCCAGAAGGCCCAATAGGCTTTGATCCCCCGCCGGTCAACGAAACCTTCCAGCTGCTTGGCCCGGCCCGGGTCGGCGCCTTCCCGCAAATTCTCGAGTGTCAGGGCATGTCCGTCGAAAGGCGTGTCGAGCGCGGCATAGGCCGAGGCGGCCTGGATCGGCTGTTGCGGACCGGTGAAAAGAGACGGCAGGAAGACCGAACGGTCGATGACGGCCAGCGCCGGCAGGTGCGAATAGACCCGACGGAAGACGACCCGACCGTTCAACACGAACAGGTCGGGTTTGCGCGTCACCAGAAGCGACGCACCCGGCGCGATTCGCTGCGAGGCTACGCGGAACTCCGCGAACTGCAGGTCATAGACCCGCCAGTCCTCCGCGAGTGTCCATATCCGCGTGACGAACAGGACCAGCGCCACCGTGCCGATGGCGACGAGCTTGTACCGGCTGTGGGCCTTGGGCCTGGTGCCGGCGACCGCCAAACAGGCGACCACCAGCGGCAGCCGGAAGTCGACCCCGGCGACATTGAGCAGCCATGTCGGCATCGCCAGCGCCGCCACGCCGAGCGCGAACAGCGGCAGGCGCACGGCCGGAGCGAGCCTCAGATCTCTGCCGAACAGAAGGACCGGCAGAACGACACATAGGAATCCGAAGATCAGATAGTCCAGCGGTTGCCAGTGGAAGAAGACCGGCGACAGCAGCGCGCGGAGTTTGGACAGCAACGTACCGTAAAAAGTCAGACCCGTGGTCTCCGGGGCGACACCCGTGGCGCCCTGCGAGAACAGCCACAACAGGCCGGGCACCGCGAATTGCCCCAGCGCGGCTAGCCAATCCCGGGTAAGACGGGCCGGCCAAACGCCGTGGCGCTCAAGGGTTTGGCCCAGTTGATAGGCCGCGATCGTCAGGACATAGACGCCGAACGCGAAGAGATGACAGAAAAAGAGAACGCTTGAAGCCAGGGAAAATACCGCCAGTCGGACCCAAAGGGACCATCGCTCGCACGCGATCCACGCGGCGAAAACCAGGAGAAACAACCCGACACCGAAAAGATAGTTGAGAAATCCCCAGGCCAGGACGTGATTGTAGAGCAACAGATAGATCGCGGCTGGCCACAATCCGACCCGGCCGTGCAGGACCCGGTGCAGTGCCACCGTACCGGCCACGAGCATCAGCAAGGTCGCCGCGATGAAGACGCGGCCGGCGTCGAACACCGACATGATCGCGGTGAGCGGCGGCACGATCAGATCCATGGCGAGGTTCGGGACGATTGCCCAGGTAACGGCGTAACGCTCCTGCAGCAGCGGCAGCTCGGCGATCTCCGCCAGGATATATGCCCGCGCCAGGTGGTTAGGGTAGTCGACCAGCGGCGGCACGGTGACCGAGAGGACCGGATAAAGCGCCGCCAGCGATAACGACAAATAACCCAGTGCGATCACCCAAGGCCGATCGCCGGTTGTCTGTTCTGCGGGATTGGGTTCGGGCTCCGCTCTGGCCGGGTTCGACTGCAAGGTCATGATCACGTTCGATACCGCTTGAGCTCACCTGCCCGCCCAGCCACAGATATCGTCCTTTCAGAGACCTTGGTTCGAATGCCGGGGCAAGCACCAAGGCGCTCTGCTGGCGCCGGCCGGCCCGCAAGACTCTCCCCTCGGATGAGAAATTTTTGGTTAACACCTGGTGGCCAAGGCCCGGCGGATTAACCGATCCTTGGCAGTTGCCGGGTTCTGTTAAGGCTTGTCGCACCGGGCAGGGAAGCCCGCCGCCCCGGCTTGAAACGCCCGGAGTCCCATGATCGCGATCTCGCCGACACTGACCGCACGGCCCGCCGGGCAAAAGTTGTCGCTCGCCCTTCTGCTCGCCGCCGGCGCCCTGACCCTGATCAACTCGATCTTCTTCGTCGGCGGCGGGCACTTGAGCGTCGATGAAGGCGTCTATCACATGATGTCGCGGAGCTTCGCGACAACCGGCGGCCTTGCCATCTGGAACGGCTATGAGGAGTTTCCCTCGCCTGAGCTCCTGTTCTCCGTGGTCCGGGTGCACGAGGGTCGGCTGTTTCCCTCGTACCCCTATCTCTCCACGGTGCTGGCCGCGCCCTTCTACGGCATCGCGGGCTATCACGGCCTGTTCATACTGAACGCCATCTCCTTCCTAGGCGTCGTCGCCCTGAGCTACCTCATCGCACGCACGCTATGGCGCGACACGGCGTTGGCGCTTAACGCCTGTCTGATCCTGATCTTCGCGACATTCGCCTGGCAGTATTCGCAGACCGCCTGGCCCCACGCCCTCTCGATGCTGTTCGTCACCGGGGCGGTCTATTGCACCGTTCGCGCGCTCGGCCAAGCCGATCGGCGGAGGTCGCTCGGACTGGCCGCCGCGGCCGGTTTCGTCGCCGGCTTCGGTGCCGGCGTGCGGCTCGACGTGATCTTCGTTTTGCCCGCTCTGGTGCTGCCGTTCCTCTTCCTACGCCCCTGGCGGCCTGGTCCGGCAGCTCTCACTTGCCTTGGAACCTTGCCGGGACTAGCAGTGTTGGCCGCGACCAACCATGCCAAGTTCGGCGTCGCCAATCCCTTCACCTACGGGCCGGCGCCCGCCGGCGCGGCGGTCGACATGTTGAAATACCTGCCGGTCGTCGCTCTAGGCCTGGTGGTCACGGCCGCCGCCTGGATCGCCACCCGGCCCTGCGGACAGGCTTTGCTGCGGCGACATCGCCTCGGCGTCGCGCTGGCGGCGGCCGGCTTCGTCCTGGTCGTCTGTCTACTGCCGGTCGGGCGGCAGATGGTCGCCAAACTGGCGAACGGCGCATTCCAGCTCTTGGTCGACATGCGTGTTCGCGACCTCGAATTGGTGGAAGGCGGGCTGACGCGCGGGCCCGGCGGCGGGATGGTTTATCTCGGCGGCCTCAAGAAGTCATTGCTGCAAAGCTGTCCCTATCTGACCGTGCTGGCCCTGCCCTTGGCCGCCCTGTTCAGCCGCGCCGAGGACAGGCTTGCCCTCGGCGTTCTCGGCCTGGTGCCGGCGGCCTTCATCGCGGTCTATTCCTACTTCGCCTGGCACGGCGGCATGGCCTTCAATCTCAGGTATTTTCTGCCAATTTTTCCCTTCGCCTCGATCCTGGTCGCCTACGCTTGGCGGGACCTCGCCGCGAACCTGCCACCCGGCGCGCACCGCGTGATCCGGCTCACGGCCCTCGGGGTGGTCAGTCTTTTCATGATCTTCGTCGCCGGCGGCGACCTCGACCTGGCCCGGCAGGAAAGCCACTATCTGACCTTGCCGTTGGTCATCGCGGTGCTGGTCCTCTGCCTGACCCTGGCCTGCGTTGTGCGAGGCGCCAAGGCCGGGGTCAGGCTGCGTGGTGCGGCCAGCGCCGCTGTGGCGGCCGGCGCCATTTGGGCCGCCCTGGTCGCCTTCACCTACGACGCGCCGCGCGCCTCCATTTGGCGGCAGGAACGCGCCGCCTTCTTTCAGGCGGTCGCGCCCCATATCCGGCCGGACTCGATCCTGTTCGCGCGCTCGATCGATCATTTTTTCGACGCCTTGGATATCCCGCGCGTACGGCTGGCCGTACCGACTTTCGACGACTTTCGGGATTTCCGGCCGCTGGTCGATTTTCACCTGGCCGCCGAACGCCCGGTTTACTTGTGGCTGACGCCGGATGTGGAGCAAGCGATCGAGCAGGACAGGCTGCTCGAGTCGCTGACCACCGTCCCGCTGTTCGAGCATGCCGTGCTGGGCCGGCTGGTGCAGCTACGGCGGCCGGCGCTGGGCGCCGGACCGGCGGTGCCGGGGAACTGACGGCGGATCCGCTGCCGGATACAAGCGGTTGTTAACCGATTGCCCATAACCTCCAAGGTCGACAGCGCCGCCGTCCGGCCGATGGCCGGCGGTTTCACGGCCGATCGGCTCGGCCAAGGCCTCCGCTTGCATTGGGACCCGCGCCCTTGAAGCTTATCGTCCAGATCCCCTGCTTCAACGAAGAGGCGACTCTGCCGCAGACCGTGGCGGACATCCCGCGGTCGATCGAGGGCGTGGACCGGGTCGAAATCCTGGTCGTGGACGACGGCTCCAGCGACCGCACGGTTGCGGTGGCGCGGGACATCGGCGTCGATCACGTCGTGTGCCACAAGAACAATCAAGGTCTGGCGCGCGCCTTCCGCACCGGCATCGACGCCTGCCTGCGCCTGGGCGCCGATGTCATCGTCAACACCGACGGCGACAACCAGTACGCCGGCGCCGACATCCCCCGGCTGATCGAGCCGATCCTGAGCGGCCGGGCGGATATCGTGGTCGGCGACCGCGAGACCTCGAAGATCGCGCACTTCTCGCTGCTTAAGAAGTGTTTGCAAAAGCTCGGCAGTTTCGTGGTGCGCCAGCTTTCGGATACCGACGTGCCCGACACGGTGAGCGGCTTCCGCGCCATCTCGCGCGAGGCCGCCGTGCAACTCAATATCGTCTCGGCCTTCAGCTACACCATTGAAATGCTGATCCAGGCCGGCCGCAAGCAGATGGCGATCGCGGCCGTGCCGGTCGCGACCAACGAGGCGACCCGCCGATCGCGGCTTTTCAAGGGCATCCCGAACTTCATCAAGCACTCGCTGATCACCATGGTGCGCATGTACGCCATGTACAAGCCGCTCAGGACCTTCTTCTACATCGGCATGGCCCTTTCGGTGGTCGGCGCCGTACCGATCCTGCGGTTTCTTTACTTCTACCTGGTCGGCCAGGGCGACGGACACGTTCAGTCCCTGATCCTGGGCGGCGTGCTGCTGGTGATCGGCCTGATGACCCTGCTGATCGGCCTGTTGGCCGACCTGATCAACTTCAACCGACAGCTCCTGGAGATGACCCTGGAGCGGGTGCGGCGGCTGGAGCTGGAGAAATCCGCCGTGTCGGGCGTCGGCAGACTGGTCGCGGAACAGATAGCCGAAGTCGAACGTCTGGCAGCGGACTTGTCGCCCGCCACGCCGGAACGGGAGGCGAGCGACGCGACCACCGAAGACGGTGCGAATGCCTCGACAGGTTGAGCGGCCGCGCGCCGCCGTGCTTCGACAGAGCCGCCGCGCCGCGCGTTGATGGAGAGCAAGGCACAGATGGCAACTTCGGCGAACTCGCTGGATGCGACCCGCCGGCCGGGTTTCATGAAACGCGGGCGGGAAAGGTTCCTCGACCGTCATGTCGATGCGGATGACGCCTTTCTGCGGCTCTTCTCCGGAACCACCTATGCCTTGTGGAGGGTGTCGCGCGAGCTCTTCGCGAAGCACTGCAAAGGGCTGGTGCTGGATGCCGGGGCCGGGCGTGGAACCTGGTCCAAGACGGCTCTGAAGACCGCCTCGGCTTACGAATCGATCGATCTCGCGTCGCGCGGCGATCATCGCCCGACCTGGACCGGCGATATCGCCGCGATGCCGGAAGTGCCGAACGATCAATACGATACGGTCGTTTGCCAGCAGGTTCTCGAGCACGTGCCTCGGCCGTGGCGCGTCCTCGCCGAGCTGCACCGGGTCATGAAACCAGGCGGGACCTTGCTGCTCAGCGTCCCCCACCTGAGCCGGCGGCACGAACTGCCGCACGACTACTTCCGCTACACCCAGGACGGACTTGCGAGCCTGCTGGCGGACGCCGGCTTCGAGGCCGTCGAGGTCCGGCCCTACGGCGGCGTTCTTTGCTTCCTGCATCACCAGACCAGCTTCTTCTTCCCCGGCCTGCTGGCCGACATTCCGATCGTCGGCGCCGCCGCGCTCTGGGCCAACGCGGCCTTCTCGTGGCTGACGGTGGTCCTGGATTCGCTGATCGACCGTGGCGCCCTGATGCCGCTGGGCGTGATGATAGCGGCCCGCAAGCCGCGGCGAACGGACCGGCCCGCGCAAGGCCGCAAGGACCGGGCCGGAGATGCCTGACGACGCGGCCATGCGGCAGGACGGCCGCGGTTCGGCTGGAGAACGCGGCCCCGGGGCCGCCGGTCGGGTCCTCTTGGTGACCTCGAACTTCCCACGCTGGCAGGGCGATGCCACGACTCCATTCGTTCTGCACCTGGCGCAGGATCTGCAGGGACTTGGCTGGGCGGTCGACGTGCTCGCGCCCCACGCGCCGGGCGCGCTGACGCACGAGAAGCTGGCCGGGCTCCAGGTCGACCGCTTCCGCTACCTTTGGCCCGAGGCGTTGGAGACCGTGTGCTATCAAGGCGGTGCGCTGGTCAATTTGCGGCGCAGAAGATCGAACCTCCTAAAGCTGCCGGCACTGGTCTTGAGCGAATGGCTGGCGGTGATGCGCCGGCTCATGGCCGGCCGCTACGACCTCTTGAACAGCCATTGGATTCTGCCGCAGGGATTTGTCGGAACCCTGGCGGCAGGACCTCTGGGCATTCCCCATGTGGTGACGGTCCATGGCGGCGACGTCTTCGCCCTGCGCGGCCGCCTGCTGGGTGCCTTCAAGAAATTTGCGTTGAAAGGGGCCGATGCCGTCACGGTCAACAGCAGCGCCACCTGGGACGCCGTGCACGGGATCCTGGCCGCGCCCAAAAGGATCGAACGGATTCCCATGGGCGTGTCCCAGCCAAGCCGCGACCGGCCGTCGGAGGCGGCTGCGCTCAGGGCGAAATACCGGCGCGCGAAGGGTCCCCTTCTGGTCTTCGTCGGGCGGGTGGTCGAGGAAAAGGGCGTCGCCGATCTGCTGCATGCGATCGCCCTGCTGGTCCCGCGCCTGCCGGACCTGACCGCTGTCATCGTCGGCGACGGTCAGGACCGCGGCGAGCTGGAGCGACTGGCCGGGCGCCTGGAGATCGGCGATCGCGTCGGCTTCACGGGCTGGGTAGCGGCCGAGCAGGTGGCCGACCACCTGAAATGCGCCGATGTCTTCGTCGGGCCGTCGCGCCGGGCAGCGGACGGCTGGCAGGAGGCGCAGGGCTTGACCTTCCTGGAAGCGATGATGGCGCAAACGCCGGTGATCGCGACGCGGACCGGCGGCATCGGCGACACCGTGCGCCACGAGGAGACCGGGCTGCTGGTGGCCGAAGCCGCGCCCCAGGAGATTGCGGCCGCCGTTCTCCGGCTTGTCGACGATAGCGCGCTGGCGGAGCGCCTGCGTCGGCGCGGCAGCGAACTGGTCAACGGGAGCTACAGCCGGTCCGCCTCGGCAAAGCGGTTTTCGGACCTGTTCCAAAGCGTCATCCCGGCCCGCCAGGGTTAGGCCTACCCGAGTGGTGGTCAGCCAGTTGACGCTTGGAGCCGAGTCCGGAAAACATCGAAATCCCGGCTTTGGAAAATCCTCAACAACCAGGTCGACAACAGCAGCACCGCCAGGGCGACGGCCGCGGCCAACCCGTCCGGCAGAACCCCGGACCACATGACGGCGCCGGCCGCGCCGACCGCGAGCGCCGGGCGCAGCCACCAGCCATGCCCCTCGATGCCGAGCCGGCGGTGGATGAAGAGGACGCCCAAAAGGCAGCCCAGGCAGTTCGCCACCAGCAACGCGGCCGTGGCCGCCATCAAAGCGCCGAACGGCAGGCAGACGACCAGAATCACGATCTGGCCGAGCGCCATGACCACGGCCAGGATCGTCGCCAGGCCGCGGCCGCCGATTCCGTTCAGCAGTTGGATGGCCAGAACCGTCACGGCGTAGGGGCCGAGCACCCAACCTAACGTGGCCAAGACCGCACCCGCTTCGGCGAAGCGTTGGCCAAACAAAGTCGTGATGATCGAAGCGCCATAGGCGTGCGCGAGCACCGCCAGAAAGCCGCCCGTAATCAAAGCCAGCTTTAGAACCAGGACCAGTTCGGCCGCGCCTTGGCCGCCCCGCCTATAGCCTCGGCTGAGCGCCGGCAGCGCCGCTTGCCCCAGGGTGAGCGGCAAGAGAATGACGGTCGTGATGAACTGCAGGGCGATGCCGAAGTAGCCGACGACGGCGCTATCCGGCTGCAGCAGACGCAACCCCAAGACGCCGATCTGCGCGTGCAGGTTCAAGAGCAGCAGGCTCAATGTGAAGTACAACGACGCTCTGAGCAGGGGCTTGAGGAACCTTCGGTCCAGACGAAAGTGCAGCTTCAGTCCTTCGACCCTGGACAAGCGGCGCACGGCGAAACAGCATTCCAAGACCCAGGCCGCCAGATGGACCGCGCAAATCGCCAGGAGCCCGCCGCCGAGCAGCAGCAACGAGAGACCGGCGACCGCCTCGCTGACCCGAAACGCCAGTTCGTATTTTGGAATCCAGGCCGCTTGCTCCAGGGCGACAGAGCAATGCCTGACCCACCCGGCGACCACCCTGGGCCCGATCGTTGCGACGAACAGGCCGACCGCCAGCGCGGCTTTGGGATCGGGCTCGGAGAGCCGCACGAAGACGGCGCCCGCGATCATCGCGAGCAGCGCCACCGCCAGCACGACGGCCAGACTGTGTGACACCACCGTGTCCGCGTTGCACCGGCTCCGGCCCAGGCGGGTCGACAGGAAAACCCCTTGTCCGAACATCGCCACGCTGGTCAATACGATGTAGAGCGCCACCCCGTAGACAATGATACCGACATCGTCGGGCCCCAGGAAACGGGCGAGGGCGATCATATAGAGGAACCCGATGGCCCGGGCGATGACCTGGCTCAGGCTGAGGGCCCCGAAGTTGCGGGCCAGCGTCAAGCCGAACAGGGTCGGCCGGGAGTGGGGTGACTTGCTCTGCATTTCAGCCTTTTGCGCCGTCGGGCCCTAGAGCCAGTGGCCCAGGTCCTGGTCGATCAGCTCCGACAGTCGTTCGTTGTGCGGCAGGAAATGGTCGACCAGCCTGCTTCGCGTTTCGGCCGCCATCGGCGGATACTCGAAGGGCACTCGGTTGCTCTCTTGCAGCTTCGACATGACGGTCGCGTTGACCCGATCCTGAACCGCCAGCGGCATCGTGGATCGGTAAAGTCTCTTCAGCCTGTTCTGACTCCTGATGAGCCGCTGCAACATCATTAGCCGCGGTCTGCTCGCCTCGTTCGACCGTTTGGAGAAATCGATCGCCAGTTCGGAAGTGTCGGCGCCGAGCCAATCCAGGATCTCGCGGGTGATCCGCTCCGGCTGCCGCACGAAGTCGTCGAACAGCCCGATATAGATCGAGCCGTTGTCGAACAGTCCATGGATAAAGTCGATTTGCTGGTCGTAATAGCCGGGCTCCAGGTAGCGCAATTCCGCGTTCTCGCGAAAATCTCCCCGCGCGCCGCGCGCGCCGTCCTGCGCCAGGGCCGCCTCGAAGGTATCACACGGCTCCAGCCCCAGGTTGCGCATCATCCAGAACGCCGAATAGGCCCGGTCGACCGGATTGCGCAGCAGGATGATCAGCTTTGTCCGTGGGTTGTAGTGATGGAGGTTTCTGACCGCGTCGGGGAACCGCATGATCTGAACGTTCGATCCACCGACCAAAGGCTCGCCTCGATACTTGCGGTAATAGCTCAACAATCTCGATCCGGTCACGCCGTAGACGGGGTCATCGTTGAACGCGTAGAAATCCTTGCTGGAAGGCAGGAACAAATCGCGGTGCTGGGCCATGTAGTCATAGAGCGATGTGGTGCCCGCTTTTTGGGCGCCGACAATGAAAAAATCGATCTTTCTATCACTGTTCATTCTGGACCGTCTCGAAAACGACCGGATACCTATCACCCTCGATCAGGCGAGAAAAAAGGTTCACATAGCTCGCCGTCCAATGCTCCAGGCCGAAACGCTTCACCGCGACCGTCCTGGCCCTTTGCCCCATCGCCGGCAGCAGCTCCGGCTCGGCGACCAGGCCGCGAACCGCGGCGGCGAAGGCCTTGATGTCGCCGAGCGGGCAGAGCCGGCCCGTGACGCCATCGTCGACGATCTCCGGCAAGGACGAGCAGTCCGTGGCGACGACGGGCGTCGCGCACGCCATGGCCTCGGCGGCGGCATAGCCGAACCCTTCGAAACGTGTCGGAAACAACAGCAGGTCGGCGTCGCGATAGGCCTGCCGCAGCGCTTCGCGTGTCAAGCGGCCGAGCGGCTTCATGTTCGGCGACCCGGCCCCGGGAGCCTTGCCGCGCAGGCCGCCGGTGTAGTGCAGTTCGAAATCCGGGCCGAGTTCCTGCATGATGCCCGGCAAGAGATCCGCGCCCTTGCGGCGGATCAGGTTGCCGACGAACAGCAAGCGCCAGGGTCGCGCGCCGCCGGTCGGCGCGCCGCCGGCCCGCGGGCAGAAGAACTCGGTGTCGACGCCATTGAGAATGACGTGCGCCTTGGGGCCGCCCAGGGCCGCTTGAAGGCTCAGCGCGGTATAGGCGCTCACCGCGACCAGGGCATCGGCGGCCTTGAGACTTGCCTTCTCGAAGGCGCGCAGCGGGCCTTCGTGGAACAGCATCTGCGAGGCGGTGCGGTGCGGCGCGTAGGCGCCATCCAGGACACAATGATGCTCGACCACGACCAGCTTGCAGCCGGGCCGGCGCAGGGCAAAACCGTTCACGCTGTTGGCCACGATGATGTCGGTGCCCGGCGGCGGCACGGCGAAAGCCATGCGCCAGGGAAAAAACTGCCAAAGGCGCGCGAAGGGAGTCGCGACCGCATTGTGCCCGGACTCGTTCAACGCGCCGGCGAGCGCCTCGGTGAAGACGTCCGTTCCGCTTCCGGCGCGCAAGTAAGGCAGCCAGATGTTCACAGCCGCGCCCTTCCCGAACTGGTTCAGCCGGAGGCTATGGAGATTAGGTAAAAATTAAGTAAGTGCCCCGACGCTGGAGCCGCGGCGGAATCGCTACAGCCGCGACCCGTCGGACCCGGCCTGTCGGCCGCGCGCTCTCGCAACGCGCCGTCCGGGCCGGTGCGGCCGGCGTGCCGCAAGGGACCGAGGAATCGCCATTTGACCCAGAAGCTGGCACCGACGGCCGGGCGCTGACATGCTCAAGGACAATCCCGATTGGAGCTGGGAGCAAATTGCCAAGCGGGACGCCTACTTCGGCGTTCTTTCCCAGGAAAGATACCGATCGGACAAGATCGATCCGTCGCTCAAGCAGGAGTTTTTCGAGTCCGGCGGCGAGTACGTCGATCATGTCATCGCGCGGATCGAGCAGTGCTTTGGCAAGATAGCGCGGCGCTCCGCGTTGGATTTCGGGTGCGGCGTGGGCCGCCTGGTGATCCCGCTGGCGCGCCAATTCCAACATGTGGTCGGTGTCGACGTATCATCGACGATGATCGAGGAGGCACGGAACAACTGCGAGCGTTATGGCGTCGGCAACGTCGAGTTTGTTTTATCGAAGGACGGTCTTGCGTCGAAGCGGCGGCGCTTCGATTTCGTCAATTCCTACATCGTTCTCCAGCATGTTCCGAAAAGCCGCGGGTTCCGAATCATCGAGCAGCTCATCGGCGCGGTCGACAAGGGCGGCGCGGGCGCCATCCACTTTATCTTCCATCGGGAGATAAGCCCGGTCATCAAACTTGTCGCCGCCTTGCGCAAGCGGTTCAAGCCGCTGCACTACGCCATCAATCTCTTGACCCGGCAGCGCTGGAACTATCCGCTGCTGCAGATGAACCACCAGAAATTGAACGAGGTTCTCCCGCTCTTCTGGCGGCACGGAATCAAGACGCTGGTCTTCGAAATGACCAAGCACACCAGCCACTACGGCGCAATCGTCATGTTCCGAAAATAGCATGGGTCCGGTGCCGCCGGCCGACCGCCCGCTCTTGCACGCGCCTTCGGGCTTCACCCCCCGTTAAGGGAAAAATCACCATCCGGGCCCTAGTAATGGGCGTTTGGCTGAGCGGCAGCGGGGCTTCTGGTCACATGGCGGAGCGAGCGAGCGAGGAACGCGGCCGGGGTGGCGCGCTGCTTTCCGTGGTCGCGCCCATGTTCAACGAGGAAGGCGGCATCGGCGCCTTCTTCGAGCGGGTCGAGCCGGTCGCCGAGCGCCTGGTCATCCC
>JBFJPL010000046.1:0-31093 GCA_041617155.1 Kiloniellales bacterium
CCTCGGGCTCCAGGCGAACCACGTAAAGCGGCTGTTGCGTGCCGCCGATGGCGAGGCCGCGGCGCTGGTCGATGGTGTAATGGATGATCCCGTCGTGGCGGCCCAGCACCCGCCCCGCGAGATCGACGATCTCGCCGGGCTCGGCCGCGCCGGGCCTGAGCTTGTCGATCACGCCGGCGTAGGAGCCGCCGGGCACGAAACAGATGTCCTGACTGTCCGGCTTGTCCGCCACCGGCAAGCCGAGTTCGCGGGCGATCGCCCGGGTCTCGGCCTTGGGACGCCCGCCCAGCGGGAAGCGCAGGTCGTCGAGCTGGTCCGGCGTGGTGGCGAAGAGGAAGTAGCTCTGGTCGCGCGCCGGATCGAGCGCCCGGTGCAGCTCGGGGCCGTCCGGCCCCGGGCGGCGCCGGGCATAGTGGCCGGTCGCGAGCGCATCCGCCCCCAGGTCCCGGGCCGTCTCCAGCAGGTCCCGGAACTTGACCTTCTGGTTGCAGCGGACACAGGGGATCGGGGTCCGGCCGGCCAGATAGCTGTCGGCGAAGTCGTCGATCACGGCGGCCCGGAAGCGCGCCTCGTAGTCGAGCACGTAGTGCGGCATCTCGAGCCGGTCGGCGACCCGCCGGGCGTCGTGGATGTCCTGACCGGCGCAGCAGGCGCCCGGCTTGGCCACGGCCGCGCCGTGGTCGTAGAGCTGCAGCGTCACGCCGACCACGTCGTAGCCGTCCCGCTTGAGCAGCGCGGCGGCGACCGAGGAGTCGACGCCGCCCGACATGGCGACCACCACGCGCGTATCGGCCGGCGGCTTATCGAAACCGAGCGAGTTCATGGCGCTGGAATATAGGGCAACGGCCGCGCCGTGCAAGCACCTGGCAGCCGGCGCCGGTCAGCTCGAGGCCGCCAGGATTTCCGCCAGCCGAGCAATCGGCGCGCGGTCGCGCAGCAGCCCCAGGGAGACCGAAAAATGCCCCTGGGGCCGGGTGAAGAGGTTGGCCTCCGGCAGCCCCCAGGCCTCGGCCAGGGCGGAGCCGCCGGCGTGATGGGTCAGGTCGTCGCTCTGGCCGATCACCATGACCACGCGCTCCGGCCCCATGACCGGCGGCCCGTTCGGCTCGAGCAGCGGCAGCCAGCGGTCCAGCTCGGCCACGGTCCAGCCGCGGGCTTCGATTTGGGGTTGAAGCTTGACCGCCCGGGTCAGGCTTCCTTCATGGGCGACGTCGAGGATCGCACCGCTGGTGGCGACCAGAAACAGCGCGTCGGGGACCAGCGACTTCGGCCAGTGCGTGCCGACCACCGCGGCCAGCTGGCTGGCCAGGGCGCCGAGACTGACCCCGCCCAAGGCGACCGGTCCGCCGCTGGTCTGCCGGGCCCATCGGACCAGGACCGCGATTTCGCTGACCCAGGCCTGAAACAGCTCGATCAGCCCGATCGGCCCGCGGCCGATCACCGGCTCGCCGCCGTACCAGTTCGCCGGGCGGCGCCTGCCGTGCCAGGGGCCCTCGGGCCGGATCACCCGGATCGGGCCGACCAGGCCGTTGGTCAGGATGTCGGCCGAGCCGCGCCACATGTCGTTTTCCATGGCGACGCCGTGCAGGAAGATGACCGTCGGCGGGTCGGCCACGCCCTCGGGCTCGCTGACCCGGGCCCAGGCCGTGTCGCCCAAGACCGGCGAGCCGAAGCGCAGCCACCGTTCGGGACCATAGGCGCCGGCCACCGCCCGCGAGGCCTCGACCTCGACCGCGCCGGGCGCCGGAAACGCCGACTCCACCGCGGCCAGACGCTCGCCGTGGCGCGCCTCGACCTGCGGCGGCGCGGCGACCTCCCAGCGTACCGCCGGCAGGCGGGCGACGAACGGCAGGAAGGCATAGCGCGACAGCATGTGATCGTGGGCCGCCGTGTGGCGCGCCAGCTCGGCGGCGACCCGCGTCTCCGCGCGGCTGTTTCGTTCGCCGAAGAAGACGGTTTCCCAGCGCTTGCTCGCCGACTCGTAGACCCGCCGGCGGCGCTCGACCTGGCGCATCGCCCAAAGCACGGGCTCGCGCGGCAGATTCCGGCCGGGCAAGGCCTCGAGGAAGCGTTGGTACGAGTCTCCGGCGACCTGCGCCGCCGCCCAGGCGCGCGACAGCGGGAAGTATCCATGGGCGACCGAGCGCAGGATCACCCAGTCGAACCAGGGCCGCAGCACCAGATCGCCCAACAGCCCCTGAAGAATCTCGTACTCGCCGATCTTCGGCAGGCGCGCGGCCTCGGACGATCCCAATTCGCTCATGGATCGGAGCATAGCCGACGCCCGGCTCGTGGCAAGCCAAGGCTGCGAGAGACGTCAGCTGACTGTTGGAGACGAAGCGGTCCCTGGGCTAGACTGGGCATCGATCGTGTTCCGGGCGCCGGCTCATCAGAAGGCCTTGCGAGGAGTTCCGCCATGCTGCCGTTTCGTTTCCTGTCGATTCTCGTCATCGGTGCCCTGGTCCTGGGCGCCCTACCGGTCCAGGCCGAGTTGCCGGGTTGGAAGGTCATGAAGACGCAACATAGCTATCAAGTATTGATCGAGCGTTTGGATCAGGCGGTAACCGACAACCGCATGGGCTTGGTGACCCGGGCGAGCGCCACTCTGGGCGCCAAGAAGGTTCTGAACAAGACGATCCCCGGCAACATGGTGGTCGGCGTCTACCGGCCGGACTTCGCCGTGCGGATGCTGGAGGCGAGCGTTCCGGCCGGGATCGAGGCGCCGATCCGCTTCTATATCACCGAGAACGGCGACGGCACCGCGACCCTGAGCTACAAGACGCCCTCCTCGGTGTTCGCGCCCTACGAGGACGGCGGCGAAAAGCTCAAGACCATGGCCGCCGAACTCGACGACATATTCAGCAAGATCGCGCGGCAGGCGACCGCGCCCTAGGTCTCGCTCACGGGCCGTGCCGCCGGCCCGCGAAGTTCCGGCGGCAACTCGATCGTGGTTACACGTTGCGACTCCTGACCGGATTCGATTCGGGCCTTTCTCGACGGGTGAGGGTGCGCGACCGCGAAATCCGCTCGCCGAAACCAGTCGATTCGGCATCGCGCATAATGTCAGTTAGAAAGAGAGTAGAGATATAAAGCAAAACGTTTAGCAAAAAACAGTGCCTACACTCTAAACGGGAATGTTTTGCTGAAGACTCTGAATTAAACACCTATTTTTGTGGCTATTTTTGCTAACTCCTGATAATAATCCCACTCGAATGCGTCTTATTAAAGTTGAGCAAACAATGAAAAACCAACCAAATGTTGTTCATACTCTTGAGATGCATGAGTCACTTCCCTGCCGGGACAGGCAGGAAATCCTAAATCCGAAAACTCTTATCGGCGAATCACCGGATTGCCAGTTATTGCAAAAGCAGCTGCCGATTACCGGGGCCGCAAGGATACGAGACAGTAAAGGGGAGTGTGTTGGACAATGCCGCGGGAGACAGATGTTCATATCGGACGCCGGCTACGGGAGGCTCGATTGGCACGAGGCCTCAGCCAGGGCGCTCTGGGAAAGAAGCTAGGGGTTACATTTCAACAGGTACAGAAATACGAGAGTGGCGCAAATCGTATTGGCGGCAGCCGTTTGTGGGATATCAGCGGCATCCTGGACGTGCCGGTAGGCTATTTCTTCGAAGGATTGCCTGCCAAGGGTAAACCGGCCGGCGGTTCCCGGGAACCCGAACCGCCCCTGACACGGCGTTCGCTCGAGCTGGCCAAGGAGATCGACGGCATTCGCGACGAGACGATCAAGATGCAGTTCCTGCGTCTCGTCCGCGCCATCACGAAATCGAAGCCTGCTTGAAACATCGGTTGACGGAAATCGCGCGCGGGCCGGACCGAAATCCGCGCGCCCGCGACGCCCTAGAGCGGGATGAATTTACCCGGAATCACTCAAACTTTCACCGTCACCACCGGGCTTGACCCGGTGATCCAGGGCCATGAGTGCGGCCGCTCATCGCTGCAACCCTGGATGCCCGGGCTGCGTAGCAGGGCGCGAAGCGGGGCCGGGGCATGACTCTGATGAGTGAACCACCTTAACCGCATCCCGCTTTAGGTCATCGATAGCGGCCTTTGCTTCACACCAGCGTGCGGCCGACCGGGCTCCGGCCTCGCCCTTCGACCGGCTCGGGACGAGGTTCCGCGGGCAGTTTAGACGAGCTTCCGCATACCGAGCTTGCCGAGGCCCGAGGGCCACGCGACGACGCCGCCTTTCATGGGCTCGCCGGTCTTAGCGGCCCGCGAGATGCCGGTGGTCAGGTCGGCGGTTGCAGTCCCATGTCCCAGAACCCGATTTCCAGGCGGGTGGCGGCGCCGAAGGTCCGTGCCAGAGACCGCCAGCGGCCCGCCCGTTCCGGTGAGCCACCGAGCCGGCGAGCGGCCACCCGATCGAGTTGCGCCACGGCGGCGCGGACCAGCTCCTGATACTCGGGCCCGCCATAGGCCTCGATCCAATCCCGATAGGGGTTGTCGGCGAGGCTCTCGGCGCCCTCACCGATCAGCCGGGCGCCGATTTCGCCGTAGCCGACGACACAGGGCGCCAGGGCGGCCAGCAGATCGAGCAGATCGCCGGACAGCCCCTTCTCCAGGACAAACCGGGTGTAGGCCATGTTCTCGGCCGCTTCGGGCAGGGCCAGGAGATCGGCTTCGCCGAGGCCCCAGGCGGCACAGGTCCGGATATGCAGGCTCATTTCCGTGTTCAGCAGCGCATCCAGAGTGGCCGCGGCCTGACGCATGTCGTCCAGCTCCTCGCTCTTGAACACGGCCAGGGCATAGGCGCGCGCGAAATGGATCAGAAACAGGTAGTCCTGGGCGAGGTAGTGGCGAAAGCATGCCTCCGGCAGGCTGCCGTCCGCCAGCTGCCGGACGAAGTCGTGCCCGACGTAAGCTTGCCAATCGGCTCCGCAGGTCTGCTTCAGGCGGCCGAACAGACTTTCGGCCGGAGCGATGCTTTTGGAATATGTCATGGGCCAAGAATCTTTCGCCGGAACGAATGATGTGTAATCTGCAGTTACTCCAGCAGCATGTTGCGGGTCTCGCCCGGCAAGGCGACCGTCAGGCCGTCCAGCTCCTCGGTGATGACCAGCTGGCAGCCGAGCCGCGACGTCCGGGTCAGGTCGAAGGCCAGATCGAGCATGTCCTCCTCGTCCTCGGTCGCCTCGGGCAGCTTGGCGTACCACTCGTCGTCGACGATGACATGGCAAGTCGAACAGGCGAGCGAGCCCTCGCATGCGCCTTCAATGTCGACGTTGTTCCGGTGGGCGATCTCCAAGACGGAAAGGCCCAGGGGAGCCTCGACCTCTTTGCGTGTGCCGTCCTTCTCGATAAAGACCAATTTTGGCATAGAGCCAAGCTCCCGTAGCTAGAATCCAATGTCGAAGCGATGGCGGCGCGATCCGGCGCTACTCGGCCGCCCGCGGCCCCGCGGCACGCAGCCGGCTGACCGCCGCCGTGATCTGCTCGATCGCGGCTTCGATTTCGGCATCGGTGGTAAAGCGGCCGATCCCGACGCGGACGCTGGCAGCGGCCAGCTCGGCCGGCAGCCCGAGCGCGCGCAAGACGTAGGACGGCTCGACCGACGCGGAGGTGCAGGCCGAGCCCGAGGAAACCGCCAGGCCGGACATGGCATCGATCAGATCCTCGCCGTCGACGTCCTCGAAGCTCAGATTGAGGTTGCCGGGCAGCCGCGCGCGCAGGGCGCCGTTGATCCGCACACCGGGCAGGCGCGACACCAAAGCCTCGCGCAATCTCTCGCGTAGCCGGGTCAGGCGCGCGGCCTCCGCGGCCATCTCCTCGCGGGCGATTTCGCAGGCCTTGCCCAAGCCGACACACAAGGGCGCCGGCAAGGTGCCGGAGCGCAGGCCCCGCTCCTGCCCGCCGCCATCGAACAGCGGCTCCAGGCGGACCCGTGGCCGACGGCGGACGTAGAGCGCGCCGATCCCCATGGGCCCATAGAGCTTGTGCCCGGAAATGCTCAAGAGGTCGATCGACATGGCCTGGACGTCGAGCGGGATCTTGCCGGCGGCCTGGGCGGCGTCGGTGTGGAAATAGGCGCCGCGCTCCCGGCACAGGGCACCGATTTCGGCGATCGGCTGGATCACGCCGATTTCGTTGTTTACCGCCATGATCGAGACCAAGGCGGTGCGCTCGGTGACGACCTCGGCCAGACGCGCCATGTCGACCAGGCCGTTGTCCCGCACCGGCAGATAGGTGACCTCGAGGCCCTCGCGCTCCATCCGGCGACAGCTTTCCAATACGCATTTGTGTTCGGTGGCCAAGGTCACCAGATGCGGACGCCGTGCCTTGTGGAACCGGGCCGCCCCCTTGATCGCCAGGTTGTTCGATTCGGTGGCGCCGGAGGTGAACACGATCTCCCTGGCCTCGGCGCCGATCAACTCGGCGACCTGCGCGCGCGCCCGCTCGACGGCGGCGATCGCATAGGAACCAAAGCCATGTTGCACGCTATGCGGATTGCCGAAGTGTTCGACGAAGAAGGGCGTCATCGCCTCGACCACCCGTGGGTCGGTCGGCGTGGTCGCCTGGTAGTCGAGATAGATCTGCTTGGGGGCTTTGGCCGACTGCCGCCGGTCGCGCTGCTTGGTCATGGCTCCGCTCGGTGCTCCTTTCACGCGGCCGGCGTGACTGCCGGGGCGACTTGTGCACGGCGGCTGTATAGCGCGCTCCAGGCATCAAGAAAACGCTCCAGGTGACTCGTTTCGCTGGCCCAGCCGAGGCTGACGCGGATCGCGCAGGCGGCCATGTCTTCGGCCGCCATGGCCCGGAGCACATGCGATGGACGTACCTTGCCCGATGAGCAGGCCGAGCCGGCGCTGACCGCAACGCCGGCCAGGTCCAGCGCCATGACCTGTGTCTCGGCGGGCAGGCCGGGCAACGCAAAGCACGAGGTGTTGGGCAGGCGTGGCGCCTCGGTGCCGAAGAAAATGACGCCGGGCGCGATTTCGCCAAGCCGCCGCTCCATCGCGTCGCGCAGCGCGCCCAGGCGCGCGCTCTCGTCGAGGACCTCGCGCGCGACCGCGGCCGCCGCGCCGAAGCCGACGATGCCGGGGATGTTCTCGGTGCCCGCGCGGCGGCCGCGCTCCTGGCCGCCGCCCTGCAGTAGCGGCCGCAGATCCACGCCGTCGCCGATCACCAGCGCCCCGACGCCGGTCGGTCCGCCCAGCTTGTGGGCCGAAAGGCTCAGCAGATCGGCCGCTAGATGCGGCATGGCGACGGCAATCTTGCCGGCGGCCTGGACCGCGTCGCAGTGCACCAGCGCACCCTGCGCGTGGGCCAGCGCCACCACCTCGGCAAGGGGCTGGATCACGCCGGTTTCGTTGTTGGCGAGCATGACCGAGACCAGGGCCGGCCGGGGGTCCGCGGCCAGCATCTCCTCCAGTGCCGCCAGATCGACCCGGCCATCGGCGTGCAGCGGCAGGATCTCGGCATTCGGCGCCGCCCGGAGCACGGAGTCGTGCTCTCCGGCCGACACCAGAAGGCGCTTCCGGCCGCACCCGCCGAGCGCCAGGTTGTTCGATTCGGTACCGCCGCTGGTGAACACGATCTGGGCCGGATCGGCGCCGACCAGAGCGGCCACCTGTTCGCGCGCCGTCTCGATCAGGCGCCGGACCGCGCGGCCGAAGCCGTGCACCGAGGACGGGTTGCCGGCCAGGCCATGGGCCTCGGCCATCGCCGCCGCCGCCTCGGGCCGAAGCGGCGCCGTGGCGTTGTAATCCAGATAAACGGCCTGTTGCATGATCGCTGCGGTCGCTTGGCGCAGCCCTATTGCGCCGCGACCGCCGGTCCGCCGGCTCCCGGCGCGATCAGGCCGCTGGTGCCGAGCACTCGGCGCGCCACGACATCGGCCAAGGTGACGGAGCTCAAATAGAGGTAGATCTGGTTGCCGAGCTCCTCCCACAGGTCGTGGGTCAGGCACCGGCTCTTGTTGCTGCGACAGCCGAACGGCTGGCCCGGCGTGCAGCGGGTCGCCCGGATCGGCTCGTCGACCGCGAGGATGATATCGGCGATCCGGGTTTCTTCCGGCGCGTGGGCCAGCATGTAGCCACCACCCGGCCCGCGCACGCTGCTCACCAGGCCGCCGCGGCGCAGCTTCGCGAACAGCTGCTCCAGGTAGGACAGCGAAATCTCCTGGCGCTCGGCAATATCGGCGAGCGATACCGGCCGGCTGCCGTCGTGGGAGGCCAAATCGACCAGGGCCATGACGGCATAGCGTCCTTTGGTACTCAACTTCACGGCCGCCGCCTCCTATGATTTCGCCTTGACTTCATCTCAGTACTTGCCGGACGCCGGCTCGCTGACGGCCGCTTCCTTTTCCTCGCCGGCGCCTTCGATGCCATTGGACTCGATCGCTTCGCCGTGCTCGGTCCGCTGTTCGAGCTGGCCGACCCGGGCGCGCAGTCTCTGGACCTCATCGAGCAGCCCATCGATGGCGCGGCTGACCGGATCCGACCCGTCCCCGGTCGGCGTGCCGTAGGCGACGAAGGGCAGGTCCGTTTCGCCTCGAGGCTCGCGCGCCTGCACCGCCTTCGCGGGAATGCCGACCATGGTGGCGCATTGCGCCACGTCCTTGGTCACCACGGCATTGGCGCCGATACGCGCGCAGCGGCCGACCGTGATGGGTCCGAGCACCTGGGCGCCGGAACCGACGATCACACCGTCTTCCAGGGTCGGATGGCGTTTCTGATCACGCTGGCTGTCGCTGTCTATGCTCGGTGCGACACCGCCGAGCGTGACGCCGTGGTAGAGGGTGACGTCGTCGCCGATCTCGCTGGTTTCGCCGATCACCACGCCCATGCCGTGGTCGATGAAGAAGCGCCGGCCGATCCTGGCGCCCGGATGGATCTCGATGCCGGTGATCCAGCGGCTGAATTGAGACAGCCAACGGCCGAACAGCCGCCAGCCGCGGCGCCAGCAGGCGTGGGCGATTCGATGGAACAGAACCGCCTGGAAACCGGGGTACAGCAGCACCACTTCCAGAGCAGACCGCGCCGCCGGATCGCGAGCGATCGTTGCATCGATATCTTCTCGGAGATTCTTCAGCATCGTTTCGCCTGGCATGTTATCATCCCGGCGCTTTTCGCCCTGGGTATCGTAAAGGCCCGCGGGCGAAAGCGCCTATCGGGTCAGGGCCTCGTATTTGATATAGATATCCCGACTAATGCGGTCAAGTATGTCGGCCCACGAATCGGGCGGACGGCCGTTCAACTCCGAGCACCAGACTCGGGTATTTCGCCGTAGACAGAATTGGATCAGACAGGGTAGCGGACACAATGCCTGACGTTATTTTCAACGGGCCGGAGGGCCGGCTGGAAGGTCGTTATCAACACAACAGGGACCAGAACGCCCCGATCGCCCTGATGCTGCACCCCCATCCGCAGCACGGCGGCACCATGAACAACAAGGTGGTCTACACGCTGTACCATGCCTTCGCCCGGCGCGGGTTCTCGGTGCTGCGGTTCAATTTTCGCGGTGTCGGGCGGTCCCAGGGCATCTACGACCGGGGCGAGGGCGAGTTGTCGGATGCCGCATCGGCGCTCGACTGGCTGCAATCCTACAACGAGAATGCCAGCGCCTGCTGGATCGCCGGCTTCTCGTTCGGCGCCTGGATCGGCATGCAACTGCTGATGCGGCGACCGGAGATCAGCGGTTTCGTCTCGCTTTCGCCGCCCGCCAATCTCTACGATTTCAGTTTTCTGGCGCCCTGCCCCTCCTCGGGCCTGGTGATTCAGGGCGACAAGGACGAGGTCGTCCCGGAACCGGCGGTCGCCAAGCTGGTCACCAAGCTCACGCATCAGCGCAACCTGGAGATCGATTACCGGATCATCCCGGGCGCCGATCATTTCTATCAGGCGAACATGGAAGACCTTAACCGGCACCTGGACGATTACCTGAACAAGGTGCTCAACACCCTGGAGCCGGCCGCGGCGGCCCGTTAGCCGCCGGGCGCCGCCGGTCCCCTAGGCGGCCCGGTGCAGAACGCCGCCGCTGGTCGGTTGCTTGACGCCCGTGGTGCTCGGCAGCGAGAGCGGCAGGCCGTCGACGGCGCGTAAAGCCAGATAGGCAAAAGCCTGGGCTTCCAGGGCGTCGCCGTCCCAGCCGACCGCCTCGACCGGCTCGACCGGCGCCGCCAGCCGATCGGCCAGCATGGCCATCAAGGTGGCGTTGTGGCGGCCGCCGCCGGTGACCAGGCAGCGACGGATCGGCTCGGGGAAGTGTGCCGCGCCGGCCGCCACCGCCGCCGCCGTGAAGGCGGTCAGGGTCGCCGCGCCGTCTTCCCGCGAGAGCCCGGCGACCGGCGCGCTGCCGAAGGCGCCCCGGTCGAACGACTTGGGCGGCGGGCGCTCGAAGTAGCCCTCGGCCATGAGCTTGGCGAGCGCCTGCTCGGCGACCCGGCCGGTCGCGGCCAGCGCGCCGCCCCGGTCGTAGGCCAGGCCGGCCCGGGCCGCCACCCAGTCGTCGATCAGCGCGTTGCCCGGCCCGGTGTCGAAGGCCAGCACTTGGCCGTGGTCCTGTCCGATCCAGGTGATGTTGCCGACCGCGCCGAGGTTGAGCACCGCGAGCGGCCGTTCCAGGCCGCTCGCCAGCGCGGCGTGATAGAGCGGCGCGAAGGGGGCGCCCTCGCCGCCTTCGGCCATGTCGCGGCTGCGGAAATCGGCGACCACGTCGAGCCCGATCTCGGCGGCCAGCAGGGCGCCGTCGCCGATCTGCCGGGTGCGGCCTTTGGCCGGCACGTGCAGGATGGTGTGGCCGTGAAAACCGACCACCGCGACCTCGCCCCGCTCGAGGCCGCTCTTGGCCAGCAGGGTCTCGACCGCCCGGGCGTGGCGCAGGGTCAGCTCGCGCTCGACTTCGCTGGCGCGGCCCTCGCCGCCGAGCAGGCCGCGCAAGGCGGCGCGAAACATCTCGTCATAAGGCGTGGTGAAGGCCGGGCCGAATTCCGCCACGGCCTGGCCGTCGCTGCGCAACAGCGCGGCGTCGATACCGTCGAGCGAGGTGCCGCTCATCAGGCCGATGGCCCAGCGGAAATCAGCTTGCGACATTAAGGCCTTCTTAACCCAAGGGAGCGGGGCGTTCCATGGCTGCACGATGCGGCCGAAATGCCTACCGAAAAACCTACCGGATTATCGGCCGGCAACGTTTTTTCTTAGTTAACCCGCACTTCTCATACTGGCCATGGCCTGCGTCGCGTTCAGGCGGCGTGCTCGGCTAGGAGAAGGCCGAAAAGCGGTGCCGCAGCACCGGTCGAGGCCTTCGACGCGGCCGACACCCGGCTCGGCGCGACCCAGCGGGCGGCGTTGCCCGGCCTCGATTGTGCCGCTGCGGCGATTGTGATAAACGGCCCACCCGGGGTCGCACGCCCCCGCCCGCAACCAGCACCCCCGGCCCCACGCCATGACGACCTTTCGCTCGGACTTCCTGCGCACATTGCACGAACGGCAGTTCGTTCACCAAGGCACGGACCTCGAAGCTCTGGACGCCCTGCTGGCGGCCAAGGGGCCGGCCGCGGCCTATATCGGCTTCGACTGCACGGCGGATTCGCTGCATGTCGGTAGCCTGGTGTCGATCATGCTGCTGCGCTGGCTGCAGCTCACCGGGCACAAGCCGATCGTCCTGTTGGGGGGTGGCACGACCCGGGTCGGCGACCCCTCGGGCAAGGACGAGTCGCGGCGTCTGCTGAGCGATCAGGACATCGCCCGAAACATGGCCGGGATCAAGTCTGTCTTCGACCAGTTCCTGGGCTTCGGGGACGGGCCGACGGACGCCCTGCTGGTTAACAACGCCGACTGGCTGGACGACCTGCGATACATCGACTTCCTGCGCGACGTCGGCAGCCATTTCACGGTCAACCGCATGCTCACCTTCGATAGCGTGAAGCTGCGCCTGGACCGGGAGCAGCCGCTGACATTCCTGGAGTTCAACTATATGATTCTTCAGGCCTATGACTTCCTGGAGCTGGCCCGGCGCCACAATTGCGTACTGCAGATGGGCGGTTCGGACCAGTGGGGCAACATCGTGAACGGCGTGGAGCTGGGCCGCCGGATCGACCAGAAGACGCTCTACGGCCTGACCACGCCGCTGATCACCACGGCCTCGGGCGCCAAGATGGGCAAGACCACCGCAGGCGCCGTCTGGCTGAACGAGAACCGTCTGCCGGCCTACGATTACTGGCAGTTTTGGCGCAATACCGAAGACGGCGACGTGGGCCGCTTCCTGCGCCTTTTCACCGAGCTGCCGATCGCGGAGATCGAACGTCTTGAAATCCTGGAGGGGGCGGAGATCAACGAGGCCAAGAAGGTATTGGCCAACGAAGCGACTCGGCTGTGCCGCGGCGCAGAAGTCGTCCCGGAAGTCGAAGCGACCGCGCGAAGTGTGTTTGAAGAAGGGGGAACCGGTTCCGCGCTTCCGGAATTAACGGTTTCGCACGCAGATCTGAAAAAGGGAATCGCCGCGTTCGATCTGTTCCGGCGCAGTGGTTTGGCCGAGAGCAATGGCGCAGCCCGGCGCCTGATCAAGGGCGGTGGAGCTCGCATCAACGATGTCGTGATTGACGACGAGGCACGGCAGGTCGTTCTGGACGATCTCAATAGCGATGGCGTGGCCAAACTCTCCGCCGGTAAGAAACGCCACGCCCTGGTGCGGGCGGTCTGAACGCCCGTTATTGAACGTCAGCGTTCGGGGCCTTCGGGAAAGACGGTCGGTGTTTCGCCGTCCAACGCACCGAACAACTTGCGCAGAAATCCGGGTGCCAGGACGGAAAGCGGATTGACCGAGGCCACTGGGTTCGCCAAGGGGCCCTTGAGACTGTAGGTGAAGGCGAGCACACCCTCCCCCTCGCCGCCTGTCAGTATGGTGCTTATTATAGGAATCGAGTTGATCAGGCGGTTGAAGGTATAGGCTGGCACGACCGTGCCTTCGAGATCGAGATTGCTCTCGTCCAGGTTCACCTTGCCCTTGGCGGTGATGCCGATGGCTGCGCCGTAGGCATGCAGCAGATCGGTTCGAACCACGCCATCGGACAGGGTAAAGTCGCTCTCCAACTTCTCGAACCAGATGCCGTTTCCGTTCAATGTGTCGAGCAGTCCGGTCAGTGAGGCGAAGGTGAGCACGCTGGCCAACGACGGCGCGCCGACCAGCGTGTAGTTGTCAACGTCGATCCGACCCTTCAGATCGTGCTTCGGCAACGGGCCGTCACTTCGGCCGGTGACGTGCATGCGACCGCCTTTCACCGTATCGCGCACGTCGAGCGCGCGCAGCAAGGCCCCGGTATCGTCGGTAGTGGCGTCGAAGCGATAGTCTTTGGGCTCGACCCGGTGATAGGTCATCCGGAACGTCCTGTCCTTTGGGGCCGCCGGAATCGGGCTTGGCTTATCGCTCTGCGCCTCCGCATTGGCGGGTCTATCGCTGGGATAAAGCGGAGCCCCGGCAGAATTCACCTCCTTGGCGTCGCCGGACTCCGTCCATAGCGCACGCGGTATCTTGGCGTCGATGAACATCACCTCCCAACCAGCCGCGCTGCGCTCGAAATCCAAAGAGACCTTCTCGAGATAGCGGCCCTCTGCGAAAGTCACCGTATCCAGGTCGGGCGCGGAAAATTTGAGCGGCCCAAATTGCGGCTTGCTCTCGGGTTTTTCCTCCGGGCTGGCTCCCTCGGGCGGCGCCACCGTAATCTCCATCAGCGGCGCGGCGTCCAGAATACCGGACCCCAAGACCAACTCGACCGAATCGCCCTTGCGGGACATGGTGGCCTTCGACAAGCGCGTCTTGCCGACGACCACGTCCTCTAGCTCGAGCCATTCCAGCGCGCCGCCAGTCTCGTCAAAACGACCCCTGCCTTGGAAAGAAAGGTTGTCCGCCTTGATATCGATATTATGGATTTCGGTCATCTTGTCATGGCGCAAGTCGACCGAAAACTTCAGGATGGCGGCGTTACCCGGTGCCTTCTGCCAGAGCATGTAAGGTGCCGATAGCTGGACATGCCGCAGGTCGAGCACGGCGTCCAGCCGACCATTGTGGTCCGGGTTCAAGGTCGCCAGCAGCGAGGCGGACACCGGGCCGGTGACATAGGCACGAAAATCCAGGCCAAAGGTCGACAGACCGGCCTCGTCAATTCGATCGACTTTGACATCGAATAGGCTGCGCGGGCCGTTCGAGACGCCAAAATTCTCACGCCATTTCAGCATAACCGGCACTTGGCCAAGCTCGACGGGGCCGGTTACCGTCATACCGTTCTTGTCCAGCGCAAGTTCGAACTGACCGTATTCGGCATCACGGTCGAATAGCACTTTCTTGATGCTGACCTCCTTCAGGGCGGCTGCGGCCGTAACCTCCACCTCTTCGAAGGTCAGGTTGCTGATCAGGGGAAACTTGAACTTGACGTGCCCCGCTACTTGGCCAGCGGTATCCGCTGGGTCGAGGCCCAGGAGCGAAACGAGTTGCAGTTTCTTGTGGTCGAGCAAGGCCAGGCCTTGGTTTAACGGCGCGCTTACCGAAAGGTCGATATCGATTCTCTGGTCCTCTTTGTCGAAATCGACGATCTTGATATCGATCTCCGGGATCGCGATCTCGCCGACGCCGCCGGCCGTTGCGTCAAAGATCATGCGGGTTCTGTCGAATGCGGCCTTGCCGGTAACGCCCGTGGCCGGCGGCATCGGCCGCAGATAATGCACCTCCAGATCGCGGTAGCTGTAGCCACCGACCAGTGACTTCAATTCGGCCCGCGCGAATTCGCCAGCCGGAACACGAAGTGCGGCCTTGAGGTGAGCGTCTTCCAGAATTCCGGCGCGGATGTTCTCGGCAACCCACTCCCTGCCGCTTTCAGCGAGGTTCACAGGCCAGTACAGGGGGAGATCGTCCGCCGGCATCTCTGCGCCTTCGAGCGTCAGGTCGATCTTAAGGTCCCCTGCTTCGGCCGCAGCAACCGCGGTCAGCCGCAATGTCGGACCGGCGCTGTGACCGATTTGCGTGACCGCGTCGAAATGAATTGCGGCGTCTTCGATCTCAAGCCGCTGCGCAGGACCGTCCAGCCGGCCACGTACCTGCAAGCCCCGCACCGGGCGCGGTTCAGCCAGCACCCCCGGCAAGACCAGGGAACCGGTCCCGCCGTTGAGATCGAAACTCAAGGATTGAAAACGGCCGCGATTACCGAGAACACCGTTGACCGTGCCGCTGAGCGCTACCTTGAGGCCCTGAAGAGCTTTGGCGTCGGGTAGCAGGCTCGCCAGCGATTCCAGGTCCAGATCGGCGAACCGGGCCACGAGGTTGGTCAGATCGCTGGCTTTATCATAGCGGAAGGTGAAATCCAGACCCGTGCTTTCATCTGCCAGCGCCAGGATCAACTGCATGTCGCCGGACAATCCACCGGCGTCGCGCCGCACTTCGATTGTCGCGGAAGGCGCGCGCCAAGCCGTCAGGAGCATGCGGTCGACCATCGTCAGTGACCCGCCGACAACGCGGACGGTCTCGAGATAAGAGAGTGGGTGCGCGGAGTTATCCCCCGTAAGGAGCTGCTGCAGAATGCCCGGCACGGCATCCGAAAGGTCGTCTTCGGCTTGCTGGGGCAGGTCTTCAGTCTCGCCGGTTGTTTGCTGCAGCCCGAAATCGAACCGGCCGTCGGACCAGCGCACCAGGGTCAGGCGGGCCCCGATGATCTCTATTTCGGTCGGCGCGATGATACCCCTGAGTAAGGCGCGCAGGCTCAGGTTGACGGACACGTCCGGCAGCGTGGCAACGGTGTAGCCCTTGGGGTCGCGCAGTACGACCTCGCGGGCCCGGATATCGAGGGTGCGGGACCAGTCGGCCCAAATCAGCACCGTCTCGCCGACGTCCACCCGCAATCCGCCGTCGCCGCTCCCCAGGGTGCTTTCCAGATACGGCGTGAGGAAATCCAGTTGCAGGGGTTCCTTGGATAGGCGCCACATGGCCATGCCCACGAGCAGAGTAACGCCCGCCAGGATGCCGATCACAATTTCGACGGCTATGCGTGTGGACCGGCGCAGCATGGCGTCAATCCTGCCTAAGTTGCCGGCGCGAAGCCAAGTTCGGCGGGCGGCGGCAACCGCGGCCTTGACCGACGTGCCCGGCTCTCGCACTTTCCCAGGTGGAGGGACGAGGCGGCATGACAGAAGACCTCTTTTTTCTTTCCAAGGCAGAAAAGCTGCCGAATGTGAGTGACCCCTCGCGGGCCGAACTCGGTTTACAGCATTGGCGAGAACGGATCGTTAAACTCGACGATCCGGATCTGGCGGCTTTCGCGGATCGCCTGACCAGCGATGCCGCGGGCCGGCCGCTGCTCGACGCGCTCTTTGCCGGCAGCCCCTTTCTGACGCACTGTGTGCTTACAGATATAGGGTTCTTCGCCGACCTATTGAAGCGGGGTCCGGACATCGTCCTAAGCCAAGTGCTCGATCGGCTCAAGGAAGAACTGAGCCTGGAGCCGGACCGCCGGCAGCTTATGGCGAAATTGCGCGTTGCGCGGCGCCAAACCGCCCTGCTCGTCGCGCTCGCTGACATCACCGCCTACTGGCCGCTGGAACGCGTCACCGAGGCGCTGAGCGCCTTCGCGGACGGCGCGCTTTCCGCCACGCTATGCCACCTCTTGCGCCGCGCTGCCGAGCGCGGGCATTTCGCCCTGCGCCATCCGGATGAACCGGAACGGGACTGCGGTTTCACCGTGCTGGCGATGGGCAAGCATGGCGCCCGGGAACTCAACTATTCCTCCGATATCGACCTCATCGTGCTATTCGACCCGAAAAAGGCCGGCTACCGGGGCGATCTTAGCCCCCAGGAGGCCTTCGTGCGCATGACCCGGGACATGGTCACCATCCTGGAGGAGCGAACCGGCGACGGCTACGTCTGCCGCGTCGACCTGCGGCTCAGGCCCGATCCCGGCGTGACGCCCCTGGCGATCTCGGTCAACGCCGCCCTGACCTACTATGAGAGCATGGGTCAGAACTGGGAGCGCGCGGCCATGATCAAGGCGCGCCCGGCGGCCGGCGACCTGGCTTTGGGCGCGGCGATGCTGGCCGAGCTCAGACCCTTCGTCTGGCGCAAACACCTGGATTTCTGGGCGATCGACGACGTCCATTCGATCAAACGCCAGATCAACGCGCACAGGGGTGGCGGCGAGATCACCCTGGCCGGGCACAACCTCAAGCTGGGACGCGGCGGCATCCGCGAGATCGAATTCTTCGCCCAGACCCAACAGCTGATCTACGGCGGTCGGGCGCCGCAGCTGCGCACGCCACGGACGGTGGAGGCGCTTCAGGCTTTGGCCGACGCCGAGCGCATCGACCAAAAGTCGGCCCAGGAACTTTCCGAAGCCTATGTCTTCCTGCGGACCGTCGAGCACCGCCTGCAGATGGTCGACGACCAGCAAACCCACAGCCTGCCGGACGACGAGGCCGCTCTGGCCCGGATCGCTGCCTTCATGGGTTACGACGGCGTCGAGCCGTTGCGCGACGCCCTATTCATGCGCCTGCGCCGGGTCGAGCGTGCCTATGCCGCCTTGTTCGAGCAGGCGCCTGCCCTGTCCGGTCCCGGCAACCTGGTTTTCACCGGCGGGGAGCCGGACCCGGACACCTTGGCGACATTGGAGGCGATGGGCTTTCAAAACGGTAACATGGTCTTCAACGTGGTTCGCGCCTGGCACCACGGGCGCTATCGTGCCACCCGCTCGACCCGGGCCCGCCAGCTCCTGACCGAGTTGATGCCGACCCTGCTCGAGGCGTTGGGCAAGAGCCCAACCCCGGATGCCGCCTTGACCAAGTTCGACGAATTCCTGGCCGGTTTGCCGGCCGGGGTCCAGCTCTTCTCGTTGATTCATGCCAACCCGCCGTTGCTGGGGCTACTGGCCCAGATCATGGGCGGGGCGCCGGCGCTGGCCGCTCATTTAAGCCGCAATCCCGGGCTCCTGGATGCCGTGCTGAGCCCTGATTTCTTCGATCCCGTGCCGCCCTACGCCACGCTTCACGCGGAACTGGAGGCAGTGCTAAGCCAGGCACGCGACTTTCAGGACGTGCTCGATCTGTCGCGCCGCTGGGCCAATGACCGAAAGTTTCAGGTCGGCACGCACATCCTGCAACATGCCGCCGAAGTCGAGGAGTCTGGGGGCGCGCTAAGCGATGTCGCAGACGCCGTGATCGCGTCCCTCAATGAGCCGGTGCTGGCCGAGCTCGCACGGGCCCATGGCCGGGTTCCTGGTCCGGGGCTCGTAGTCCTGGCGCTGGGCAAGCTCGGCAGCCGGGAGATGACCGCGACCTCGGATCTCGACCTGATCTTCGTCTATGAGGCGGCGCCAACGGCCCAAGCCTCGGACGGCAAGAAGCCATTAGCACCCAGCCAATACTTCGGCCGCCTGGCACAACGCTTCATCAACGCCCTGACCGCTCCCACGGGAGAAGGCCTGCTGTACGAGATCGATATGCGTCTACGTCCTTCGGGCAAGGCGGGTCCGATTGCGGTCTCGCTCAACGCCTTTCGACAGTACCAGGAGAGCTCTGCCTGGACCTGGGAACACATGGCCTTGACTCGGGCGCGGGTGGTGACCGGGGACCCGGACCTGACGGCGAAAATCGAACAGGCCATCGTCGACATCCTTACCGCGCCGCGCGACTCGGATCGCCTGCTGGTCGACGTGGCGCAGATGCGCGACCGGATCGCCCGCCAGCACGAAGCCAAGTCGCTGTGGCAGATCAAGCACCTGCGCGGCGGCTTGGTCGATCTGGAATTTCTCGCCCAGTACCTGCAGCTGCGGCACGGCGCGGCCCATCCGGAGATATTCGATCCCTCGACCCAAAAAGCCTTCACCAAGCTTGTGCAAGCCGGTTTGATCGGTGCGTCGCTCGGCGGCCGCTTGATCGAGGCGACGCGGCTGATGCGGCAGGTCCAGGGCTATCTGCGTCTGACCTTGGGCGACAGCTTCGACGAGTCCACCGCTCCGGAGGGCCTCAAGGCAGCGCTTGCCGAAGCCACCGGCACGGCGGACTTCGGCGCCTTGCGGCACGCCGTCATCACCTCGGCGCAGACCGCGCACGAGGCCTTCGTCGAGATCATCGACGAACCCGCCAAGACCGCCGTCGATCGGGTCGAGACGACCAGCCGGGAAAACTAGGGTGGCGCCCCCGATCTTCATTTGACTTGCCACACGTTAGGCCTAAATCAATGCACGAAATGTCGATGTCACGAAGCGCCCCGGACCAGGGACGCGGCAAGAGAAAGGCACAGGAACGAGGAGAACCTGATGAGCGCAGCGATCGATGCCCCCGCGCCCGACTTTACCATGCCGACCGACGGCGGCGGCAGCGTGTCCCTGTCCGGCCTCAAGGGCCGGAAGGTGGTGCTCTACTTCTATCCCAAGGACGACACGCCGGGCTGCACCAAGGAGGCCTGCGGCTTCCGCGACGCCCTGCCGGATTTCTCGGGTATCGATGCTGCGATCATCGGCGTTTCCAAGGACAGCGTGGCCAGGCACGACAAGTTCAAGGCGAAGTACGACCTGCCCTTCGCCCTGGCCTCCGATGAGGACGGCGGCGTCTGCGAGGCCTACGGCACCTGGGTCGAGAAATCGATGTACGGGCGGAAGTACATGGGCATCGATCGCGCCACCTTCCTGATCGACGAGCAGGGCGTGCTGCGCGCCGAGTGGCGCAAGGTGAAGGTGCCGGGTCACGTGGCAGAGGTGCTCAAGGCCGCCAAGTCGCTTTAAGGCGGCCTCTTAACCCGGTCGGGTGATTCCCTAGATAAGCGATTCCTCACCGAACAACTCGGTCCGGCCCTCCAGGCTTTTGCCGTGTCGTTCGGCCACACCGATCGGGGCGGCGTGGTTCGGCCGGTCGTTGTCCGATCGAATTGCTGTGGTAGGTTGTCCGGGCCATTCATGGGACAAATGCCACAAGGTGAACCAGAGCCTTTGCCATGCCGCCATCACGGTGCTGCACACGGCCGAGCCGGCCGAGAAGGTACGGCTCAGCCGGCTGTTTGCCGCCGCGTGGCGCGGCGGCGGCATCCTGGACGTGGGATGCCTGGAACCGCCGGCCCGTCCGGCGCGGCCAGCGCGCCCGGTACTGCGCCAGCCACGGGATATGCCGAAACGACGGGCCGGCGGGCCCGGGCGCGTGGCCCTGCTGCATGCGCTGGCCCACATCGAGTTGAACGCCATCGACTTGGCCTGGGACGTCATCGCCCGCTTCACCAACGAGGCCCTGCCGCGGACCTTCTACGACGATTGGGTGACGGTGGTGGACGAGGAGGCCCAACATCACGGCTTGCTGGCCGACCGTCTGGCTAGCCTGGGCGCGGCCTACGGCGACCTGCCGGCACACGACGGACTCTGGCAAGCGGCGGCGGCGACCGCCCACGACCTGCTGGCCCGGCTCGCCGTGGTGCCTTTGGTGCTGGAGGCTCGCGGTCTCGACGTGACCCCGGTGATGATCGCCAAATGCGAATCTGCCGGAGAGTCCGCGAACGCCCATGTGCTGCGCGTGATCTACGAAGACGAGATCGGTCATGTCGCGATCGGCAAGCGATGGTTCGATTTTCTCTGCCAGCGGCGTGACCTCGAACCCGTATCGACGTGGCAAGGCCTGGTCCGCCGCCATTTCACGGGAACGCTCAGGCCGCCCTTCAACACCGACGGCAGGGCCGCCGCTGGCTTTCCTTCGAGCTATTACGAGGCGCTCGACGCGCCATGACGCTCCGCCGGCCCGGCACGGACCTCGCCCAGCGGGTCCGTCGCATCGCCCAACGGGAATCTGCCGGCCGATCACCTTTGCGGCAGCCCCGCGGCTGGCGGCAAAGGTTGCGCCGCAGGTTGTAGAAAGCAACGGCACCGCCGGCCTGGCCGACGCCGTCGTCTCGATGCCGCCGGACGGCACGCTCTGAATCGTTTACACTGTCACGCTCAACCATTTCAGCGCCGAAGCCCGCGATCGTTTCCTGCAGACCTTTCGGAAGCCGGGCCCCCAGCAGCGGCAATTTCAGATCGGCTTGGAACGGGCCGAGTTATCGGGCCCCGGTATTGGTCACGGCCCGCTGCGACGCGACGGGCGCGGACAGTATGCGCCTGGCCTTGCGCGAGGTGCACGGCGCCTGGATCAATGGTTGCAACTCAGCCATGCAGAGAGTGGCATTGACCGGGAGCGGTCGAAACCTTAGGGAAGAAAATCTCGCGAACCGCAACAGCCAATCCGTGACAATCGGTAGAGTCGCAGACACCCAAACAAAGCCGACGCGCTGCTACCTCGGTCTGAGCAAGCGGCAGTTGGCGCTCGTCCTGCTGTTCATCGCGCCGATTCTTTTTTCCAGCAACATGCTGGTGGCGCGGGCGACCCATGATCTGATCCCGCCGGTGGCGCTGGCCTTTTGGCGCTGGAGTGTGACCTTGCTCCTGCTCATGCCCTTCACCGCTGCCGCACTGTGGCGCGAGCGCGCCAAGGTCCGCCGGGAATGGCTGGACCTCTTGGTGCTCGGCCTGCTGGGCATGGGTATCTGCGGCGCCTTCGTCTACATCGGTGCAGACACCACGACGGCGACAAATATTGGGTTGATCTATGCGGCCTCGCCGATCCTGATCGTCGTGATCGCACGGCTTTGTTACCGCGAACCGCTGGGCGTGACTCAAGCCCTGGGCGTTGCCGTATCGCTCGCCGGTGTCGTCGTGATCGTATGCCGTGGCGATCTGGCGATCCTGCTGAAGCTAAATTTCGTGGTCGGCGACCTCTGGGTCACCGTCAGCATGCTCGCGTGGGCGGTCTATTCGATACTTCTACGCCACCGCCCGACTACGCTGCGGCCCATGGTGCGCTTTGCGGCCATTACGGCGGGCGGCGTTCTAATTCTCCTGCCGTTTCATATCGGCGAATTTTTGCTGGGCAACCCACCAGCTTTCGACAGCACGACGATCGTCAGTGTCCTGATACTGGCAGTGGTCGCGTCCTTCGGCGCCTATCAGGTCTATGGCATCATCCAAAGGGTGCTGGGCGCCGGTCGGACCGGACTCCTGATGTACCTGATCCCGATCTACAACGGCATCCTGGCCTTCATCTTGCTCGGCGAAGAACTGCAGTTCTTTCACCTGCTCGGCGCCGCACTGGTTCTTCCTGGCATCTTCCTGGCCACGCGGCGCACCTCGGACTAGCCGTTTACTCGGCCGGGCGTGTTAGTCCTCTGGAAAGCTCGCGACCAGCTCCTCGAGCCGAGCCTTTGCGTCGCTGAGGATCGGCGTGCCATCGCCGAACAGCAGGGCATCGAAGTCGAGGCCCAGCAGAGTGCGCAGACTGGCTCGCAATCGCGCCGGATTGTCGAGCTTGGCCTCCGGCAACACGGAGCAGCGGCCCGGAGGATTGCCGATGGCCGCATCGCCCAGGAACAGTAAGCTGCGTTCTGGCCAATAGAGCGCCACCTCGCCGGGCGACTTGCCGTCGGCCGGCAGGACCATCAGCGGCCCGATCACCTCGCCGACGCAGAAGGCCTCGTCGACCAGGCAGCCTTGCGAGCGCGCATGATCGGCATCCGAAGGGTGAATTGCCGTCAAGGCGCCGGTCTTCTCGCGCACCCGGTTGGCGGCCCGCGCATGGTTTCGGTTGGTGATGAGAATGTGCGCCGCGCCCTGCTCGGCCAAGGTTTCAAGGTCATCGGGGTCGGGCTCGACCGGGTCGATCACCAGATTGCCATTGGGGTGGTGGATGAAATAGCCGTTGAAGTTGTAACCCTGCGGCTCGGCCAACCGCGACCAGATAAAGATATCGCCCAGGATTTCACGCATCGTCCGACCTCCCCGACGGTCAAGTACACACGGTCCCCGACTCCAGTACCAGAGCATTTTGCACCCGGACGAAATCTAGTGCGTTGCGGTGTCTTCGGGAGGCTGGTCTTCGGGACTTAGCCTGTGCGCGAGCGATGCTTCCAGGAAGGGGTCTAGATCGCCGTCCAAGACACCCTGAGCGTTGCCCTTTTCGACACCGGTGCGCAAATCCTTGACCATCTGGTAGGGCTGCAGCACGTAAGACCGGATCTGATGGCCCCAGCCTATATCGGTCTTGCTGTCCGCCTCGGCCTGAGCCGCCGTTTCGCGCTTTTGAAGTTCGTGCTCATAGAGCCGAGCACGGAGCATTGCCATGGCCTGGGCCCGGTTCTTGTGCTGCGACCTGTCGTTCTGACACTGCACCACGATGCCGGTGGGCAGGTGGGTCATGCGCACCGCGCTATCGGTCTTGTTGACGTGCTGGCCGCCGGCCCCGGACGCCCGGTAGGTGTCGACCCTGAGGTCCTTGTCCAAGACCTCGATTTCGATCGCGTCGTCGATCACCGGATAGACCCAAACACTGGCGAAAGAGGTGTGGCGGCGCGCCTGGGAATCGAACGGCGAAATGCGCACCAGACGATGCACCCCCGACTCCGTCTTGAGCCAACCGTAAGCGTTCGGCCCCTTTACCCGCAGGCTGGCCGACTTGATACCGGCCTCCTCGCCGGCGCTTTCCTCGAGCCACTCGACCTTGTAGCCGTGGGCATCGGCCCAGCGCGTGTACATGCGTACCAGCATTTCGGCCCAGTCCTGCGCCTCGGTGCCGCCTGCGCCGGCATTGACCTCCAGGAAGCAATCGTTGGCATCCATCTCACCCGAAAGCAGGCTTTGCAGTTCAAGTTTGTGCGCCCGGCCGCGAAGCGCGACGATCTGACCCTCGGCCTCCTCGACGGAGGCACGATCATCCTCGGCCTCGCCCAATTCGAGCAAGGTAAGTGCGTCTTCAAGCTCCGTCTCGAGATCCTGGTAGGCGGAGATCGACTGGTCGAGAGCGGTGCGCTCGCGCATGACCGCCTGGGCGGCGGCCTGGTCGTTCCAAAGCTCAGGATCCTCCGCCCGCGCGTTCAGCTCCGATAGGCGCTTGTTCGCGGTCTCCCAGTCAAAGATGCCTCCTCAGCAGGGTCAGCGACTGACGGATGTCGTCGACCACCGCTTCAATTTCGGCGCGCACTAAAGCCTCCTAACTGGGACAGAACTGGCGGGATTGAGGTCTTAACTTCTAGCTGAGAAAGCTTTTAGGGCCTTAGACCCGGTTAGTACAGACCATCAACGCCCGGCACCGTGCCATCGCCGATCCGCGGATCGTAGCCACCATCGATCGACGGCGGCTCGCCAGTCGGCACCGTTCCATTTTTGAAGGCCTCGAGGATCACGCTGCGGTCCCCGGGCTTGGCCATTTGACCGCTTTCTGTGTTGATGCGCACCAAACGAATGCCAGGTGGAATACGGAAGGGGATGGCTGGGCGATTCGTAAGCGCACTGGCCATGAAGTCTCGGAAAATTGGCGCCGCGACGCTCGATCCGGTCTCCTTGGGGCCGAGTGTCTGAGGCTCGTCGAAGCCGACGAAGACGCCGACCGCAAGGTCCGGTGTGAAACCGACAAACCAGGTGTCTATCCCCTCGTTGGTGGTCCCGGTCTTGCCGGCCAAGGGCTTGCCCACGGCGGCTACACGCCGCCCTGTCCCTCGCTGCACCACGCCTTGGAGCATGGAGACAATCTGATAGGCGTTCTGCGGGTCAGCCACCTGTTCGCGCTCGTCCGGCAGGACAGGAACCGGTTGCCCGGTCCACGCCTCGGCAGCACAGTTCGGACACTCTCGCTGATCGTGCCGATAGACCGTGCGGCCATCGTTGTCCTGGACCCGGTCGATGAGAGTCGGCGTCACTCGCTTACCGCCGTTGACCAGCATGGCATAAGCAGTAGTCAGGCGCAGCAAGGTAGTCTCGGTGGTGCCGAGCGCCATGCCCAATTCCAGTCGCATTTCATCGGCCACCCCGAGGCGCTTGGCAAAGTCCATGATCCGCTTGATGCCGATGGCATTGGCTAGGCGGACGGTCATCAGATTGCGCGACTTTTCGATGCCGATGCGCATCAGCGTCGGACCGTAGAACCGCCCGGAATAGTTTTTCGGCCGCCACTTGCCCTTGCCCTCACCCTGGTTTACGACATAGGGCGCATCCAATATGAATGTCGCCGGGGTGAAACCCGAGTCGAGCGCCGCCAGATAGACGATCGGCTTGAAAGCGGAGCCGGGCTGCCGGTAAGCCTGGGTGGCGCGGTTGAACTCGCTGCGCTCATAGGACCAGCCGCCGCTCATGGCCAATACGCGCCCGGTGTGCGGATCGAGCGCCACTAGGCCGCCGTCGACCTCGGGGATCTGTCGCAACGCAAACGAGCCTTCGGGATAGGCCTCGCCCTCTGCGTTGGCGGTCACCGGTTCGACCAGCACCACGTCGCCCTTGCCGAGTACCTGCGATGGCAGTTTGGGTTCCCGGCCGACTTTCTGCTCCGGCTGCCAGGGACGCCCCCAAGCCATTTCGGCAAAGGGTATCTGGCCGAGAGTGCCGTCCTTCAGTCCGACCTGGGCCTGCTCCTTGTCGAGCTCCAATACGACCGCCAGGCGCCATCCCCCGGCGCCGGCCGGGCGCTCGAGCGGTGCCAGAAGTTCATGCCAGTCGCCGGCCGCCAGATCGACGCGGCGAATCGGCCCGCGCCAGCCATGGCGCTGGTCGTAGGCCATCAGGCCGTCGCGCAGCACCCGATCGGCGATATCCTGAAGCCCGGAGTCGAGGGTGGTACGCACCGAGAGGCCGCCCTGGTAAAGCTTTTCTTCGCCGTAGAGCCGGACCAGTTCGCGACGCACCTCTTCGGCGAAGTAATCAGCGCTCGCTACAGCAACCTCGCCACGCTCCTTGACTTCAAGCGGCTCGGCCCAAGCCTGTTCGGCCTGGGGCCGGGTAATCGCGCCATCCTCCAGCATGCGGCCGATCACCCAATCGCGCCGGGCCACAGCCGCGGCCGGTTTGTTGATCGGGTGATAGTTGTTCGGGGCTTTGGGAAGAGCTGCCAGGTAGGCGGCCTCAGCTACGGTCAGTTCGTCGAGCGATTTGTCGAAATAGTTGAGCGCCGCGGCGGCAACGCCGTAAGAGCCGAATCCCAGATAGATCTCGTTGAGATAGAGCTCAAGGATTCGCTCCTTGGTGAATGTCCGCTCGATCCGAAACGCCAGGATGGCCTCACGGATCTTGCGCTCGATCTTAAGCTCGTTGGTCAGCAGGAAATTCTTGGCCACTTGCTGCGTGATGGTCGAGGCGCCGACCGGCCGCTTGCCCTGGATCAGGTGGAAGATGTTGGTCACCACTGCGCGGCCGACGGCAACGATGTCGACGCCCGGGTGGTCGTAGTAGTTCTTGTCCTCGGCCGAGATGAAAGCGTTGACCACACGCCCGGGGATCACTTGGATCGGCACGTAGACGCGCTTTTCCACCGCGAACTCGGCCATAATACGGCCGTCGCCGGCATGCACCCTCGTGACGGTCGGCGGGTCGTAGCTCGCCAGCTGCTTGTAGTCGGGCAAGTCCCGCCCGTACTCGGCGAAGACGTAAACCACGCCAACCCCACCGATGACCGTGAGGATCAAGAGCAAAGTGAATGCCGATGCTAAGAATCTGATCATGTTCATGTCCAACTACCGGGCAGTCTGCCTGCGGGAACCTAGGGCGACAAAAGCAAATAAAAGGTTAGAATGTGGCGGGCTTATGACCGACTCAACTTTTCCTGCCATTTGAAATAGCGGTCGATGGCCTTAACGATTCCGGCAGACACCTTTCTGCGGTGCGCCTTCGAACGAAGCTGCCGCTCTTCGGCCCTGTTCGACATGTATCCAACCTCGATCAGGACCGACGGCACCGTGATCGACTTTAGCACGGCGAAGCCGGCAAATCGGTGAGTGTTGTTGAGAAGTCGTATCTCCTTGCCCAACTCGCGCACCATGATGTTGGCGAATTTCTTAGACAAGTTCATGGTCTCGCGCTGGGTCAGGTCCATCAGGATCTGGCTGACTTCGGGCGTCTGGACACCCAGGTTGACTCCCGCCAGGACGTCAGCCTGGTTCTCCTTGTCGGCCAACGCCTTGGCTTCGGCGTCGGACGCGCCCTTTTCCGACAACGTATAGACCGATGCGCCCTTGACCCGAGAACTGCGGTGGATGTTGGCATGCAGCGAGAGAAACAGGTCGCCCTCAGCCTGCTGCGCCAACTCAACTCGGCTGCGCAGGGGTAAGACGATGTCTGCATCGCGGGTCATGACCACGCGGTAGCGCCCGGAGGCCACCAGCTGCCGTTCCAGTTCGCGCGCATAGATCAGGACGAGGTCTTTTTCCAGCTTCCCCGAAAAACCTATCGCGCCCGGATCCACACCACCATGCCCGGCATCGATGACGACCGTAGGCCGCCTGTCCGCCTCCGGCTTGGGGGGCAGTTTGAGTAGACCGTCGGTCTGGGCCGGCGGTAAGGGAATCGCCGAGTTGATCGGCTGGCGATCGGCGGTCAGAAAGGCCTCCCGGCTGATCGCTTCCAGATCTATGACCAAGCGATAAGTGGCGCTTGTGCCGCGTGGCGGCAGCACGTGAACGTTTCGGACCCGCACCGGTTTCCTTACGTCGAGCACCACACGGCTGGTCCCGGCGGAGAACTTTCCGAACCGCAAATCCTTTACCATGCCGCTCTTGCGCGGCACCTGCTGTGCCGGCAAACGCCAATCGAGCTCAGGCAGGTCGATCACCACACGGAACGGATCGGGCAGTGTGAAGATCTGATAGGACGGCGATTCCGTCAGCTCCATGACGAATCGGGTTTTGTCGGGGTGTTGGCCGATGCGCGCAGCGGTCACGGTAGGCTTGGCCAGTGCGGCGGAGGTCACCGGCACCAGGCAGAACAGTAAAAGTACAAGTCGTATCATTCTTTGCCGCACCTGGCAGATATAGCACGACTATTTGCTTAGTCCACAAGATATACCGGGGTTGGAGAGCCTCCGGCATATTGGGGCTTTTGCCACAGATCCCCTGTCGCACGCCAGGAAATCCGCGAAACACGGCTGACAAACCCATTGTTATACGCGATATCTCGGCTTATGTTAGCCCAGTTACCACTTCGCGCCTCCACTGCTAATCCGTCAGTATGGATGCGAAGAGATGGCTACCTTTAGGTCGATATTCCGGTCCAACCGACGGGAATTCGATATTTTTGGTTGGCCTAACGGTAATTGCTGAACAACGGCGGATCGAATCCGCCACCCCAAGCCGACACTAGCAATCAAATTGATTCGTCGGCGAAGGGGTTTCGTGGCGCGACGCTGCGCCAAGGAAATCGAGAATCGAATGAACAACAGCACGACCCTCCAGAACCCAACGATCCAGCATCGCGGTTCAGGGCGTGCGCTCGCGCCGCGGCCTACCGTTGGGGTAGCAGCTGCTGAGCGCGTATCGGAGTTTTATCTTAATGTCCAAACGTATGTTGATAGATGCCTCCCACCCGGAAGAGACGCGGGTGGTGGTGCTCAATGGCAATCGTCTCGAAGAGTTTGACTACGAATCGACCGCAAGGAACCAGCTCAAGGGCAACATCTACCTCGCCAAGGTCACGCGAGTAGAACCCTCTCTTCAAGCAGCTTTCGTCGAGTACGGCGGTAATCGTCACGGGTTCCTGCCGTTCAGCGAAATCCATCCGGACTACTACCGAATCCCGATCGCCGACCGGGAAGCGCTAATCGCCGAGGAAGCCCGGCTCAGCCGCGACGCCGCCGGCGAGGAAGTAGATGACGTCGACAACGGCAATGGTGCCGAGGACGTCGAGGTCGACCGCGCCGAACCGGACGAGGGCGACAACCAGGAAAATTTTGCCGCCGACGAAGCCTCCGAGCAGGTGCCCGGTGAAGCGGTCGAAGAGGTCGAAGTCGAGACTCGAATCGATACTGTGGGTGGCGACGAGGTCGAGGAAGACGCCCGCAAGCGCGCGCGCTACATGCGCCGCTATAAGATCCAGGAGGTAATCAAGCGGCGCCAGGTGATGCTGGTACAGGTCTCGAAGGAGGAGCGCGGCAACAAGGGTGCGGCCCTTACGACCTACCTCTCGCTTGCCGGACGCTATTGTGTCTTGATGCCGAACACCGGGCGTGGCGGTGGCATCAGCCGAAAGATCGGCAGTGCCTCCGACCGCCGGCGCCTCAAGAAGGTTATTTCCGAGTTCGACATCCCAGACGGCATGGCGGTGATCGTACGGACCGCCGGTAGCGAGCGCAGCAAAGTCGAAATCCGTCGCGACTACGAATATCTCATGCGGCTGTGGAACGAGATCCGCGAGAACACGCTGCAATCGTCCGCGCCTGCGTTGATCCACGAGGAAGCGAACCTGATCAAGCGGGCGATCCGCGATCTTTACAGCCGCGACATGGACGAAATTTTGGTCGATGGCGAGGAAGGCCACAAGACCGCCAAAGCCTTCATGAAGAACCTGATGCCGAGCCACGCCAAGAAAATCAAGCTGAACAAGGAATCCGATATTCCGCTTTTCATTCGCCACAAGGTGGAGAGCCAACTCGACGCTATGCACAGCTCAAGCGTTCAGCTCAGGTCAGGCGGCTATATTGTCATAAATCCGACCGAAGCTCTGGTCGCCATCGACGTCAATTCGGGTAAGGCGACGCGCGAACGGCACATCGAGGAAACTGCGCTTAAGACCAACATCGAGGCCGCCGATGAGGTCGCGCGACAGCTTCGCCTTCGCGATCTGGCGGGTCTGATCGTGATCGACTTCATCGACATGGAGGAGTCGCGTCACAACCGGGAGGTCGAGCGGCGTTTCAAGGAGGCGATGCGACATGACCGGGCGCGCATCCAGCTTGGCCGCATCAGTCCCTTCGGACTGCTCGAAATGTCCCGCCAGCGCCTGCGGCCAAGCCTGTTCGAGTCGTCGACGGTCCCGTGCGACCGCTGCAACGGCTCCGGGTTCGTCCGTTCCACCGACTCGGCGGCACTCCACGTGCTTCGTGTTCTGGAGGAGGAAGGCCTTCGCCGGGGTGGCGGAAAGCTCATCATCAATCTGCCGACGGCGGTCGCGCTCTACTTGCTGAACGAGCAGCGCGCCCGGCTTCCACAGATCGAGCAGCGCTACGAACTGCAGATCCTGGTTGCCCAGGACGACAGCCTGGTGGCTCCCGACTACAAGCTCGAGCGTATGACGTCGACCGGTGTGGTCGTCGCCATCCCCACGGACCTGGAAGATGGCGGCGCAGCTGCGGAGGAAGGCGATACACGTAGAAAGCGCGGCCGACGCCGGCGCCGGCGGAAGGACGAGGCCGCGCCAGCCCCAGAGTTGGCGGCCATATCCGAAGACTCCGATGGCGAGGAAGTGGCTGATGCGGAAGAATCGGCGATTCGTGCAACCGATGGCGAGGATGAAGAGGAACACCGCAGGCCGCGCCGACGCCGCGGCAAACGCGGTGGCCGCCGTCGCTCGAAGCGGCGGCGCGAGGGTCTAGAGGACGAAGCCGTCGCAGAATTCGCGCCGAGAGCCGACGAAGACAACGTCGAGCCGCAGGAGCCGAGCGCCGATGAGCCGGCAAATGCGGAGGCGGTATTGGCTGGCACGACGGAACTGGACGTGGTGGATGAGGCCCAAGTAGAACCCGCCACCAAGCCGAAGCGTCGCCCTCGCAAACGTCGTGCCAAGGCGGGCAAAGCGGACGTCGATATGCCGGCGATCGAGGCCGAAACCGCCGATGTGGCAGCGACCACGGAGGAAGAGCCAGCCGTCGCCAAAGAGCCAGCGCGGCGACGCACACGTTCGGCGGCCAGCGGCACCCGAGCCAAACCGGCAGGTCGCGGTAGAGGCCGAAAGAAAACGGCACCTGGCGACGCAGACAAGGCCGATGGTGTCGTTGACGCGGGCCCAACTTCCGGCACCGCTGATTCGGCGAGAGTTTCTGCGATCGAGCCGCCGGCACAAGAGGTGACTCACACACCGACGCCACCAAGCGCCTACGTGGAAACGAGCGGTCCTGGCACTCTGGAGCGAACAGCACCGCCGCAGGCGAGCGAAGAGAGCGACCGTCCGAAGCGCCGCGGCTGGTGGCAACGCTTGGTGTAAAAGTCGCCATGCGACCCCTTCAGCCTCGGAGCTAGGAGCCTGTCCGAGTATTGGTCATGAGCTGCATCGGCCGGACAGACGCGAGGGTTAGGAGCGGAGGGGCAGGCGATGTCGTGCCCATCGGCAAGCCTTCGC
>JBFJPL010000047.1:0-30933 GCA_041617155.1 Kiloniellales bacterium
CGCGCTGCCTCAACGGCCGCTAAGGTATTGTTGGGGACTGTTACATCGGCGAACCAAAGCAGTTCCACAGCGGCTCCCCCCAAACTGGGGCGTGAACGCGTGCCGGTCACCTCGAAGATCAGGGCACCGTCCATCCGTTGAGCCTGCAAAGTGAAGGGACTGCCCCGCCGATTAAGACCCTCGACTGCCGCCGCCAGACGCTTGCCGTCGGCCGGATCGAGTGCGCTGAGAATGGCGTTGAAATCGACCGACCGCACGTCGCCCAATTCAAGCACCCGTGCCAGCCGGGTCGAGCAACGCGCGTCGTCATCCGGCGTGGCAAAGGCAAAGTAGCCGAGCGGCGCAACGGCCAGGGTTGCGTCCAGAACCGCCGCGCGGCCAGCGGCCCTCTCGGCCGCCATGAGACGGCGCCGGTAATGAAGCGTCACGAGCCCCATGCCCCCGACCGCCGCGACGGCGATCAGGGCCGACAGCATCATGCCGACATTAGCGAACACCGTCGCGCTCCCATGCGCGACAAGAAAGCCGGCCGAGTTTCGGCTGAAGCCGCTCGGGCATGCACGTCGCCACCGTCAGGCGGTCCCTTCTGTCCACGCCGCAGAAGCCGTGATTCTAGGACAAAGGGGTCGCCATATACAAGACTTGGTACCAGTCCGTAACAGCGGCCCCATCCCATAGTTCGATCGCGGCACATCCTGACGCCTGTCGCCGGCCGGCGAGATCTCTCAATAGCGATAGGTATCGGGTTTAAACGGTCCCTCGACCTCAACCCCGATGTAATCGGCCTGCTGCTGGCTGAGCTTGGTAAGCTTGGCACCGACTTTTTGCAGATGCAGGGCAGCTACCTTTTCGTCCAATTTCTTGGGCAACACATAAACCTGCTTGTCATAATTCTCGGCGTTGTTCCACAGCTCGATCTGGGCCAGCACCTGGTTGGTGAAAGAGGCGCTCATCACGAAGCTGGGGTGGCCGGTCGCGCAACCCAGGTTCACCAAGCGGCCTTCGGCCAGCAGGATGATCCGCCTGCGGTCCGGGAACTCGATCTCGTCGACCTGCGGCTTGATGTTGTTCCACTTGAGATTCCTCAAGGCCTCGACCTGGATCTCGTTGTCGAAGTGGCCGATGTTGCAGACGATCGCCCGATCCTTCATGGCCCGCATGTGGTCGATCGTGATGATGTCGGCATTGCCGGTCGCGGTCACGAAGATGTCGGCCACGGGCGCCGCGTCTTCCATGGTAACCACCTCATAGCCTTCCATCGCGGCCTGCAGCGCGCAAATCGGGTCGATTTCGGTAACCATGACCCGGCAACCGGCGTTGCGGAGCGAGGCCGAGGAGCCCTTGCCGACGTCGCCGTAGCCGGCCACCACGGCGATCTTGCCGGCCATCATCACGTCGGTCGCCCGGCGGATACCGTCGACCAGACTTTCCCGACAGCCGTAGATGTTATCGAACTTGGACTTGGTCACAGAGTCGTTGACATTGAAGACCGGGACTTTGAGGCTGCCTTCCTTGGCCATCTCGTAGAGGCGCTTGACGCCGGTCGTGGTTTCCTCCGAAAGACCGCGCACGTCCTCGAGAAGGTCCGGATGCTTGTCGTGCATGACCGCGGTAAGGTCGCCGCCGTCGTCAAGCAGCATGTTGGGTGTCCAGCCGTCCGGCCCCTTGATCGTCTGGTCGATGCACCACCAGTACTCCTCCTCGCTTTCGCCCTTCCAGGCAAAGACCGGAATACCGGCGGCGGCTATCGCGGCCGCCGCGTGGTCCTGGGTCGAGAAGATGTTGCACGAGGACCAGCGGATCTCGGCGCCCAAAGCGAGCAGAGTCTCGATCAGCACCGCCGTCTGGATAGTCATATGCAGGCAGCCGGTAATACGGGCGCCCTTGAGCGGCTTTTTTTCGCCATACTCCTCGCGTATCGCCATGAGACCGGGCATCTCGGTCTGGGCAATGTCGATTTCCTTGCGGCCCCAATCGGCCAGCGCGATATCGGCAACCTTGTAATCGGTGAATGCGGTCATTCGACCCGTCCTCTGCAGCGGAATTCCGGGCGCTGGTGTATCAGGCGCCGCTATGCCTCGCAAGGGTGGGGAGGTCGGCGAGATCGAAGGGCCCTTCACCACCACGCAACGCTGCGTTAACTTCTCCCGATCACCTTTCCTGGCAGCAGCTTGGTCTAACGGGCACGCTCGGCGACAATGAAAGGGAGCAACTGGGAAAATGCCCGTGCTCTTGGTGCTGGGAAGCATCGTTTTGTTAGCGGTAATTCTCGGGCCGTCGATCTGGGCACGGGCCGTGCTCGCGCGGCATGGCCAGGATCGCCCGGACTTCCCCGGTACCGGCGGCGAGTTGGCCCGACATCTGCTGGACGAAAGCCGCCTGGAAGACATCAAGGTCGAAGCTACAAGCGAGCCGGACCACTACAGCCCCCTGGAAAAGGCCGTGCGGCTGCAGCGCCAATACCATGAGGGACGCTCCCTGGCGGCGGTGGTCGTGGCCGCCCATGAAGTCGGCCACGCCTTACAGGACCGCGACAACTACGCCCCACTGAGAAACCGCACGCGCTTGATCGTCTATACCCAGTATTTTCAGAAGCTTGGGGCTATCGTGCTGCTCCTGACCCCCTTGCTGACCATGATCACGCGTGCACCGGGCCTGGGATTGATGGAAATCGCGGCCGGCATCTTCTTGATGTCGATTGCCGTCGTGGTTCACCTCTTCACCCTGCCGGTCGAGTTCGATGCCAGCTTCAAGCGGGCTCTGCCGATCCTCGACCGGGGCGGCTACCTGCCCAAGGCCGACCTGCCGGCGGCACGTAGCATACTTAAGGCCTGCGCCCTGACCTACGTCGCCTCCTCCCTCGCCTCGCTGCTCAATCTCTGGGCCTGGCTTCGGTTCCTGCGCTGAACCGGGCCAACTCGGCCGTTTCGTAGGCGCAGCCGGTCAACGAGAAACGCCCCCTGCCATGGTGGCGAGGGGGCGTTTCCGGCTTAAGTGGCAGGATCTCGACAGCAGGCGGCGGCCCTAATCACCACCCGGCGTCACTCATGCCATTCGCCCAGCCCTTGCGCCAAGGCACTTGCCATGTATCGCGCGGCAATCAACGTTCGGCGTCTTGCCCCTCCTTGCCGTTCTTTGATTTGCCGCCGTGCTTGGTCGACTTGGCGCCCGCACCCTGGGCCGGCGTGATGGGCTCGGTATCAGATGCCGTCATCTTCGGCTCCGCCGCCTGCCTCGGCCATGTCCCCAGCGGCTCTGCACGGGTTTCGGGTGCCGTCACCTTCGGCTCCGCCGCGCGAGGCTGAGGTGCCTCGGCCGCCCTTGTCGCCAGGGGATGCTCGACCGGCGTGGTCTGGCGCCTATGGGACAGATCATCGAGCATATCGATGGTCCGGTGGGACGGCATATGGCTCGATGCCGCGCGCACCGCGTCGGTCGAGCTTGGCTGATCGCTGGCGGCCGCGCCCAAGCGGCCAACAATCAAGTTCAGCACGAAATCGCTGAAACGGTCACTGAAGCCAGCCAGAAAGGCGACCAGCCAGATCACTTCCTGAGAGCCCAGGGAACCGATCGCGAGCTGGCTGTCCGACACGATCAGAGTGCCCTTGATCATAAGATAGACGATCATGCCCATGACCATGCCAGTCAATGGCCGGGTGAACAGCCAACGTAGTGGGTCCTCCAGGTCGCTGTCGCTCGAGCGGTTGAAGCGATAGAGCATCGCCGCCAGCGAACCGATCAAGCTCCACAGCACGACGGTGACGGGAACCGACACGATCGGCATGATCCAGTTCTTGTCCAGACCGACGTTGTTGCCGTACCAGATCAGGCTACCGATCACGAACAGCGCGCCGATGCAGCCGAAGATACCGTAACTGCGTGCCTGGGACCGTCTGACGGTCCGCGTGATCGCCTTGTCGAGCACCGTTTGGAATTGTCCAAGGTTGAATTCGAGCACATTGAGGTCACGCTCGTTGCGCGCCTCGTAGGCCGCCGCGCCCTGATCGATCAGGTAGGGAATCAGGATGTTCGGAATCATTCTGACCAGCGCCGAATCGTTGCTGATCTTGAAGAAGGTCTCGCTCTGCAGCATCGAGATTCGGTTGAGCAGATGGAAACGCTTCTCCTCGACCTCGCCAACAAGGGCCGAGCGCGGAATGCTCCGATATTCCTGCTTCGCGACGCGGATTCGGTCGATCAGCACGTCGTCGATGTCTTTCGCCATCTCCGCGCCAACCAGGTTTCGGTTCAGCTGGCTCAGCAGAATTGTCTGTATGTCCGTCATGTTACGCCACCGCTCGGCTCTGTTCATCGCGCAGAGTCCGTCCCATGACGGGCCCCTCTCGCTAAAAGCAGAGGCGATTATCCAAGGAAATTATAATTAAGACGTTAACTGTAGGCGTATTTAGCTATTTTCAAATCTGAAATAATTATAAATAACTAGGCATTTTTTCGTATACGGGACGCGGAAATTCAGCGCCTTGATAAACAACAGACTTGTCCCACATGCGTGACAATTACATAGGCACGCTAAGATTATTTAACGTTTTGTTAACTATAAATCTACGGGCAGGGGCTCACTACTGGACCAATTCTTCCGCAATGTCTGCGGTTCACTCTGCCGCCAAAGGGCGCTAGTGGGCCTCGGCCCAGGTATCCCCGACGCCGGCGTCCGCCGTCAAGGGCACCGAAAGCTCGAGCACCGGTGCACAGGCTCCGGCCATCACGGAACAGACCAGTTCGGAGGTTTGTTTGACCTCGGCCTTGGGCACCTCGAACAACAGCTCATCGTGCACCTGGAGCAGCATGCGGCCCTTCAGTCCGGCATCGGCGAGTGCCTTGGGCACCCGGATCATCGCCCGCTTGATGATATCTGCGGCGGAGCCCTGGATCGGCGCATTGATTGCCGCCCGTTCGCCGAAATTACGCCGCGCCGGGTTCTTGTCCTTGATCGAGGGGATGTGGACCTTGCGGCCGAATAGGGTGCTGACATAGCCCTGCTTGCGGCAGATCTGGCGCATCCGCTCCATGTAGTCGCGGATCCCCGGATAGCGCTCGAAGTAGGCCTCGATGTAGGCCTTTGCGTGCTTCTGCGGGATACCGAGATTGTTGGCCAGGCCGAAGGCCGAAATGCCGTAGATGATGCCGAAGTTGATCGCCTTCGCCTGGCGCCGGACCATCGGGTCCATGCCCTCGACCGGCACACCGAACACCTGGCTCGCGGTGATCGCGTGGATGTCCTGGCCTTCGTGGAAGGCGGCCTTCAGCGGGGCCACGTCAGCCATGTGCGCGGCCAGGCGCAGTTCGATCTGGCTGTAGTCGACCGACAGCAGCTTCATGCCCGGCTCGGCCACGAAGGCTTGGCGGATCTTACGGCCCTCTTCGGTCCTGACCGGGATGTTCTGCAGATTGGGGTCGTTCGACGAAAGCCGCCCGGTCGAGGCCACCGCCTGACTGAAAGAGGTGTGCACACGCCCGGTCTTCGGGTCGATCTGCTCCTGCAGGGCATCGGTGTAGGTGCTCTTCAGCTTGGTCAGCTGGCGCCAGTCGAGCACCCGAGCCGGCAGGGCGTGGCCCTGGGCAGCCAAGGCCTCGAGCACGTTGGCGCCGGTCGCGTGGGTGCCGCTCTTGGTCTTCTTGCCGCCGCCCTCGAGGCCCAGCTCGTCGAACAGCACCTCGCCCAGCTGTTTGGGCGAGCCGATGGTAAAGGGCCGGCCGGCCAGCTTGTGGATCTCGGTCTCCAACTCGGCGGCGCGCCGGGCGAAATCGTTGGACAACCGCCTGAGCGCATCCCGGTCGAGCTTCACGCCGACCCGTTCCATCGCCGCCAGAACCGGCACCAGGGGCCGCTCGATAGTCTCGTAGACCGTCACCATGTGCCCGGCCACCAGCTGCGGCTTGAGAATCTCGTGCAGGCGCAGGGTGATGTCGGCGTCCTCGGCGGCATAGTCCAGCGCCTTGTCGAGCGGCACCCGATCGAAGGTCACTTGACGGCGCCCGCTGCCGGCCACCTCGGAGAACTTGATGGTCCGGTGGCCGAGATGCAGCTCCGCCAACTCATCCATGCCGTGGCCATGCGAGCCGCCTTCAAGCACATAGGACAGCAGCATGGTATCGTCGACCGGCGCCACCTGGATCTCCTGCCCGGCGAAGATCAGCATGTCGTACTTGATGTTCTGGCCGATCTTGAGCACCGACGGATCTTCCAGCATCGGTTTGAGCGCCGCGATGGCGCGGGCGAACAGGATCTGGCCACCGAGCAGTTCGCCGCCGCCGGCCAGGTCCAGCTCGCCTTCCACCCCCTGCGTCCTGTGGGCGAGCGGGATGTAACAGGCCTTGCCGGGTTCGAGCGCGAGCGACACACCGACCAGGTCGGCGCGCATGGCGTCCAGGCCCGTGGTCTCCGTATCGACCGCGACGACGCCGGCTTCATGGGCCGCCGCCACCCAGGCCTCGAGTGTCGGCAGGTCCCTGACCAGCTCGTAGCGCGCCTCGGCGGTCTCCACCGCGGTCGCAGCCGCGCCGTCGCCGCCATCGCCCAGCTTGTCGCCGAGGCGCGCGATGACCGAGCGGAATTCGTAGCGCTCGAGGAAGGCGCGCAAGGCCGCGGGGTCAGGTTCGTGCAGCGTGAAGTCGCTCAGCGGGTGTTCGACTTCGACATCGACTTTGAGCTCGACCAGGCGGCGGCTGATCCGCGCCAGCTCGGCATTCTCGATAAGGCTCTCGCGGCGTTTCGGCTGCTTGATCTCCGCCGCGCGCGCCAACAGGGATTCCAGGTCGCCGTATTCCGTGATCAATTGAGCCGCGGTCTTGATGCCGATGCCCGGCACGCCGGGTATGTTATCGACCGAGTCGCCGGCCAGCGCCTGGACCTCCACCACCTTCTCCGGGGGTACGCCGAACTTCTCGACCACCTGGTCAGGACCGATCTGGATGTTCTTCATGGGGTCCAGCATGGTCACCCCATCGCCGACCAGCTGCATGAGATCCTTGTCCGAGGAGACGACGGTCACTTCGATTCCGGCCTCGTGCGCCAAGCGCGCATAGGTCGCGATGATGTCGTCCGCCTCGTAGTTGTCCATTTCGATGCACGGCAAGTTGAAGGCCTGTGTCGCCTCGCGGATCATGGCGAACTGTGGGATCAGGTCCTCCGGCGGCGGCGGCCGGTGCGCCTTGTATTCGGGATAGAAGTCGTTGCGAAAGCTGCGCGCGCTCTTGTCGAAAATGACCGCCACGCCGTCCGCGTCGGTCTCGCGCAACAGCTTGATCAGCATGTTGGTGAAGCCGAAGGTGGCGTTGGTCGGCGTACCGTCCGAGCTGTTGCGCGGCGGGATCGCGAAATAGGCCCGGAAGATGTAGCCGGAGCCATCGACCAGATAGAGGTGGCGGAGAGGCGGCGTGGCATTCATGGGGCGGAAGCATGCCGGAGCGGATGCTTTAAGTCGAGCGCCGGAGCCATGGCCATCGCGGTTTCAGGGTCGCCGGCAGAGCGCCTGGATCAGGACGATCCGGCCCTCGTCGAGATTGCGCCGCTGGTTCTCCGCCATCGCCGCGAAGTCGTCGCCCAGCAGCAGGTGAAAGCCGAGCGGCGGCAGACCCTGTGCGCGGATCCGGTCGGCCAGCCGGCGAAACCATTGGCGGCCCGCTTCGGTCTTGTCTTGCCAAGAAACGATCTCTAGGCCGGCACCGGTCAGCAAGTCGCGCAGCGTCTCGGGCGTCACCAGGAAAGAGATCGAGGGCTCGCGCGCCCAGGGCACCGGATAGTGCGGCGGCCCGCCCGGGCCCTGCAGCACGTCGTAAAGCGCCACACGGCCGCCCGGTTTCACAACCCGATGGGCTTCGCGGTAGAGCGCGGCCTTGTCGGAAATGTTCATCGCCGCGTGCTGGGTCCAGACCAAGTCGAAGGCGCCATCGTCGAAGGGCGTGGCGAGGGCGTCTCCCTGTCTGTAGTCGACCAGATGCGCGAGGCCGACCCGTTCGGCCAGCAAGGTCGCCGCCTGGCAATAGGCCTCGGTCAGGTCGAGGCCGGTGACCCGGCAGCCGCAACGCGAGGCCAGCACGCGCGTCGGCCCGCCGAGCCCGCAGCCGAGGTCGAGCACCCGTGATTTCGCATCGAGCGCCGCCAGTTCGGCCAACTCCAGGGTCGCCTCGCGGCCACGCACGTGGAACTCGTCGATCGGCGCCAGGTCCTCGGGCGTAAGCCGCCGGAGATCCTTTCCGGCGGCCTGGAGAGCCATCAGGATCGCAGGACGAAGGTCGCTTCGGGCATAGTGCCGCGCGATTCTCTCGGCGCTCTCGGACATGCTCGTCGCCTCCCCCGAAGCGAAGTTGGCGGTCGCTACCGGGCGGCCGCTTGGCCTTCGTCCTGCTTGAGGACGAACCGGCGGCCGCAGTAGGGGCAGTGGATCTGGCCCTTGCCTTCCATGTTGAGGTAGACCCGCGGATGGCCGAGCGGTCCGTCGCCGCCATCGCAGGAGACAACCTCCGCACCGCTGTAAAGAATCTCCACTGGCTCCATGACCTTCTTCCCGCTTTGCCCGTCAAGCCATCCGGCGTCGGTTGACCACCGCCAGAGCGGATGATACCGATTGCGCGGTCGCGATCAAACCATTGATCGGTCAACCCGCATTATCCGGAGACAATGCCAGACAACGAGATCAAAGCCGGCGTTCAGGCCGACGTCGAAAGCGCATTGCCGGACTTCGCGGTCGAGGTGCGCGGCCTCAACAAGGTCTACCGTGGCAGCGGCAAGAGCGGAGCCAAGCACGCCCTGATCGACGTCGATCTGGCGATTCCGCGCGGCTCGTTGTTTGGGCTGCTCGGCCCCAACGGCGCCGGCAAGTCGACCTTGATCAACATCCTGGCCGGGCTGGTCAACAAGACCGGCGGCCAGGCCCTGATCTGGGGCACCGACATCGACCGCAATCCGCGCCAGTCGCGCGCGGCAATCGGTGTGGTGCCACAGGAGCTCAACATCGACCCATTCTTCACGCCGCGCGAGTTGCTGGAGTTGCAGGCCGGACTCTATGGCGTGCCACCGCGCGAACGGCGGACCGACCAGATCCTCCGGGCGCTTGGCCTGGGCGACAAGGCCCAAGCCTATGCGCGAACGCTTTCCGGCGGCATGCGCCGGCGCCTGATGGTGGCGAAATCCATGGTCCACAGCCCGCCGATCCTGGTGCTCGACGAACCGACCGCCGGTGTCGACATCGAGCTGCGTCAGCAGCTCTGGGCACAGGTTCGCGAACTCAACCGCCAGGGTACCACCATCCTGCTAACCACCCACTACCTGGAAGAGGCCGAGGAGCTGTGCGACCAAATCGCCATCATCAACCACGGCCGGGTGATCGCCTGCGACACCAAAGTTGCCCTGCTGCGCCGGCTCGACAACAAGACGCTAACCCTGGTTCTTGCCGAAGCGATTGCGGAGGTGCCGGCAGCGCTGCAGCGCTTCGAGCCCGAGCTACAGGCGCGCGACCGCCTGCTGTTCCGATATCGGACCAGCCAGAGCCCGGTGAACGAAATCCTGAACGCGGTCGCCGCGACCGCGCTGACGGTGGTCGATATGAGCACCGAAGAAACCGACCTGGAGGATATCTTCCTGCAGTTGACCCGAGGTGCGCACGAGGCGGCCCCTGACGGCAATTCAGAAGGCCATGCGGAGTAAGCATCTGGGTTCTGGCCTGGCGCTATTTCTCGGGCTCTGCCTCGCAGCCTGCGCGCCGCTGCGCGTGCCGCCCGGACCCGGCCCGACCACGCCCCGCCTGGAGGCGGACCGCCTGGTAACGGGCGACGGCACGGCGCTTGCCTTGCGCACCTGGACACCGGCCGACAATCCCGGGCACCGGCCCAAAGCGGTCGTCCTGGCCCTGCACGGCTTCAACATGTACAGCGGCTACTTCGACGCGCCCGCCGCGTGGCTGGCCGAGCACGGCATCGCCGTTTACGCCTACGACCAGCGCGGCTTCGGCGCGACGCCCCATGCCGGTCTTTGGGCCGGCACGGAAACCCTGGTCGAGGATCTCAAGGCCGCCGTGGACCTGATCAAGAGCCGTCATCCCGAGGCGCCGTTCTTCCTGCTGGGCGATTCCATGGGCGGCGCGGTGGCCATCGCCGCCTTGACCCGCCCGGCGCCGCCCGAGATCGACGGGGCAATTCTTTCGGCCCCGGCGGTCTGGGCGCGCGAGACCATGCCGTTCTATCAGCGGACCGCACTCTGGCTGGCCGCTCGCCTGATTCCCTGGGCCAGCTTTACCGGCGAGGGCCTGAACGTCACGGCGTCTGACAACATCGAGGCCCTGCGTGCCCTGGGCCGGGACCCCCTGGTCATCAAGAAGACCAAGGTGAGCGCGATGGAGGGGCTGACCGACCTGATGAGCGAAGCTCTGGAAGCCGCGCCCCGGCTGCGTGGCCGCGCGTTGCTGCTCTACGGCGCCAACGACGAGATCATACCGCCGCAGCCGACTCTGAGCTTCTGGCAAAATCTCCCCGCACAGCCGGCCGAAGTTCGGCGCCGGGCACTCTATGCCGGCGGCTGGCACATGCTGCTTCGCGACCTGGGCGCGGAACGGGTGCTGACCGACATAGCGGCTTGGATCGCAGATCCAACGACCGTGCTGCCGTCGGGCGCCGACCGGCAAGCGCTCGATCGCCTGTCAGCCCTGGTCCAAGCCGACGATTGACCGGCTCATCCGACCGGAACGGCGCAAAACGGTGCTCTAGTACCGCACCCTCAACCTGGAATCGTGGCAAAAAATGATGTCACAGGATTGACTCATCCTGAAAAATCACTATGTTGCAGCGCAACAAAAGGGCCGCCAAGCGAGAAGGAAGCCACAATGGCATCATCGAGTGAAAAAAATCAGAAACCCGGACCCGACAAGATCTACGAGGTCAAGAAACGTAAGTGCCTGATGTGTCGCGATTCTTTCGCAAGCGCGTGGCCTGGCGAGCGGGTCTGTCAGAAGTGCAAGTCGACCAACCTTTGGCGCGCCGCCTGAACGCCACTTCCCGCACCCTCTCAAGATCCCAACTCACCTGACGCCTGACCCGTCAGCCGGGTCGGCGAGTATCTCTTCCTGCCCCAACGCATGGTCCGGCATCGAACAATGCCGAGGAACCTGTCCGGGCATCGATCATGGGCTGATAGCTGATTTACCGGGCCGGCGCATTGGTCTATGGTCCGGCGCGAGGCGCGGGACCCGTAGCTCAGCTGGATAGAGCGCTGCCCTCCGAAGGCAGAGGTCACAGGTTCGAATCCTGTCGGGTCCGCCAATCTCTACGACTGTGCGGTATGGCATTCTCGATCGAAGACGGACACCGCCGGACGCTTCAGCTTCTGTCGGTTCTGGGCATCTTCGTGGCCCAGAACCTGGCCTATCCGGTCAGCGCGGAACCCCCCGGCTTGCGCTTCGAACTGCCGGTTGCCTGTGAGATCGGGCGTGACTGCATGGTGCAGAACTACCTCGACCACGACACCGGTCCCGGCGCACGTGACTATGCCTGCGGCACGCTTGTCTATGACGGTCACGATGGGACCGATTTCCGCGTGCCCGATCTGCCGACCATGGCCAGGGGCGTTCCCGTCCTCGCGGCGGCGCCGGGCCGGGTGCGCGCCATCCGTGACGCCATGCGTGACGTCGACGTACGGGAGACCGGCCGGGCCGCAGTCAAGGACCGGGAGGCCGGCAACGGCGTCCTGATCGATCACGGCGCCGGTTGGGAAAGTCAATACAGCCATCTGCGCCGCGGCAGCATCGTGGTCAAACCGGGTGACCGGGTCGCCGCCGGCCAGGTGCTCGGCATGATCGGCATGTCGGGCCTGGCCGAGTTTCCCCATGTCCATTTTGAAATCCGTTTTCGGAGCAAACCGGTCGATCCCTTTATCGGCTTGCAAGGGCGAAAGGATTGCGGGCCGGGAAAGGCGCCTTTGTGGAGCGCAACAGCCTTGCGCAGCCTGAACTATCGGCCCGGCGGACTGCTCGGCGCCGGCTTCGCCGCAGGGGCGCCTAACGCGAAGGCGGCCCGGCGCGGCGACTATCGCGCCGCCTACCTGCCGCGCGACAGCGCGGCACTGGTCTTCTGGATCGACCTTTACGGTGCCCGAGGCGGCGACCTGGAACAAGCTCGGCTGACCGGTCCGGATGGCGCCGTTATCGCCGAGAAGACCGGGCGGCTGGACCGGGACAAGGCGCAGTGGTTCAGCTTCCTCGGCCGCAAGCGGCGCGCCGCGGCGTGGCCGGCCGGGACCTATCGCGGCACCTACCGGCTTGTGCGCCGGGTCGACGGCGAGGCTCGCAAGGTGGTGGACGTGATCCGGGAAATCGAGATCCGCTGAGACCGCGCCGAAAGCTTTGGCCCTTGGCGCCCCCGCCACGCCGCCTAAGATGGTGGCGACAAGCCGAAGAGACCGAGGCCCGCGGCGATGAGCAGACGGCAGAGCGACAAGCAGGAAACGCCCCAAAGTTCACTGCCGCCGGCCATGAGGGCGCGCTTCGAACATGCGGTTCGCGAGCACCGCGCCGGCCGGATCGACCAAGCGATCGCCGGCTACCAGGCCCTCGTCGCTGACGCGCCCGACTTTGCGCCCGCTTACGCCAATCTCGGTGCGGCGCTGCGCAAGCAGGGCAGGTTAGTCCTCGCCCTGGTGTGCCATCGACGGGCTCTCGAGTTGGCGCCCGACACACCCGGCTTTCTGATGAACATCGGCAACGTGCTGAAGGATCTGGACCGATTCGATGAGGCGCTGACCGCGCACCGCGCCGTCGTCGCGGCCCAGCCGAAAGAGGCCCAAGGTCACTACAATCTCGGTATCACACTCAAGGAGTCGGGCGCGATCGAGGCCGCGTTGGCGGCTTTCGAACGGGCCCAGGGGCTCGACCCGGACAACGCCGAGATAGCCTGGGACAGAGCCTTGGCGCTTCTGCTGCTGGGCCGTTTCGCCGACGGCTGGCCAGCCTATGAGGCGCGCTGGCGCCTGGGTTCGTTGCGCGACCGGGGATTCCAGGCGCCGCGCTGGCGGGGCGAGGACTTTACCGGCAAGACGCTGCTGCTGACCCCGGAACAGGGTTTTGGCGACGCCATTCTTTCCAGCCGCTTCGTCCCGCAAGTCAAGGCGCGCGGCGGCGCGGTCTGGCTCGAATGCAAGGCGCCGCTGCGCCGGCTGTTTTCGGGCATGGCGGGAGTCGACCGCCTGGTCGAGCCTGGTGGAGGTGAGGGAGGTTTCGATTTGCAGTGCCCGGCCATGTCCCTGCCAGGCCTGTTCGACGCGCCCTCGGCGGGCCTGCCGCCGCCGTCGCGCCTTCACGTACCGGCCGCGGCGCGGCGGCGCTGGGCGCAATCCCTGGCGCCGGCGGCCGACGTTTTCAGGGTCGGCATCGTCTGGTCCGGCAGTCTGACCTTCAAGGGCAACCGCCGGCGCGCCACCTCGCTGGAGCGGTTCCTCAGGCTGGCCGAGGTGCCCGGCGTGCGGCTCTACAGTCTCCAGAAGGGGCCGTTGGAACGGGAGCTGGAAAATAGCGGCGCCCGGGCGGTGATCGCGGATATCGGCGGACAGGTGGCCGATTTCGCCGAGACCGCGGCGGCGATCGAGGCGCTCGACCTCGTGGTCATGACAGACAGCGCGGTGGCGCACCTCGCCGGCTCGCTGGGCAAGCCGATTTGGAACCTGCTGTCCTTCGTGCCCTACTGGCTCTACGGCATGGCCGGCGAGACGACGCCGTGGTATCCGGCCATGCGCCTTTTCCGGCAGCCGCGCCCGGGCGACTGGGACAGCGTCTTCGACCGGGTGGCCAAAGACCTCGGCGAGGTCGTCGAGGTGAAGCGCAAGGACCGTTGGCCGCGCTAGCCTATTGTCCGATACCGTGTCAATAAGCGGGCTTCAAATGGATTACTCGCTGGCCAGCATGCCACGCGCCAGGGCCAGCAGGTCGTCGGCATACTTGAAGTTGCCCTGTTCGCAGAGATGGGTCGCGATTTCGATCAGGTCGGCGACCTTGGCTTCGGCCTTTGGGCCGGGCGAGGCCGAGGCCGGGTCCGCCTTCATGGTCTCAACGTCGTTGACCTTCTGGAGACACAGCTCCTTCTCGGTCTTCCGCGCCGCCGCCGCAGGCTGGGCCATCGTGACCGCCAAGAGCGCAAGCGCCACCGTACCGAACCGCATCTCAACCCTCCCTGTCCTCGTTTCTGCGCCCAGGGCTCCCTCAGCCCCGGAAAGTCAGTATTATGCGCCGCCGCTGGCCGGGCATCAAGCCGGCGCGACGGGCCGCGCTCAGCAGTCGAGCGTGTGGTCGCGCTCCCACTGGGTGAGGGTCGTCGAATAGCGCTTCCACTCGGCCAGCTTGAGCTTGACGTAGCTGCCGACCAGTTCTTCGCCGAGCCCCTCGCGGATCACCTTGCTCTTGTCGAACAGGCGCACGGCGTCGAGCAGATTGAGCGGCAGGCGCCGGATGCGCTTTAGCTTGTGGCCGTCCGCGTACATGTTGATGTCGAGCCGTTCGCCCGGATCGCGGTTGTTGGCGACGCCGTCCAGGCCGGCGACCAAGACACCGGCCTGCAGCAGATAGGGGTTGGCCGCGCCATCCATGAGGCGAAGCTCGAAGCGGCCGGGATCGGGGATGCGCACCATGTGGGTGCGGTTGTTGCCGGAATAGCTGATCGCGTTGGGCGACCAGGTGGCACCGGACAGCGTGACCGTCGCATCGATCCGCTTGTAGCTGTTGACCGCCGGATTGAAGATCGCCGCCAGGGCGTCGGCCGAGTGGATGATGCCGCCGAGGAAGCCGTAAGCCAGCTTGGAGAGGCCGAGCTCGCCCTTGTCGTCGTGGAACAGGTTGTCCTTGCCGGCCTTGTCCCACACGGAGACGTGTGCGTGGCAGCCGTTGCCGGTCAGGTTGGCGAAGGGCTTGGGCATGAAGGTGGCGCGCAGGCCATGCAGTTCGGCGATCGACTTGACCATGAACTTGAAGAAGACGTGGCGGTCGGCGGTCACCAGGCAATCGTCGTAGTCCCAGTTCATCTCGAACTGGCCGTTGGCGTCCTCGTGGTCGTTCTGGTAGGGCCCCCAGCCGAGCTCGATCATGGCATCGCAGATCTGGCTGATCACCTCGTAGCGGCGCATCAGGGCCGATTGGTCGTAGCACGGCTTCTCCTGGGTGTCGCGCGCATCGGAAATCGCATCGCCGTCGGGCGAGATCAGAAAATACTCGCACTCGACACCGGATTTCATGCGATAGCCCTGGGTCGCCGCCTTCGCGATCTGGCGCTTGAGCGCGACCCGGGGCGAGGCCTCGACCTCCTTGCCGTCCATCCACAGATCGGCCGCCAGCCAGGCCACTTCGGTCTTCCAAGGCAGCTGGATCAGGCTGTTCGGGTCGGGAATCGCGAACATGTCGGTGTCCGCCGGCGTCATGTCGAGCCAGGTCGCGAAACCGGCGAAACCGGCGCCGTCGCGCTGCATGCCGGCGATCGCCCGCGCCGGCACCAGCTTGGCGCGCAAGCCCCCGAAGAGGTCGACGAAGCTGATCAAAAAATACTTGATGCCGCGTTCTTCGGCGACCTTGGCCAAATCCTGGACCATCCCCCCTACTCCTTGCTTGTTCCAGTTATCCCTTCAGTATGCCGTCAAAAGCCCTTGCCGGGTATCCAGTCGGTGCCGGCCAGCGGCACCTGGGCCATGGCCGCCGCCTCGATCGTCAAGGCCACAAGGTCTTCCGGCTCGAGGTTCAGCACGTGCGACTTGCCGCAAGCACGCGCCAAGGTCTGCAGCTCGAGAACCATGGTCGTCAGATAGTTCTTGAGCAGCCGCGCGCCCTTTTCCGGCGGCAGGCGTTCTTCCAGGTCCGAGTCTTGGGTGGTGACGCCAACCGGGCAGCGGCCGGTGTGGCAGTGATGGCAATAGCCCGGCTCGGTGCCGAGCGCGTGGTAGTCCTCGTGAAACACCGGCTTGTTGCAGCCCAGCGCGATCATCGCCGCCGTGCCGATCGAGACCGCGTCCGCGCCCAGGGCCAAAGCCTTGGCGGCATCGGCGCCGCTCCGGATCCCGCCCGAGACGATCAGCTGGATCTTACGGTGCTGGCCCAGTTCCTGCAGTGCCTCGACCGCTTGGCGGACCGCCGGCAGGGTCGGGATGCCGACGTGCTCGATGAAGACGTCCTGGGTCGCCGCCGTGCCGCCCTGCATGCCGTCGAGCACGATCACGTCGGCGCCCGCCTTGACCGCCAGCGCGGTGTCGTACTTGACCCGGGTCGCGCCGACCTTGATGTAGATCGGGATCCGCCAGTCGGTGATCTCGCGCAGCTCCTGGATCTTGATCTCCAGGTCGTCGGGCCCGGTCCAGTCCGGGTGACGGCAGGCGCTGCGCTGGTCGATGCCGACCGGCAGGTCGCGCATGGCGGCGACCCGTTCGGTGATCTTGTGGCCCAGCAGCATCCCGCCGCCGCCGGGCTTGGCGCCCTGGCCGACCACGACCTCCAGCGCATCGGCCCGGCGCAGGTCGTCCGGGTTGAGCCCGTAGCGCGACGGCAGCACCTGATAGACCAAGGTCTTGGACGATTGGCGCTCCTCCTCGGTCATGCCGCCGTCGCCGGTGGTCGTCGAGGTGCCCATGGCGGTCGCCGCCCGGCCGATCGCCTCCTTGGCGTTGGCGCCCAGCGCGCCGAAGCTCATGCCGGCGATGGTGATCGGGATCTTCAGTTCGATCGGCTTTTCGGCATGGCGCGTCCCCAGGGTGACGTTGGTAGCGCAGCGTTCGCGATAGCCCTCGAGCGGATAGCGCGACATCGAGGCGCCGAGCAGCACCAGATCGTCGAAGCTGGGAATCGAGCGCTTGCCGCCGAAGCCGCGAATTTCATAAACGCCCTCGTCGGCGGCGCGCTGGATTTCCGCCACCACGTGGCCGGGAAAGGTCGCAGAGGGCCGGAGCGCGCGGGGATCGACTGTCATGGCATCACCTTCCCTGTCACACGCTCAATAAGAATCCGCGTGATCGACGTTGAAGTGGTAGAGCTTGCGGGCCGAGCCGTAGCGGCGGAACTGGCCGGGGTCGGCATCGATAGCGGCACGCGCCAGAAGATCGGTGAGCGTGGCCCGGTGCTCGTCGCGCATTTCCTTCTCGATGCAGTCGGCGCCCAGGCCAGCCGCCTTGCCGCGCAGGAAGATGATCGCCTCGTAGATCGAGTCGCCCAGGTCCGTGCCGGCATCGCCGCAGATCACCAGGTGGCCCCTCTGGGCCATGAAGGCGCTCATGTGGCCGACCGAACCGCCGACCACGATGTCGATGCCTTTCATGGAAATGCCGCAGCGCGAGGAGGTGTCGCCCTCGACCACCAGCAAACCGCCGTGGCCGGACGCGCCGGCCGACTGCGAGGCGTTGCCGGCGACCCGGACCGTGCCGGACATCATGTTCTCCGCCACGCCCGGCCCGGCGTGGCCCTTGATCGTGATCTCGGCCTGCTTGTTCATGCCGCCGCAATAGAAACCGACGTGACCTTCGACCGTCAACTTGAGCGGCGCGTCCAGGCCGACCGCGATCGAGTGCGTGCCCCGCGGGTTGATCAGCCGCCAGTCCAACTCGTTCGATTCGCGGGTCAGCCCGTGCAAGCGCTTGTTGGCCGCGCGCAGCCCGACCTTGGCCAGGTCCAGATCAGCCATCTCAGGCCCGGCCCCAACTGTAGATCTGCGCTGGCGCCGGCTCCCAGATCGTGGCCTGGTCGGCGCCCGGCAGCGTGGCGATGGAGCGGTACTCGGTCGCCATCGCGACCCAGTCGTCGGTCTCAGCCAAGACCGCATGTTTGCAGGCGATCGGATCGCGCAACACGGCGAAGCCGTCTTTGGTGCCGATGGCGAAGGTGTAGAAGCCGTCGAGGTCCTTGATCGCGGCCGCCAGCGCCTGGTCCAGGCTGGCGCCCTGACGCAGGCGCCAGGTCAGGTAGCCGGCCGCCACCTCGCTGTCGTTGTCGGTCTGAAAGCTGATGCCTTCGCGTTGCAGCACTTTGCGCAGGCGGTTGTGGTTGGAAAGCGAGCCGTTGTGCACCAGGCACAGGTCCAGGCCGGTCGAGAAGGGATGGGAGTGCTCCGTGGTAACCGCGCTCTCGGTTGCCATGCGGGTGTGGCCGAGCGCATGGCTGCCGGTCATGTTGCGGAATTCGAAGCGCTCAACGACGTCGCGCGGCAGGCCCTTCTCCTTGAAAATCTCGATCGAGTCGCCGGCGCTCATGATCCTCAGGTCGGGATGGTGCCGGGCCAGCCAGGCGCCGAGCACTGGAAAGGCCTCGTGCACCAGCAGCACCGCGTGGCTGGCGCGAACCTCCAGCTCGACCTTGTCGCCCAGCTCCTTGGTCAGCTCCTTGGCCAGCGCGGCCCAGGAGAAGGCCTCGTCGGCGCTGAACAGCGAGAGCTTGACCGCGCCCTCGGGCGCCGGATTGCGGTAGACCGCCACACCCGCGCTGTCCGGCCCCCGGTCGGACATCTCGATCAGCATGGCAGAGAGGTAGTCACCGAGATGTTCCTCGTAGGCCGAATTCTTGGTGAAGAAACCCACGATACCGCACATGCCGGAACACCCTCCGCCGTTGAATTTGCCGCCCGACAAACCTAACGCGTCAGCCACCAACAATCAATCAGAGGAAACTATTATTCTTACGAGGAATGAAAGCTTCAGGCGCCCGAATGGGGCTGCACGATGATCGATAGGAAGCGGATCGGCAGCTTCAACAGCTCCTCCGGCCCGTGCGGCGCGTCGGAATCGAAGAACAGCGAGTCGCCGGGCGCCAGATGGTAGGTCTGGCCGGCGTGGCGATAGACCACCTCGCCCTGCAGCACATAAATGAACTCGACGCCCGAGTGCTGGAACAGAGGGAAGACCTCGGACTTCTCGGTCAGGGTGATCAGGTAGGGTTCGACCGAGACCGCCTTGTGCACCGTATGGCCGAGCAGCTGGTACTGGTGCCCGGCCCGCGTGCCGCGGCGCTCGATCTGAAGACCCTGGTCGGCCTTGACGTAGGTGGCGTCACGCTGTTCCTCGTATTTGCGGAACAGCGAGGTGACCGGCACGCCGAGCGCCCGGCCCAGGGCGCTCAAGGTGGCGAGCGACGGCGAGGTCATGCCGTTCTCGATCTTCGACAACATGCCGGGCGAGAGGCCGGCCAGTTTGGCGACCTCGACCACGGTCAACTCGAGCTGCTGACGGAACTGCCGCACTTGGCTGCCGATCGCGGCTTCCAGATGGTTGTTCTTCGCGTCACCCGATTCCGCCGGAACCCGAGCCGGCGCGGACTGCAGGGCAGCCTTCCTTCCTGTAGCCTTCGCCATGGCCTCCATCCCAAAAGCCGCCCCCCGCGGAACCTCGCGGGCACTATACAGCATTCAAAACCCGGAAAGCGCGCAATCGGTAAGGAGCTAGAGAGTGGTTCGATCTTGACATGTGAGTCCGAGTGCCAAGGTCTTGGACGTCACTTCCCCTGTCATGCCCGGACTTGACCCGGGCATGACAGGGTTGCAAGGCCGCCCCTGGATTGCCGGGTCAAGCCCGGCAACAACAGCTGAGGGGTATTAAGTGTCAGGATAAGATCACTGGGAGCCCGAGGTGTCACGAGGCCGCGGCTATCCTGGCCGATACCAGGCCGGCCGGTTCCTTGAAAGTCCTGGCGTGCTGCAGGGCCGGGATCTTGCGGCGCGCCTCGGTCACCGCCGCCGGGTCGACCTCGGTCACGATGTAGCCGGCCGCGTCATCGGCCTCGGCCAGGATTCGGCCCCAGGGGTCGACGATCAGCGAGTGGCCGAAGCTGGCCTTGCCGACGCCGTGATCGCCGTACTGGCAGGGCGCGAAGACATAGCAGCCGGTCTCGATCGCCCGGGCCCGGTTGAGCACGTGCCAGTGGGCCTCGCCCGTGGTTTTGGTGAAGGCGGCCGGCACCGTGAGGTACGCCGCCCCGGCCTCGGCCAGGGCATGGTAGAGCTGCGGGAAGCGCAGGTCGTAGCAGACCGAAAGGCCGAGCGGGCCCCAGGGCGTGGCCGCCAGCACGGCCCGGTCGCCGGGCGCCACGGTGGCGGACTCCCGATAGCTCTCGCCGCCGCCCAGCTGCACATCGAACAGATGGATCTTGTCGTAGCGCGCGGCGATCCGGCCGGCGGGGTCGAGCAGATAGGAGCGGTTGGTCACCTTGCCGCCTTCGGCGGTGATTGCAAGCGACCCCAGAAGCAGCCAGGCGCCGAACTCGCGAGCCAGATCCTGATAGTGCGGCAGCGCCGGATGGGCATTCTCGGAAAACGGCTTGGAGATCAACAAGCTGCCCTCCACATCCAGGCTGGTGAAGTACTCCGGCAGGCAGATCAACTCCGCGCCCGCGCCCCGGGCAGCACGTGCCAACGCCGTCGCCTCGGCCATGCTGGCCTCGATATCCGCCGTCGCGCCGTTCTGCACGCAGGCCACCTTGAAGATCCCGCTCATGGTTCGCTCCCCACAGATTCCGAAAGGTCATTATAGGCCAAGAGGCTCCAAGCATCAGCCCTTTAACCGGCAATCGCCCGTCGTTTCAAAACGCCATTAGCACCGCTGGCAGATCGGCTATCGAGGTGATGCGCAGGTCGGGCGTGACGCGCGGGTGATCAAGGTCGGCCGGCGTGAACTTGCCGGTCTCGACCTGGATGGCACGCAACCCGGCGTCCTGCGCCCCGCCGATGTCTGCCTCTATGTCGTCGCCGACCATGACCGCCTCGGCCTTGCTGGCACCGAGCTCGGCCAGCGCCAGCTCGAAGAAGGCGGCCGCCGGCTTGCCGACCACCGCGGCCTCCACGCCGGCGGCGTATTCCAGGGCGGCGACGAAGGGGCCGGCATCGAGCGCGATCTCGTCCCCGCGCCGGCAGACGCGGTTCTTGTGCAGCGCGATCAGGCGCGCACCGCCGCGCAGCAGCGAGAAGAGAAAATTGAGCCGGTCCCAGTCGAAACCCTTGTGGAGATCGCCCACGACCAGCGCGTCGACCGGGCCGGAGTCGGCCAACTCGAGGCCGGCGAAGTCTTCGGCGGTCTCCGGCGGGGCGGCCAGATGAATGCGTTTGGCGCCCCATCGGTCGAGCAAGCGCCGCGCCGCCGCCAGGGGCGTAAACAAGGTTCCGATATCGATATCAAGGCCGATGGCGGCGAGCCGGCGCGCGACACCGGCGCGCGAGGTCGTGGTCGTGTTGGTGAGATACCTGAGCGTCAGGCCCCGACCGTCGAGCGCGCGCACCGTCTCCAGGGCGCCGGCAATCGGCGCTCCCTCCTGGTAGAGAACGCCTTCCAGGTCGAGCAAAACGGCGCGCAACGGCATGAACCACGGTAACATCACCGGCTGAAAGCGTCCACGCGACCGGCGGAAAATTCAACTAAGATAGCCACCATGACGGATGGAAACCTCTCGCTCACAATCGCCGAGCTGCTGCCGGATTTTCCGCGCTTCCAGGTTGCTTTCGCGGTCGTTCTCGATATGGCCGCACCACCCGGCGACTGCCCGGGCATCGAGACCCTGACCCGCAAAGCGGAAAGCTCGGCGGCCGATCTGGTGGCCCGGCGCGAGGTCGCGGAGCTCGCGGAAATCCAGGATTGGCGCGCCGCCTACCGCGCCTTCGGTTCGAAGAAAACCAGCTACCGCAACTCCTGCGAGGCGCTGCTGCGCCGGGTGCGCGGCGGCGCCGGCCTGCCGCGCGTCTTGCCGCTGGTCGACCTCTACAACGCGCTCTCGGTCAAGTACCTGATCCCCGCGGGGGCCGACGATCTGGCCCACTTGACTCCGCCGCTGGCCTTTCGCTTCGCCCGGTCCGGCGACAGCTTCCTGGACCTGGCCAAGGACCCGCCGGAGAACGACCCGCCGGCCGAGGGCGAGGTGGTCTACGCCGACGACGAGAAATGCCTCTGTCGGCGCTGGAACTGGCGCCAGGACGCCCGCAGCCGTATCCGCGCGGACACGGTCAACGCCGCCGTTGTGCTGCAGTCCCTCGATCCGAACGGCACGGCGCGGCTGAGCGAGGCGGCGGCGGAGCTGGCGGCCCACGCTTGCCGCGACCTCGGTGCCCGCTGCCACTGGGCGATCGCCGGCGCGAAGCAGCCGGCGATTTCCGTTCCGCTCGCCGGCTAGAGCACTATCCGAACAAGTCGATCCAGCCCGCTCCCCCTCCCGACCGCCCATATCATACGATCCCGTGGGCGGTCGGGAGGGGGAGCGGGCCGACACCGACGCTACGCGAACGGATAACGCGCTAGGCGCCAGCGGGCTATTGCGCCGACAGCACGGCGACGCCGCCGACCACCAGGAGGATTCCGCCCCACTGCGCCCCGCTCATCGCCTCGAGCAAGACGACGCGCGCCAGGACCACGGTCACGGCGCTGAACGCAGAGGCTACGACGACGGCGACCGCCGCGCCGGCACCGTGGCTGCCGGCCAGCAGGGCGACATAGGCGCCGCCGTCGAGCAAACCTTGAAACCCGAGCAGCGGCCACCAGCGGACCGGCAACGCGGGCGGACGCCTGTGCCGGGCAAGCCAAAGGGCGGCGGCCAGGAGGCTGATCCAGCGGCTGGCCCAAACGGTCTGCAGCTCGCCGTAAATCGGGGTCGCGCGCTGCGCCGCCGCCACGGTGATTGCGAAGCCCAGGGCGGAGGCCACAGCGATCAGCACGGTACGCCGCAGGCTTTGGCGCGTATGGGTCACACCGTCCTCGAAGCGCCCGGCGGCGGCGGCCACGACGATCACGCCGCCCAGCACCACCGCCATGGCCGTCCATTGCGGCACGGTCGGGCGGACGCCGAGCAGAACCTCGAGCGTCACGTTGAGTGCCGGATAGGACCCGACGATCGGCGCCACGATGGTCACCGGGCCGCGTGCCAGGCCCCAGTAGAGCAGCAAGGTCGCGACCATGACGCCGAGGCCGGTGGCCAGCAGAAGCCACCATCCCGCCGGCGCCCAGACCAGGGGCGCGTCCGAAAGCCAGACCGCCAGGCTGAGCACGACGGCGCCGATCGACAGCATGCCGAGGAGCGCCGTTTCGTGGCCCAGGGCCCGGCCGGTGAAACGCGCGATAAAGTCGGCGCCGCCCCAGCCGAACGCCGTCAGCAAGCCCCACAGGCCCGGGTTCATGGAACATCCCCTTTGCAACGCGCCAGGCGCCCAGCCGAGCATGCGCGGTTGAACCGTCGGGCTGTAGCATGGGAAACTATTGCAAGGCAAAAGCCGGAGGGGCCGAATGACGGAAGACGGCGCGGCGACGGTCGTCCGATTGGAAGCGGCCCAGGTGGCGTTGCGCGACCATTTCCTCGGCTGGCAGTGCCGCCTGCGCCAAATGGCGGTCCGGGACGGCGGCGGACGGCCAACCAGCGGCATGCGGCCGACGCTGGTTCTGCCGGGCCGGGAAGCGGTGGATATCACGGTTCTGATCGTACAACGCGCGCCGGAGGAAACGACCGCCGAGTTCCGTCACCTGGTCCGGAAGACCCAGGACCCTGCGGAGCGCTACAAAGGCGCTTTGGAGCACTTGGCCGCGGCCTATTACCAGTACCCGCGGGATTTCTCCGACGAACTGACCGCGCTGTTCGGCCCCCGCTCGGAGCTGGCCGAAAGGTTGCTGACCCACGGCCACTGCATCCTACGGTTCGAGCAGTATAACCAGCGCTACGTTATGCCCTGCGGCGTGCGCACATTGGCCGAGAACGAACCGGCGTTCCAGGCGACCTATTGGCACAACAGTCTGTTCAACCCCAACATGCCGATGGATATTAGGGTTCTTGGCCTCAAACCCGACTGGGCGAAGGCCGAGGCGGATCCACCGGCCCAAGACTGAGAACGAAAATGGATGACGTCACGATCAGGATCGACGAGATCTACGTCCCCGCAAAGCGGCGTCAAACGCTCAGGCCCGAGACCGTCGACGAACTGGCCGAAAGCATTCTGGAGGTCGGACAAAAGGTGCCGATCAGCGTGCGCCGCGGCCGCGAACGCTTCGTCCTGATCTCCGGCCTGCACCGCCTGGAGGCCTGCAAGGCGCTCGGCGAGGAGACCATCGTCGCGGTCGTGGTCAGCGCGACCCAGCATTGAGCGTCCGGCGCCACTTGAGTCGCGGATTCATTCGCCCGGCTGTTTCTCGTGCCGTTGTTTGGCCCGGCGCAGTTGGTCGGCATAGACGGCGCAAGGGTCCTGGTCGTCGACGCGCGGCGTGAACCAGACGAAATCGAACGGCAGGATCTCGGCACCGAACCGGGCCGCAAATGCGGCCGGATCGTCCTCGCCCGGCACCACTTCCAGAAAACCTATGGTCACGGTCGCGGCATCTGGTGCTCTGTGACGCAGATACCAGGGCACGCCCCGGTCGGCGCGGGCATGACCGTTGCCGGCGATCAGCAGGGCACCGTCAGCGCCCTCGGCCCGCATGCCCCGAATCAGTGCGTCGGCCATGAAGCCGTCCTTGACGATGGTCACCGTCACCATGGGATCGATCATGGATTCGGGCAGCTGATCGCAATGGGCGTCGATGATCTCCTGGCGCAGCGCCGACGCTTGGCGGCCCGGGAGATCGGGGTCTTGGCCAAGCCTTGCCGCCCTCTCCGGTCCGAGCCCCTCGATGCCGTTGCGGACGACCGCCCGCACCGTTTGCCGCGGCAGGCTGGCCGCAAGCAGGGGCAGGCCGCCATCCAGTGCCGCCTCGGCTATCGGCCGGTAAAGATCCCAGTCGGGCCAGCCGCTCGCGCCCCAATCGACCGCCTTGGCGATGCCCTCCGCGTCGCGCGGTCGCGCGGCCAGATGAGCGTCTAGGCGCGGCTCCTGATCGGTTGTGAACATCTCGAAAGCGACCGCCGGGCGCCGGCCCGACGAGACCATTCCTTCAAGCAGCCAGGCCTGGATGCGATGGTGGTCCGGATTGTCGTGCTTCTCGCCGAGCAGGACGAAGGTCGCCTTGGCAAGCGCCGCCGCCACCTCCTCCGGCTCGGCGAACCGCTGCTTCGCCGGCTGCCAGATTCGCCCGGCCAGGGGGTGATCCCGGTCGAAGGCCGAGACCCAAGGTGAACCCGGCTCGCTGGACGGAACCGCGCAGGCCGCGAGGATCGTCAGGGTCAAGCCGGCGCTAGAGAGCCATCGTCGCGACATCGTCAGCTTGGCACCTCGCGGACCGTCAATCCGATCGCCTGGCAACACGGAAAGGGGCCTGGCGGGGCCCGGCTCAGCTGCGCACGCGGGTCTTTTCCGGGTCGTAGTGCGGGAAGCGCACGACCGTGGCGGGAATGCGCTTCTGGTGGCCGTCGATCTTGCCGACCTCGACCTCGGCGCCGAGTTCTGCGTGGGTGACGTCGAGCCGGGCAAGCGCGATGTTCTTCTTGAGAACCGGCGAGCGGGTCGCGCTGGTCACCACGCCGACCTGGCTGCGCCCGACGTAGACGCCGTCGCCGCCGGCGCCCGGCTCGTTGCCGGTCAACTCCAGCCCGACCAGCTTCTTCTGCGGGGTCTCCTTGCGCCGGATCAGCGCCTCGCGGCCGATGAAGTTTTCCTCGTTCTTCAGCGCCACCGCGAAACCGATGCCGGCTTCGAAGGGATCGGTCTGGTCGCAGAACTCGGCGCCATAGAAGACCAGCCCGGCCTCGATGCGCAACATGTCCAGCGCCTCGAGCCCGAGCGGCGCCAGGCCGTGCGGCCGGCCGGCCTGCCAAACCGCGTCCCAGACGGCGAGCGCATCCTTCGGGTGGCACCAAATCTCGTAGCCCAGTTCGCCGGTGTAACCGGTGCGCGAGACGATGATCGACGGACCGTTCAGGTCGCCGACCTTGCCGATGGTGAAGCGGAACCAGCCGAGCTCCTCGAGGCGGGGCTGGGCCGGCGGCGTCCAGACCAGCTGTTTCAGGATCTCCCGGCTGTTGGGGCCCTGGACCGCAATATTGTGCAGCTGGTCGCTCGACGACTTGATCCACACCTTGAGGTCGCGTTTTTCAGCTTGCTCGCGCAGCCAGATGCCGCCGTAGTCGTCGCCGCCGATCCATCGGAAGTTGTCGGCGCCGAGGCGGAACAGCGTGCCGTCGTCGATCATGCCGCCGGTCTCGTAGCACATGGCCGAGTAGACCACCTGACCGACCGACAGGCGCCGCACGTTGCGGGTCAGGGTCGCCTGCATCAGGGCCTCGGCATCCGGGCCGAGAACCTCGAACTTGCGCAGCGGCGAGAGATCGGTCACCACCGCCCGCTCCCGGCAAGCCCAGTATTCCTCGACCGCGCCGGTGCCCGTGAAGGAGTTCGGCAGCCAGTAGCCGCGGTATTCGGCGAAGTTGCGGGTCAGCTGCGAAGTGCGTGGATGGAACGCGGTCTCGCGCGTCAGCTTTGCATCTGCATCGGGAGTCATTCTGTATGCCACCGCTTTGGAGAAGGTGTTTTTCGCGGGATAGACCCGCAGGTGGATGTCGGTCGGGTTCCAGGCATTGGCCGCGTCCACGTCGCAAGGACAGGCCGACGAGGCGCAGACCAGGTCGGTCATGGCGCGCAGCAGCACATAGTCGCCCGGGCGCGAATAGGGCTCGTCCATGTAGAGCACGTTCTGCTGGTCGAAACCCGTGTTGTAGAAAAAGTTGATCGCCGGCCAGCCCTTACGCGCCGCGATCGGGTAGGGCTGCAGCACACCGTTGAAGTTTTCCGAGCAGTTGACGTGCCCCGGGTAGCCCAGGTCGGCATAGTACTTTTCGGTACAGGCCAGATTGAAGGTGTCGTGCCGGCCGACCGTGTCGCGCACCACCTCGACCAGCGGCTGCATATCCTGATCGAAGAACTTGGAGAACAGGCCCGGACCGGGATAGGCCGCGCCCATCAGAGACCGCGTGGTGGTCGCATCGAGGCCGCGCTCGAGGCCCTTGTCCAGCCCGGCCACCGTGAAGGCGAGAAAGTCGGAGCATTGGCGGCCCTCGACGTCGATCACCTGGATGAACTCACCGGCCTTGACCTCGTAGCCCTGCGCGGTGGCACGGTCGATCCGGAAGTCGAGGCGCGGTTCGGCCAAGGGGTCGGGAAGCATTGGCACGATAGGGTCGGCAATCCGTGCGCGCCGTACCCAAGCCATCAGATCCGTCGGCGGGTTGTGCTGGTCGACGCGCATCGCCTCGCCGGGCGCCGCGATCAGGCAGAGGGTCTCGCGTGCGGCCGTGAAACTTGCGCTTTCCCCCGGACGCGAATCGCCCTCGAAAAGCAGGATCGCCCGAGCATCGTCGAACGCGATGCCGCGCCGTTTTAGCACGGCCGTCACCGCCCGGCTGTCTTCGGAGCCGTTCGAGAGCATGGCCAGCGTGCCCTCGGCGGACCGGGCCGCGGCGGCACCCAGAACCTCGGGCTTGGCCCGGCCGTCAGGGCCGAAGGCTATGACCTCGCAGAGCTGCCGGCCTTCGAGGTCGACGATCTCGAGTTCGTCGCCGGCCTCGAGCCTGACCACGGAAACGCCGCCGCCGCGCACCGGATAGCGCTCGACGCCGTTGCCCAAGAAGGAGAGACCCGGCTCATAGGCTCCCGAACGCCGTACGGGCACGACCGTCATTGCACGCCCTCCAGTTTCATGGGCCTTCCGTAAGTCCTGGTTTTACCCCGGACCGAGAGCTCGAAAGCGCTCCGCGGCCAAGCATCTGCCAAGGCCCTCAAGGTGTGCGGTCTCATTTGTAGCTCATGCATCGAAGAGTCAGCAAGAAACCCAGGTATGCGGGGCAAAACACGCTGACCGGGCCACTTTCAGAGGAAGCCGGACCATGAACGCGCTGGCTCCGGATCCCCATGGTTTGGCCGATGTCTCCGCGCGCCGTCATTGCAGTGAGGCGCAACCCCTCATCCTCCCGTGTCAAGTATCGCACCGCCCAGATTGGCACCTCTCAGGTCGACCGCACTAAGATCGACGTTCGTCAAATCGGCTTCGCTCAAATCAGCGCCGATCAAATTGGCTCCGGTCAAATTGACTCCCTGCAGGTTTGCTTTGCTGAGATCCGCCTCGCTCAGATCGGCGTCCGTCAGATCGGCGCCGTCCAGCCGGGCCCCGGTCAGGATCGATCCCCAGAGCACCGCGCCTTTCAGGCTGGCGCCACGCAGGTCGGCGTTGCTCAGGTCGGCATTGACGATATGGGCGCCGGTGAGGTCGGCGGCGCGCAGGTCCGCCCCGCTGAGATGGGCCTTGTAGAGCTCTGCATTGCTGAGAACGGACCGTTTGAGACCGGCGCCGACCATGTCGGCGTCGGACAGCCTGGCGGCCTTTAACTTGGCGCCGGTCAGGTTGGCCTCGCGGAGCCCTGCTTGGCTCAATTCGGCGCCACTGAGGTCCGCCGCCGCGAGATTTGTCCGCCACATGATCGCGCCGTAGAGATCGACCCCCCGCAAGTCGCAGCCTGGGCATTCGCCGGTCTGATAGAGTTGCCGCAAGCTTTCCTTCGGCGATGCATAGGCAAGCTGGACCGCAACAAAGACCCCGCCGAGGACAAGCGAGCCCCGACACAAATGTCCCAGTCTGGTGCGGTGGACTTTCATCGTGTTGATTCTCCAATTTCCTCGTCACATCGGGTAGGTTAAGGGGCGCAGGCCGGAATCCATGACTGCCAGACAGTCTTGTTCTCTTCGAGCCACTGCTCGGCGGCTTGTTCCGGCGTCAGGCCGTCCACGTCGACCTTGGCCGCCGCGGCGGCGATCTGTGCGTTCGTGAAGTTGACGCGCCTGATCAGCTCGAGGCCGCAGGGCCACTTTTGTTCGAACCCCGCCCAGACGCCCTTCTTGAGCCAGCCCTTCTTGGGATTGCCGCAATCGAACCGCATGTCGGGGTTGCTGCCCCAACTCGGATCGGACTCGCATGCCGGATCGTGATCCGGAAATTCGATAAACTTCCCCGGAAACTTGGCTTCGACCCAATTCGGCGACCAGTTGAACAGAATGATCGGATTCCTTGTCCGGGACGCGGTCTCGAGTTCGGTCCTCAGCTCCAAGGCGTCGCTCGCGTTCACCACCGCGATGTTCAGGCCCAGGGCCTCGACTCGTTCCTGGTCGGGCTTCTCCCAGTCGGTCGGGCCAGCGAGGTAGCGTCCCTTGGGGGCGGTTTGCGGCGTGGCCAGCTTCGCCGAGCAGGCATTGAGGGCGGTCCAGTCGGGCAAGCCGGGGCAGATCTCCTCGACATAATTCGGATACCACCAGTCCTCCCGGGTTACGGCGTCGTGCCGGCCAGCATCGATCATGCGGTCCCGGGCGACCTGACTCTCGAAGGGGACCGCCATCGTGCCTTCCCAAACCTCGACCTGAAAATGCATGTCGCCGTTGCCGAGCGCGGAGTACTGCAGCTGGGTATGGGCCGGCTCGTAGATCACGCTATAGCCGAGCTTGCCGAGCAACCGGCCGCTGATATTCGCCAGCACCAACTGACTGGTCCAGTTGTTGACAATGACCTTGATCGGATCGGATGATTCGGGAACTTTGGCCGCGGCGCGCGCGCTATCCAGCAAGCCAAGGTTCAGGGCAATCGCCGCCACGATCAGGGGCAATCTCGCAATGGCCGTTGAGGATCCGTTTCCGTTCATTTGCTCACTTCTCCCGACATCATCGAGTGACGATCCGCGCGGCGATCGCCGATGCTACGACGGAACTACCGCACGGTAACGACGGTACATTTCGCCATGCTGGTCACCTTGTGCGACACGCTGCCCAGAAAACCGCTCTCCGAATCCCCGTGGCCGCGGCTGCCGAGGACAATGGCGTCACAGTTGGACCGCGCCGCGAAATCGACGATCGTCCGGGCCGGCTGGCCTTCCATAATCTCCGATTTAGCCTCGGCCCCGACCTCCTTCGCGACAATGCGCGCCTGGTCCAGTACGTTCTTGGTGAAGGCATCAAGGACGTATTGAGGTTCGCTCGTGCCAAGGTTCTCAACCTGCAGGTAGTGCTTGACGTCCTCGGTCAACTTGAGGCGCTTCGTCACGATCAAGAAGGTCAGCTTCGCCTTGCCGGCGATGGCCAGTTCGCTGGCCAATCTCGCCGCCTTGAGGGCGTGCTTTGACCCATCGACGGCGCAAACTATGTTGCTGAACATGGTCAAGCTCCACTTCGTCCCTGCCTCGGGTCCACAGACCGCAAATCAGTCGTCAACCTGCCGAGCGCTGCCGAGGCTGTCCGCCTGCGATCCGAAACGTTCGCTCTTGCCTACGCCAAGCCTAGGACTTTCTTTCGCTGTTCTGACCATTCGGTAATGAGCCGGTCGACGGTCAGGCCGATGGCCGCCACGCAGAGGCCGACGATCAGGCCCTTGCCTGCGTCATTAAAGGTCAAGGCGCGGAAGATCTCCTGGCCCAGGTCCTTGGTGCCGATGAAGGCCGCGATGATAACCATGAAGAGCGCGAACATGATGGTCTGGTTGGCGCCCAGCATGATCTCGGGGATGGCCAGCGGCAGGCGCACCTTCCAGAGCACTTGACGCGGCGTGCAGCCCGAGGTGATCGCGGCTTCGATGGTCTCGCTGGGAATGCTGCGCAGACCGATGATCGTGTAGCGAATTGTCGGGATGCTGGCGTAGATGACGATGGCCGCAATCGCCGCCACGTCTCCGACCTGGAACAGCATGATCACGGGGATCAGGTAGATGAACGACGGAAAGGTCTGGAAGAAGTCGCAGAGGAAGGTCATCACCTTGGTGCGCGCCAGGGTCTTGGAAGCCCAGATTCCCAGCGGCAGTCCGACAGCGACGCAAATCACCAGGGCGGCGAAGACCATATAGGCCGTGATCGAGGCCCGCGCCCAATATCCGGTCAGGGCGATGAACATGACGAACGAAGACACCAGAAGCGCCAGCTTCCAGCCGGCCAGGCGCCAGCCGATCACGGCGACAAGCGCGACGACCGCCACCCAGGGCACCGCCTGGAAGGCGCCGCGCAAGGGGATGAGCACGTAGAGCAGCAGACCATCGCGCAGGATCGCCAGCGGGTCGTAAAG